>CAZYZM010000015.1:0-14676 GCA_964651935.1 uncultured Candidatus Saccharibacteria bacterium
CAGCGGCACGAGCGGGCTGGGGCTCGCCATCGTGAACGACATCGTGCGCGCCCATGGCGGCTCTATCGTCATCCGCAGCGCCCTCAACCGCGGCACGACCATCGAGATCGCGCTGCCGAACGCGTCGGGAGCCGAGCTCCCCGGCTCGGCACCTGCCGATGACGACGAAGAGCACGAGGAGCGGATCAGCTAGCGCTTCGATCCGGCACCGGTACGGAAGAGGATGAGCACCCAGACGAGCACGAGGAGCGTCGCGGCGCCGAGCACGGCGAAGCAGGTCGTGAGGGCGACGTCCGTCACGCCGAGGAAGCCGTAGCGGAACGCGTTCACCATATAAAGGATAGGGTTCGCCAGCGATACCTTCGCCCAGAACGGCGGGAGCAGGTGTATGGAATAGAAGACGCCGCCGAGATACGTGAGCGGCGTGAGCACGAATGTGGGGACGATGCTGATGCCTTCCATCCCCTTCGCATAGATAGCGTTGACGATGCCGGCGAGCGAGAACAGGAGCGCGGCGAGGAAGGCGACCGCGAAGAGCACGAGCGCGTTGAAGATCGCCAGGTGCGTGAAGAAGAGCGAGACGCCCGTTACCAGGATACCCACCAGGAAGGCGCGGATGACGCCGCCGGACGCGAAGCCCGCGATGACCGCCCACGACGGCATGGGCGAGACCAGCACCTCGTCGAGGGTGCGCGTCCACTTCGCGAAATAGAACGTAGAGACCGTATTCATGTAGGAGCTCGTGATGATGCTCATCATGACGAGGCCCGGCACGATGTACTGCATATAGGAATAGCCCGAGATGTCGGCGACCTGGTTCCCGATGAAGCCGCCGAAGACGACGAAGTAGAGCGACATCGTCACGACCGGCGGCAGGAGCGTCTGCGACCAGATACGGAAGATGCGCACCACGTCGCGGCGCACCATCGTCTTGAAGCCGGTAAGGGTCGGTGTTCTCATGGTCATTTCTTCTCGATAAGCTGCATGAACACTTCCTCGAGCATGCTGCCCGTCGTGCGCACGTTCTTCACCTGGATGCCGACGGACGAGAGCTTGCGGAAGACCTCGTTCAGCGTCTCGCCGGGCTTGAGGGTGAGCTTCAGCGTATGGTCGTCGACGCGTTCGAGCGGCTCGCCGCGCAAGAGCTGCATGGACGCCTCGGAAAGCTGCTCGTGCGTATCAAGGAGGAGCGTGACGAAATGGAGCTTGGCGAGAAGCTCCTGCACGCTCCCCTGCTCTATTATCTCCCCGTGGTTGATGATCGCCACGCGGCGCGCGAGCTGCTCGGCTTCCTCGAGGTAGTGCGTCGTGAGCAGGATGGTCGTCCCGGAGGCGTTGAGGTCGCGCAGGAAGTCCCACATGCTGCGGCGCAGCTCGACGTCGACGCCTGCCGTCGGCTCGTCCAGGAGAAGGACCTCGGGCTTGTGCATCAGGGCGCGTGCGATCATGAGGCGGCGCTTCATGCCGCCGGAAAGCGCCTGCGCCTGCTGCGCACGCTTCTCCCACAGCCCCAGGCGGGTCAGCAGCTCCTCCGCGCGCGGCAACGCCTCCTTGCGCGGGATGCCGTAGTATCCGGCCTGGTCTACGACGATATCGAGGACCTTTCCGAAGATATCGAAGTTCATCTCCTGCGGGACGAAGCCGATGAACGACTTCGCGCGGTCAGGATCCTCATCGAGGCTCACGCCCTGTATGCGGACCTCGCCTTCCGTCTTGCGGCCGAGGCTCGAGAGGATGGAGATGAGCGTCGTCTTGCCGGCGCCGTTCGGGCCGAGGAGCGCGAAGAACTCTCCTTTCGGTATGGAGAGCGATACGCCCTTGAGCGCTTCCGTCGTTCCCGCCTTCTTGCCGCCGGAGTAGGTCTTCTTCAGTCCTGTAACGCTGATAGCAGGAGTCATTTTCTGCAGTATACCCAGCCGGAAGCTTTTTACAATGTCTGCGGTGCGCTTCCTGCGGTATTGTTAGGAGAGCATGATTTCATTCCTTCTCTATAGTCTCGTCATCTTGGTCGCGCTCGCCGTAACGGGCGTCTTCGTGTACGGAGCGCTCGCGGTGCTGCGTGCCGGCGTTCAGGGACCGGGCGAATTCCCCGCGCCGGCTCCGGCGCAGCCTGCAGAAGGCGCTCAGGATGGCGCCGACGGCGATGATTCCCTGCGCGACGCGCTCGCGGCAGCCATGGAGGGAGAGGTTACCGACGACCTCGAGACCTTGCGCGCCATGAGCCGCGACACGAGTATCTTCGCGCGCATGCCGAAGGTCGTCGCCTATCCTAAGGATGCCGAAGACGTCTCGCGCATGGTCGCCGAGCTCGCGAAGTTGAAGCGCGAGGGGAAGAGCGTATCGGTGGCTGCCCGCGCCGCGGGTACCGACATGAGCGGCGGCCCGCTCACAGATTCGGTCGTCGCGGCGTTCACCAGGCACATGAATGCCATCCGCGAGGTGAAGGCCGAAGGCGACGGCGGCTACGCCGTCGCCGAGCCCGGCGTCTACTACCGCGACTTCGAGAAGGCGACGCTCGCGCACGGCGGCCTCATGCTGCAGTCCTACCCCGCCTCGCGCGAGCTCGCGGCCATCGGCGGCATCGTGAACAACGACTCCGGCGGCGAGCGGACGCTCGAGTACGGCAAGACCGAGAAATACCTCGAATCCGTCGACGTCGTGCTTTCGGACGGCTCGCGGGCGACGTTCGGCCCCCTTTCGCCGGCCGAGCTCGCGAAGAAGAAAGAGCTGCAGACGCTCGAGGGAACGATATACCGCGAGATGGACGAGCTCCTCGCCGAGAACGCGGCGAAGATAGCGGCTGCCGAGCCGAAGGTATCGAAGAACTCGTCCGGCTACGCGCTCTGGAACGTGCGCGACGAGGCGACGAAGACCTTCAACCTCGCCAAGCTCATCTGCGGCTCGCAGGGCACCCTCACCCTCATGACGGCTGCGAAGCTGCGCCTCGTGAAGGACCAGGGCTATCGCAGCATGCTCGTCGCCTTCCTTTCTCAGAAGGATATGCCGAAGCTTCCCGAAATCGTGCGCGCCGTCCTTCCCCACAATCCTGAATCGTTCGAATCGTTCGACCAGCACACGCTCTCGCTCGCCGTGAAGTTCCTGCCGGGCATGCTCGCGCAGATGGGCCCCGTGCGCGCCGCGCGCCTCGGGCTCTCCTTCCTGCCGGAAGCCGCCATGGTGCTCACGGGCGGCGCGCCGTACTTCATCCTGATGGCGGAATTCTCGGAAGATACGCACGAGGTCGCTCTAGCCGCGGCAGAAGCCGCGCGCGCCGCCCTCGCGCCGTTCGCGCTGCGGACCCGCGTCCTCAAGGACGAGCGCGCCAGCGAGAAGTACTGGGTCGTACGCCGCGAGAGCTTCTCGCTCTTGCGCAAGCATTCGAAGGGTCTCTACGCGACCCCGTTCATCGACGACTTCGTCGTGCCGGTCGACTGTTATCCGCAGTTCCTTCCCGAGCTCGATACCCTTCTCAACCAGTACGCGGATTCGTTCATCTACACCATCGCCGGGCATATCGGCAACGGCAATTTCCATATCATTCCGCTCATGGACCTCGAAAGGCCCGAGGTCAGGAACACGATTCTCGAGCTCGCGCCGAAGGTCTACGACCTCGTGCTCAGGTACGGCGGCACCACTACCGGCGAGCACAACGACGGCATCATCCGCACGCCGTATGTGCGCCAGGAATTCGGCGACGAGATGTACGCGCTCTTCGAGCGCACGAAGCGCATATTCGATCCAGAGAACATCTTCAACCCCGGCAAGAAGGTCGGCGGCACCTTTGAGGACATCAAGGACAGCATGATCACCCGGAACGCGTAGCGGCACGGCGTTCGCATGCTTTGACTCGGTATACAAATAGTGTTATAATCCCCACGGAATCCATCTCAGCAGAAGGAGCAGTACATGGAAGCGATCGGGAATATGCCGAGCCCGCACGGGGGCGGCCGGCCGATCTATGCGCCGAAAGGCCTCGAACCGGTGCGCAAGCGTTTCACCTACCATCCTGAACGGCACAACAGCCCGTTCTACGAGGAAGTCGCCGATATCTTCAAGAACGGAAGATACGTCCCCTTCCCGCTCGGAAAGGACACGTGGAGCTGGCCGGCAGGCATCGAATTCACGTTCGAGCATGCCGAGTTCATCGTCCTCCTCCCTCCGCCGAGCGCGAAGCAGTCGCCGGTGGGCATCTGCCCTAAGGTACCGGTCGAAGCGGCGCACCTCGAGCGCGCCGCGCACCTGTTCGCGCAGGGCTTCGTGACCGAATACCGGCGCTTCTATTCGAACGCCATCCTTCATTCGAAGAAGGACAAAGGTATCCTATGACCATCTGGCCGGATGCGCTTCGCGCATCCGGCCTTTTCCTATGCCCGGCCATATCCACACGCCATGCCGCGCCTACTTGCGATTTTATGAAAAATGCTGCACAATCAGAATAACTCGCAGGTACCCCAAGCTCTGGCGCCGTGCATACGCAGGGATTCCTCAGGTTCGGATCGGCGAGGGTTATATAACCTTTAGTTTCAACGCCACATGGCTAACACCAAGCTCTATATCGGCGGTATCCCGTACCGTTCGACCGAGGATGAGATCCGCACCGCTTTCGAGGAAGCAGGCGCGGTCGCGTCCGTAAGCATTATCATGGACCGCATGACCGGTCGCTCTCGTGGCTTCGGCTTCGTAGAGATGGCGGACGAGGCAGGCGCACAGGCTGCTATCGACCGCTGGGACGGCAAGGAATTCGACGGGCGCATGCTCTCGGTTTCTCCGGCTCGCCCGCAGGGCGACCGCCCTCCCCGCCAGAACGGCGGCGGTTTCGGCGGCGGCTACTAGTCTCCGTTAAGTTCAGTTAAGAACGGCCCGGCTAACGCCGGGCCGTTCTTCTATTCATATGGAGCAGAGATCTACGCAGTCTCTCTCGCCTTCGTCTCCAGCTTCTTCGCCTCAGCGCTCCACCCGACCCAGTTCGCGATGAGCTGGAAGAAGGAACCGAGCGCGGCGATCGAGAGGATGAGGATGATCGGCCATGAGTAGACGGTAGCGAAATAGAAGGCAACGATGACCCAGCCGAACCACAGCCCCGTGCACCACGGGCAGTTGATGAGCGTGCCGAGCGTATGCCGCAGCGTGTTGGGCTCTGCGCCCACGAACCAGCCGCGGATGAACGCCGTTATCTGGTCATACGTGAAGAGGCGCACCAGGCGGAAGGTGGCGAGCGCCATCAGGATGATGTCGCGCTCCGGCACGCTATAGAAGATGCGGCCAGCTGATGAGAGCAACGCGATAGAGATGATTATCAGGAAGGCGAAGAAGAGCGAGAGGACGGTGTTCCAAAAGTGGATGCGCATATGCGTGCAGGATAAGAGATATGCCTCCAGTGTACTGCCCTCTTCCCGCTCGGGGCAAGTGCGATATACTTTCCGCATCGACCTAGAATGAGCTAGGAAGATGAGAGGAGGATGTCATGGAGCACGAGATCTCTTCCCCCGATGGCGGCAGCGCCTTTATCGAAGGATGGGGCGGCGACTAAACGGCAGGGATTCGGGCTCCAGCACTTTGCTGGAGCCCTTATTTTTTACTGACAAATATATTTCGGGCCGCATGCAGTACACTGTCCGCATGACCGACCTGGAGCTTCTGATACGCGACAAGTACGAGGGTGATGCCGCGAAGGTTACGGAGGAGGACCGGGCGCGGCTCGCCGCAGGCGAGCCGCTCGCATACGTCATCGGCTGGGTTCCTTTTCTGGGCTTGCGCATCGGCCTTGCAAGCCGCCCGCTTATTCCCCGCCCCGAGACCGAATGGTGGACGGAGCGCCTCATCGTGGGCCTTAAAGAAAAGTTCGGCGATGCGCCGTTCGCCTTTCTCGACCTCTGCGCCGGTTCAGGCGCCATCGGGCTTGCCGTGCTGAAGGCATTCCCGCAGGCGCGCATCACGTTTGCCGAGCTCATGCCCGCGCACTGCGCGCAGATAGCGAGGAACCTGGAGCGCAACGGCCTGGACGCAGCGCGCGCCGACATCCGCACGTCGGACCTCTTTGCCGCATTCGGAGACGAGCGGTGGAATAT
This sequence comes from uncultured Candidatus Saccharibacteria bacterium, assembly GCA_964651935.1. Taxonomy (GTDB): domain Bacteria; phylum Patescibacteriota; class Minisyncoccia; order Phycocordibacterales; family Phycocordibacteraceae; genus C7867-001. The sequence continues at coordinate 6,069 of CAZYZM010000015.1, forward strand.
CATCGCCTCAAACCCTCCCTACATCCCCGAAAGCCGCTCAGCGGCCCTCGAGAGCAGCGTTACCGCATACGAGCCGCATGAGGCCCTGTTCGCGGGCGAGGACGGCCTCGCGTTCATCCGTCGCATTGCGCAGGAGACGCCTGCGCGCCTCTTCCCTGCCGGCGAGCTCTGGCTCGAAGCCGACATCGAGAACATCGCGTCTGCGCGGGAATTGCTTGATTCCGGCGGCGCTCACGAAACCGCAATCCTCACCGACCCCTATGACAGGCCGCGCACTCTAGTGGCATACTATCCCTAATGGACATCAATTCGCCGGAGGCGTACGAGACTCCCTTCGCCAAGCCCCTGCTCTCCCTTCCCTCCGCCGACCTGCACAGCGCGCTCGCGATCGTCTTCCTCTTCGTCGTCGGCGCGTGGCTCATATATACCGCCGTCGCGGCGTACCACTGGTTCCGCTACAGCCATCGCTCGTGGCTGGCCGTCCCTGCCGTCGGCGCGCACGTCTTTATTTCCGGCGCGCTCATCCTCTACATCGCCAGCGGCGTCATATAGCGTATGGAGGAATTCGAACTGGAACCAGGAGAGGTCATCGTGAAGGAGGTCCGCCAGCACCTCTTCGTGCTCGCGCTGCGCGTCATCCCCATCCTCATCCTCGCCTTCCTGCCCTGGATACTCTTCGGCGCGCTCGCCGTCTTCGCGCAGATGAGCACGGACGCCGCGACCGCCTTCCTGAGCTTCTCGCCGCCGCCGGGCGCCATGCGCTTCCTGACCGGCATCTGGCTCCTCGTCGTGTGGACAGCCCTCTTCGGCCTCCTCACCCGCTACTACCTCACCGTCTGGGTCATCACCAACCTACGCATCGTCGACATCCGCCAGCACGGCTTCTTCAGCCGCGAGGTATCGAGCTTCATGCTCACGCGCGTGCAGGACGTTACGACGAACGTCTCCGGCTTCCTGGCGACCCTGGTAGGCTTCGGCGTCCTCTCGGTCGAGACCGCCGGCAACGACGAGAACTTCTTCATGCACGGCATCGCGCATCCTGAGCACGTGCGCGACATCATCATGCGCCAGGTCGCGCAGCTGCACGATGCGCTTCACGCGGATACCGGCCTTTCGTAGCGATATAAAAACAGCCTGGGATACCAGGCTGCAGTAAAATGGGCGAGTTTCGAGGCCAAGCCAGAAAGTGTGGGATATCCAGCTTATCGGGTTCTACAGCTTCTCCGAACAGCGCTTGTTTTACAGAGGCGCTCTTTGCACATCACCGCTAGATAGCCCCATGATGCTTTGTCCTCTACGCGTAAGAGAATCGGATACTCTCGCCCTTTATTAGAGTATAGGAATACTCTGGCATAGCAATGACCCGTTTTAGGACTTACGCGTACTTCCCTGCCACATACCCGGTTGTCCAGCAGAGCTGAAGCGAGTACCCGCCCGTGGGCCGCCTGATATTGAGCAGGTCGCCGATGATGAAGAGATTGCGGCACACGTTCGAGCGCATGGTCTTCGTGTCCAGTTCCGTAAGGGAAACGCCGCCGTCAGCGACGACCGCATGGTCCGCTCCCATATGCCCGGAAACGCTGAGCGGCAGCGCCTTGAGGAGCTTCGCGAGCGCGCGCCTCTGCTCGCGGGTAACGCTGTGCACGCGGGTGTGCGCATCGATGTCTGGCACGAGCGTAAGCAGCACATCGCCCGTGCCCGGCGGCGCTATCAGGCGGAACACATTCTGAAGCTCCTTGTTCTTGTGCTCGTCGAACACGCTCGTCAGGTGCGTATCAAGCGCGCCGAGGTCCATCTCTGGAAAGGCATCGATACGCGCCGTCACCTCCCCTTCCTGCATGAGGTCGCGCACGCTGCCGGAAGCGTTAAGCACGAGCGGCCCTGATATGCCGAAATGCGTCAGGAGCACGTTTCCCTTGAGCGAGAGCTTGCGCGTTCCTTCGACGAAGAACGTTATCTTCATGCCCTCGATGGTCCTTCCGGCAAGCGCGTGCACCCACGCATCGCGTACCTTCAGCGGCACGATGGTGGGCGTGGGTTCCATGACCGTATGCCCGATACGCCTCAGCCACTCGAACCCGTCTCCTGTAGAGCCGGTCTCGGGGTGCGAGGTGCCGCCCGTCGCGAATATGTACGACGTCGCGCGGTAGCGCACGCCGCCGGCAACGACGCATGCTATCGCGCCGTCCTTCATCTGGATATCGGTCACTGGGCTGCGCAACCTTACCTCCACGCCTTGCTTCTGCAAATGCGCAGCAAGCGCTTTTGTTACATCAGTCGCTTTCTGCGATACCGGGAATGCCCGTTTTCGCGCCTCGACCGTGGTCGGCACGCCGATGGACGCGAAGAAATCGCGCGCATCCTGCATGCCGCACTGCGAGAACGCAGAGTAGAGGAACTCGGTAGCTGCGCCGTAGTGCGAGAGCAGCGCGCGCTCATCTTCTTCAGCGTTCAGGATATTGCACCGGCCGCCTCCGGTAATGGAAAGCTTCTTGCCAAGTGTAGAGTTCTTTTCGAGTACAAGAACGCGGAGCTTCCGCGATGCCGCGATTCCGGCAGCCATCATGCCGGCGGCTCCGCCGCCTACCACGATTACGTCATATGTCTGCTCGCCTTCCTTCATATGAGCACCTTACTATGTATATGAAGTAATGGAAGTAGGTTCAGAACCGCCCCAACATTTGCTACACTTAGCCTCATGACCTCCCCCGATTCGCCTACCTCCGCGCCCCTTTCCACCGACCCATACAAGGGCGTCCGCGACTTCTACCCGGCCGACTGGGCGAAGATGCAGTACCTTTTCGATACGGCGCGCACCGTGCTGCGCCGCCAGGGTTTTGAGGAATACCAGGCTTCCCCGCTCGAGCGCGCCGAGCTCTATGAAGCCAAGACGAGCGAGGAGATCGTGAACGACCAGACGTATACCTTTACCGACCGCGGCGACCGCCGCGTAACGCTGCGCCCCGAGATGACGCCGACGCTCGCGCGCATGGTTGCCGCAAAGAAGCGCGAGCTCGTCTTCCCGCTGCGCTGGTTCTCTATCGGCAACCGCTTCCGCTACGAGCGCCCGCAGAAGGGCCGCCTCCGCGAGTTCTACCAGGTCGATGTCGACATCGTCGGCATCTCCGATGGCAAGGGAGAGGGCGAAGCCATCGTGCGCGCGCACCAGATATTGAGCGCCTTCGGGGCAAAGAACGGAGATTTTGAGATCCGCATCAATTCGCGCGCGCTCATAAACGCAGCCTGCCGCGCGCTCGAGCTCTCGGAAGAGGAAACGCTCGCGTACATCGCGCTGGTCGACCGCAAGGCAAAGATGCCTGCGGACGCGTTCGAAGAAGCACGCACTGCCTTCCGCCGGAACGGCACCGACCCGCTCGAGCTCATCGAGGCGGGTACGGATGCCGCAGTCGAGGAAGAGCGCGCGAAGGTGGCAGGGCTCATCAACGCGCTCAACGAGCGCGGCATCACGAACGCCGTCTTCAGTCCTACGCTCATGCGCGGGTTCCTCTACTACACCGGCGTCGTCTTCGAGGTCTTCGATACCGACCCTGAGAATACGCGTTCTCTCTTCGGCGGCGGCCGCTACGATGGCCTCGTATCCCTCTTCGGCGGCGAGGCTGTTCCTGCCGTCGGCTTCGCCTTCGGCGATGTTACGCTGCTTGATTTCCTCGAGACCCACGGCCTTTTGCCTGAAAACCTTACGGGCGCGCCCGACCTATTCATCGGCATACCGGATGAATCAGATATGCAGGGCGTACACGGCGCGCATGAGTATGCCGACGAACTGCGCGCGCAGGGCGTGAACGTGCTCGTGAATCTCTCCGGAAAGAGCCTCGGCGACCAGGTGAAGGAGGCGGTGCGCCGCGGCATCCCCTATTTCCTCGCCTACGGTAGAGATGAGGCGGCATCCGGCACTATCACGCTCAAGGTACTTGCCGAGAGCCGTGAAGAACAGCTTTCAGTGAACGACGTATCTTCTTTTATACGCAGTACCGCTGACAAGAAATAGTTCCTATGCGCGCAGTTACGTTTGATATTGAGACAGCGAACGCCTTCCCTACCCTCGGCCGCGGCGACCTTTCCCGCATGGAGATCTCCATCGTCGGCATCCACGACTCAGAGACCGGCGAGCTGACCTCCTACGCGAAAGAAGAGTTCGGCCAGCTCTGGCCTATCATCGAGCGCGCCGATATGCTCATCGGATTCAATTCCGACAGTTTCGACATACCGCTCCTCAACCGCTACTATCCCGGCGACCTCACCCGCATCCGCTCGCTCGACCTCCTGGTGGAGGTGCAGAACGTGCTCGGACGCCGCCTGCGGCTCCAGTCGCTCGCCGAAGGCACGCTCGGCATCGGCAAGAGCGGCAACGGCCTCGAAGCGGTCGAGTGGTGGCAGAACGGCGAAATCGAGAAGGTGCGCAAGTACTGCCTCGACGACGTGAAGATCACGCGCGACATCTACGATTACGCGCTCAAGCACGGCAAGCTGAAATACAAGGACGTCGGCGGCCCGCGCGAGTTCAAGATAGACACGTCGTCGTGGAAGGCCACCGACGGCCCTGCCGCCATTACGCACACCCTGCCCTTCTAACGCGCACGCGAGGGTATACCATAGGAAGCAGAGGGTCCTTGAAGGGCTTCACCATAACCGATGGAGGGCAGGATGTCCGGACTTCCACTGCTCACGCTCGAATGCGCGTATCCGCACGGGCTCGGAAGCTTCCTCTGGGGCGTCATCCATGACGTCGAGGAAGCTGACGACCTGCCCTGCCAGTGCGCCGGCTGCGCCCACGGGATGTTCCCCTCGGGCGTATACGGGACCGGCACGGACGGCACGGCCGTAACCGTGAAGGTCCACGGGCTCGACAAGCTCGGGCCGGCCGGACGGCAGCAGCGCGCGCTCGAGCGCATCGCCGATATCATGTGCGACAATTTCGGCGAATCGATGCGCGTGACGGTCCGCGACCGCGCACGCGCATTCCCTCCCGTCTTCCGGAACATGCGGGCCGGAGACACGGAAGAAATCCCCGCGCAGCCGTAGGCTGCGCGGGGTATCTCGTTGCCTGTAGTATCATGGACGTAATGGAATCTCCCGACACCGCCGCCGTGCGCGCACGCGAGACCTGGTTCATCCCTGCCGCCATCGTCATCGCCGGCCTCATCCTCGCCGTCGCCGTGTACGCCATGCGCAGCGGCCGCGTGGAGGGCGCGGTCGAGGGCGATATCTCGCTCCTGCATCCGGTAACCGAAGCCGACCACATCGCCGGCAACCCTGCCGCGCCGGTCGTGCTCGTCGAGTACGCGGACATCGATTCTTCCTACGCGAAATCCTTCCAGCAGACCCTGGAGCAGGTCATGGCCGACTACGGCGAGAACGGCCAGGTCGCCTGGGTATACCGCCATCTCCCGCTCATCGACCAGCACGTGCATGCCGCGGAACATGCCGAAGCCGCGGAGTGCGTCGCCTCGCTCGGCGGGCCGGCGAGCTTCTGGCGCTTCATCGACGCGGTGAACGGCGCCGCGCCTGACAGCCAGCAGTTCGACCCCGACGGCTACGACAGCATCGTTTCCGGGCTCGGCCTCCTGCCGCAGTCCTTCGAGGCCTGCATGAGCGCCCATACGTACCAGCAGAAGGTCGCGAGCGACTTCGAGAACGGCATCGCCGTCGGCGCGGGCGGAAGCCCGTTCACCGTCCTCCTCGTGAAGGGCCAGCAGCCCGTTACCATAGACGGGGCCGTGCCGTACGACGCGCTCAAGAAGATGCTCGATGCGGCCGTACAGAAAGCGCAGGCGGCGGATCCTGCCGAGACAGAATAAGCCGCAGCTGAGCCGTATTTCACCACATAATCTCGGATAGGCAAGATTTTCTGGCCTATCCGAGATTTCTCTTTCGGCTCAGACGATGCCGAAACGCAGCGCGCACCACGGGCATTCCTCCTCGTCGCACGGGTCGTTCCAGAACGAGAGCGCGAGCACCGCTCCGGCCGTGCTGCGGATGAGCACTTCGAGGCCGGCTACCTCTTCGTCGGTGATGGGGAACGCTTCCGTGCGTATCCTTCCCTTCTCGTCCGGCTCGATGAACTCGATGACGCCCTCCTGCATGGCGCGCGGCTCATCTGCCCGCGCGAGCAGCAGCTTATAGAACGTCAGCTGGCGGTAGTAGTTGCCGTCGGCGCCCTTGGTCGCGCCCATGAGCTCGTTGCGGCTCTTGGGCCTGCCGGTCTTGTAGTCCGTAACGCGCACGCCGCCGGGCATGTCGTCGACGCGGTCGAGCGTTCCGCGCAGCAGGAGCGCTTCCTGCGCAGGGTCGCCGCCGGCACCTGCCCCGTCGAGCGGAAGCTCTGCCTGCACCGGCACTTCCCCGCGCGCGCCTTCGGGCCATGAGCCGCGGCGCTCCTCCCACCATGCCGAGAGCGCCCTGCGCCCCTTCTCGCGCATCTCCTCCAGTTCCTGCGCCGAGAGCGGCGCGCGGTCGAGCGCGTAGCCGAAGGCGTTCAGGAGCGCGTCTGCATCCGGTTCATCTCCGCGCGCGCGATCGTCGGCGTACCGCTTGAGCGCGGCATGCACGGCCGTGCCAAAGAGCATGAAGCGGTTCTCCGCTTCCGGTATACGCAGTAGGTTCACGTAAAAGTACTTCCAGGGGCATTCGAGATAATTGTTGAGCGCCGTAGGGGAAAGGCCCTGAGCGAAGAAGGTCGCGCGCAGGGTCGCGCGGTCGTCGTCGGAGGGCTGCATGCCGGGCTGCCCGTCGGCCTGCGCGTGTGCGGGCGCGAGAGCGTGTTCCTCGTCCAGCGCAGCCGGTGCCTCGTCCTCGATGAGCGCAGGGTCAAGGTCGTCCAGCAGCTCGGAAGGCTCCTGCGCGCGGCCGTCCAGCGATTCGCGGGCATACGAGAGGGTCGCGCGGCGCTTCGCGCGCGTGATGGCGACATACAGCAGGCGGCGCTCGTCCTCGAGCTCGCTGCTACCGGAAAGGATGTCGGGAAGATGGAAATGCTCGGCGCGCGCGCGGGTCGACCAGGCGCGCGAGGTCATGCGCGGGAGGTATACGCAGGCGAACTCGCGCCCCTTGGAACGGTGCACGGTCATGACCTTCACGCGCGTGCCGTCCTCGCCGCCGCGGCCGGGAAGCGCGATGCCGCGCGCGGCGTAGAGGTCGAGGAGCTCGAGCGCGCGCGGCAGGAGCGCGCCGTGCTCGCGCCGCGAGAGGTCTTCCAGGGCGCCCAGCAGCCCGCGCACGGCAGCCAGTGACTCGGCGCGGTCGTCGGCGGCGAGCACGCGCGGCAGGAGGCCGGAAAGCTGCAGCGCGCGCTCGGCGACCGTTGCCGGCCGTTCATAGGAAGCCAGGCGCGAAAGCTCGCTGAGCGCCGAGCCGAGCGCGCGGGCATCGTCAGGCGCGGCGATGCGCGCCGAGCCGAGCGCCGCGTCGTCCGCGAGCAGCGAAAGGATCGTCCGCTTCTCGCGACGCGCATGCTGCGCGACGCGCGCGGCGTCCGCAGGGCTGAGCGGGAAGCCGGGAAGCGTGAGGACGCCGGCCAGGAGCTCGTCGCGCGGGTCGGCCGCCGCACGCAGGAGCCGGAGCAGCGCGAGCACGAAGCGGTTCCGAAGCGCGTCCTCCTCGCTCGAGCCGCTCACGGGGATGCCCGCGCGCGTGAGCGCGCGGGCGACCTCCGCGACGTCGCGGTTGCGGCGCACGAGCACGGCGATGCCGCTCGCCGGCGTGCCCTGTTCCAGGTCGGCTTCGATATTCTGCGCGAGCGTCGCCAGCTCCTGCGCCTCCGTGTCGCAGGGTATGCGCGCGAGCGGTTTCTCCGGCGCCTCCGAACGCGCCAGGAGCGGCACGCGCGACAGCCGCTCGTCGGGCGACGCGCTTACGAGCGAGAGCGCCGTATCGAGGATGCGCTGCGTGGAGCGGTAGTTCTCGACCAGGGTGAGCACGGTCGTTTCTGGGAACTTCGACCGGAAGTAGTGCACGTTGTCCAGATCGGCGCCCTGGAAGCGGTAGATGGCCTGCTTCTCGTCGCCCACGATGAAGAGGTTCGGCCGCTCCTGAAAGCCCGAGACGAGCTCCAGGAGCGCGTTCTGGGCCTGGTTAGCGTCCTGGTGCTCGTCGGCGAGAACGTACAGCAGCTGCTCCTGCGCCTGCAGGCGGAACGTCTCGTCGTTCTCGAGCGCGCGCACGACCTCGAGGATGAGGTCCTCGAAGTCGTACCTGCGTGCGGCCGTAAGCGCCTCCTCGTATGCGCGGTATACCAGCAGCAGGTCTTCCGTCTTCTCGATGCGCTTCTGAAGCGTCGCGTACTCGCCCTTCATCTTTCCCGCATACTTCCCTTTCTCGTGGACCTTGCCCTCCTGCGCGTCGAAGGCATCGCGCGCCGCGCGTACGCGTTCCTCGAGCTTGTCCGGCGTCACGTTCTCGCGCTTCATCGTGGAGATGGCGCGCGCGACGGAGGGATGATAGTAGAGCGGGTCGCCGAACGGGCGCAGGTGCTGCACCGGCACCTTCAAAAGCGCCGCGTCGAGGATCTCGGCGCGCTCGGCATCGGTGGCGACATGCGCGCCGATGATGCGCGGGAAGTGGTCAGGAAAGCGCGCGATGAGGTGCTCTG
>CAZYZM010000016.1:0-14529 GCA_964651935.1 uncultured Candidatus Saccharibacteria bacterium
AAGCGGCAGAAAGGGGCGACGGATGCGGCGAAGGCGCGCGAATTCGCGAAGTTCTCCCGCCTCATATCCATAGAATCCAAGAAGGCGGGCGGCGACGTGAACTCCCCTGCCCTGGCCACGGCGATCAGCCGCGCGAAGGCTATCAATATGCCCAAGGACAGCATCGACCGCGCGGTGGCGAAGGGCACGAGCAAGGATGCGGGCGACCTCGAACAGGTGAGTTATGAGTTCTACGGCCCGGCCGGCGTCGCCGTCATCGTCTCGGCACTTACCGACAACAAGAACCGCACGACGCAGGAGGTGAAGCATCTCATCACGAAGAGCGGGTTCGATCTGGGCACGCCGGGAAGCGCCGCGTGGGCCTTCGCGAAGAATGCCGACGGCTCCCTTACGCCCAACGAGCCGCTCATGGCGGTTTCTGGAAGCGACGAGGAGAAGCTCGCGCAGATCCTGGAAGCGCTCGACGAGCACGAGGATGTCCAGGACATCTGGACGAACGCGAAAGGGTTCGCGTCGTCGCAGGAAGGCGAGGAGGACGGAGAGAGCGACGAATAGCGTATGCGGGTACTCGGCATCGATCCTGGGTTCGACCGTCTCGGACTCGCGGTGCTCGAAGGAGACCCGAGCAGGCCGACGGTAGTATGGAGCGATTGCGTTACGCCGGAAAAGGGCGCGCCTGCGGCGCGCCTCGCCGCCGTTCATGAAGCAGTCTCTTCAGCTATTCTTCAGCACATGCCGGAGAAACTATCATTAGAGACGCTCTTTTTCAGCACGAACAAGAAGACGGCGCTTGCCGTCGCCGAAGCCCGCGGCGCGATACTCGCCGCCGCGGGCGCGCACCGCATCCCTGTTTCCGAATACAGCCCGGCGCAGGTAAAGCTTGCGGTTACCGGGCACGGGGCCGCGGACAAGAGCGCTATCGCGCGGATGATCCCTCATCTCGTGACGCTCCTTCCGCGAAAGCGATTGGACGACGAATTGGATGCGATAGCGGTCGGCATAGCCGGCCTTGCCGACCGCAGCCGGGGATAGCGGGACGTAATCCACACCCGCCTCCGGCGCCGCTTGCAAAGAATCATAGGTCTGCTCAAATAGAGGAGCTTCCCTGCTAGCCTGGGAATTACAAACAGTAATTGAGCATCGTATGGATGACATGCGTGACGACTTTGAAAACGAATTGGACGAGGACGAGACCGAAGAATCAGGAGAGGACGACGAGCTCCTCGATGACGAGGATGATGACGACGGCGCGGACGACGATGACGAGGATGAGCAGCTCGACCAGTTCGGCCTTCATGTGGATGAAGAGGAGGAAGACTCCGAGCTTTAGGTTCTAGTTCTTTGAAGAAGCAGTTCGTGTAACGCGCGGCCCCGTAAAACGGGGCCGCGCGTGCTATCCTACCTAGGTATACGAAACGACGATATGGCGCGTACCAAGAAGACGAAACGTTCCGATGAATCGCTCCTGCACCGGCTCATACACACCGAGAGCATCTTCATGCGCGGCGCGTACGTGCTTGCCGGGCTCATGTTCCTCGTCGTGGGCGTGAGCGTGCTCTGGGTCGCCTTCACGCCTATCCCTACGCTCAATTCCTTCGATTCCCGCAAGGTCGCGGACTCGACGAAGATCTACGACCGCACCGGCACCACCATCCTGTACGACCTCAACCACAACATGAAGCGGCAGATCGTGCCGCTCTCCGAGATCTCTCCGAACCTCCAGCACGCGACCATCTCCATCGAGGACCAGCATTTCTACGAGCACGGGGGCATCAGCATCTCGGGCATCATACGCTCAGTCCTTACCGACATCGTGCGCATGTCCTATGCGCAGGGCGGTTCCACCATCACCCAGCAGGTGGTGAAGAATACCATCCTCACCGGCAAGAAAAGCATCATCCGCAAGATCCAGGAGTGGATCCTGGCTATCCGCTTCGAGCAGCGCTACACCAAGGACCAGATACTCGAGTTCTATTTCAACGTAACCCCGTACGGCGGGACGCTCTACGGCGCCGAGGCGGCCAGCCGCGCATTCTTCGGCAAGGATGCGGGCGACCTCGATATCGCCGAAGCTGCGTACCTCGCCGCCATCCCGCAGCTTCCTACCTACTATTCCCCGTACGGCAATAACCGCGACGCGCTCGACGTGCGCAAGAATATCGTGCTCGACCGCATGCTCGAGAACGGCTACATAACGCAGGAAGAGCACGACGCGGCGAAGGCGGAAGACGTGGAGTTCAGCCGTCAGCAGACCAACTCCATCATCGCGCCGCATTTCGTCTTCTATCTCGAGCAGCAGCTCGAGGAGACCTACGGCCCTGATGTCGCGACGCAGGGTCTCACGGTCATATCCACCATCGACGTCGACCTGCAGAAGGAAGCCGATAGGATCGTGAACGAGTACGCGCTCAAGAACGAGAAGAATTTCAACGCGAGCAACGCGGCATTGGTCGCGGTAGACCCGAAGACGGGGCAGATCCTCGCCATGGTCGGCTCGCGCGACTACTTCGACACCTCCATCGACGGCAACTACAACGCCACGCTCGCGCTGCGCCAGCCGGGCTCCTCGTTCAAGCCCTTCGTCTATGCGACCGCGCTTGAGAAGGGCTATACCACCGATACGGCTATCTTCGACCTGCCGACGCAGTTCTCGACCGCCTGCGCGCCGAGCGACAACTTCAACGACGAGCCGCCCTGCTATGCGCCGAAGAACTACGACGACAAGTTCCGCGGCCCGATGACCTTCACGACCGCGCTGGCGCAGTCTATAAACATCCCGGCAGTGAAGACGCTCTATCTCGCCGGCATCCCGAACGTGCTCACGCTCGCGAAGAATATGGGCCTTACCACGCTGGGCCAGCCTTCCGATTACGGCCTGTCGCTGGCGCTCGGCGCCGCCGAGGTGCGCCTGCTCGACCTCACGAGCGCATACGGCGCCTTCGCCAACGACGGCTCGCTCAACCCGCCGACCGGCATCCTCAAGGTTACGGACGCGCGCGGCCGCACGGCCGAAGAATACAAGCCTGAGCCGCGCCAGGTGGTCGATACCGATGTCGCCCGCGAGATGTCGTATATGCTCTCGAACAACGAGGCGCGCTTCCCTGAGTACCCGCCTGACAATCCCTTCCACTTCCCGGGCTATGACGTCGCGGCGAAGACGGGTACGACCAACGAATCGCGCGACGCCTGGACGGTCGGCTATACCCCTACCATCGCTATCGGCGTGTGGGCCGGCAACAACGATAACTCGCCGATGGTGAAGGAGATCGCCGGCTATATCGTCGCCCCGATGTGGCACGACGTGATGCAGTACGCGCTCGGCAAGTTCCCGCAGGAGTTCTTCACCGCGCCGCCGCCCATTCCTGACGACGTGCCGGGGGCGCTCCGCGGCCTCTACAGCGACGGCGTCGCCTTCCATGACATCCTCTACTGGGTCGACAAGGATAATCCGCGCAGCGGGGGTAATTCTATGAGCGACGGCCAGTTCCCCTACTGGGAGTACCCCATCAACAACTTCATGTACGGCATCACCGGCTCTTCTACGAACGCGACCAGCACCGCGACCACGACCTCAGGCATCGACGGTCAGGATGAAGATTCTGACCGTGGAAACAATGATGACGACCGCGATAGGGGGCGGGATGAGGACGAGTAAGGTACTATGCCGGTATGAAACATGCAGGAGGATGCCATTGCGGCGCGGTATCGTACGAGGTTGAAATCGACCTGGAAAAGGACGTGCTCTCGTGCAATTGTTCGCACTGTCAGATGAAGGGATTCCTGCTCTCTTTCGTGCCTGCAGGCAGCTTCTGCCTTCTTTCAGGCGAGGAGAATCTTACCGAGTACCGTTTCAATACCGGGCGTATCGCGCACCTTTTCTGCGCGACCTGCGGTGTCGAATCGTTCGCGCGCGGCAAGGATGCGGAAGGAAACGATACGATCGCGATAAACGCGCGCTGCCTCGAAGGCGTCGATCCTGAAGAACTTACCGTACAGAAGGTGAACGGAAGGGATTTCTAGAAGCTATCTCACCATCTGTGCAGGGATTCCCTGCTTCTCGAGCGATTCAAGCAGCTCCTTCTGGCGTACCTGAAGGGCCGACCTGACCACCGGCGCTACGGCGACCGTCACGATACTGTCCTTGAACGTTATCTGCTTCGGCTCCACAGGGATGCCGAGGTTTTTCGTAAGGGTCTCTGCGATGAGATGCCTATCGGCTGATTCCTTGAGACCGGGAATGGGCAGCCGCGCGATGAGATCCTTGAGGCTGATTTCCATGCTTGCTGGGCTTACTGGTTCATCGGCATCACGAGGTAGAGGAAGGTGGCGTCCCCTACTCCTCGGATGATGAGCGGCCGGCCGATGCCGGCGGAAGAAAGGCTCATCTGCTCTGCGGTGATCATCGACAGCGGCGCCTGAAGGTACCGGTGGTTGAAAGAGAGTTCGACAGACTCGCCTTGGAGCGACGCCGGCACGGTCTCGTTCGTCTCGCCGATATCGCTGTTGCGTGCGGAAAACTCAATCTTGTTTTCCTTTGCGTGGAAATTAAGCCGTATCTTCTGGAACGAGTCGGAAAATACCGACGTGCGCTTCAAGGCCGCTTCGAAATCCTTGCGGAGGAGGGTCGCTTCTGCGCTGAAGCTCTTAGGGATTATCTGCGCGTAATCAGGGTAATTGATGGTTACGAGCCTGGTCGTAACAATACCGTCCTTCCACGAGAACGCGCATTGGTGCTCATCTACCAGTACCTCGATGTCGTCATCCGGAAGAGTCTGCATGATATCGGTGGCATTCTTCGCGGGAATAAGGATGGAGAACGGCGGAACCGTACCGGAAACAGATACCCGCTTCTCTGCCAGACGGAACGAATCGGTCGCTACCGCCTTCACGAAACCGCCTTCCGCGGAAAGAAGGACGCTGCCGAGTTCAGGACGGACCGTGGAAGGCGACGCGAAGCTCGCGACGGTGAGTATGAGCGACTTCAGGAAGGTGCCTGGAAGCGAGAATTTGGCCGTAGGAGCGTCCGGAAACGGCAATGTAGGGAAATCCTCGTACGGGAGGGTCTTGAGCGTGCTCTTACCGTTAGGAGAGCGCAGGACGACCGTATCGCCGGTATGCTCGAGCGTAACCGTTCCCGTACCGGTGAACGAGTTCGTTATCTCCCGCAGCGTTGCTGCAGGCAGGGCGACCACCCCAGGCTCTTGGATGGTTCCTGAGACCTTGAAATCTATTCCGGTCTCAAGGTTCGTCGCGCGCAGCTTCACCCCGTCGTCCCCCGCGACGAGCGCGATGCCCGCGAGCACTGGAAGCGTCGCCGAACGTCGCTCCGCGAAGCGCGACACGCGGTTCACCGCTTCGCTGAATTCTTTCTTTTCTAAAATTATGATCATACTCATTATTATTAGGGGTGTTGGTACTGGGGAAAGAGCGATATCACTAGTATATACGCTACGAATACGAAGTCATATCTACGAATATCCTGATGAGAACCTGAAGAGAAGCTGTGGGGAAAATAAGGGGTATATAAAGACGTGGGGAAAACCGTATAGTTTTCCCCACGATTCCCATTCATATATCCGACCGTTAATCCCCAGTTTCCCCCACGATATCCCCAGAGTTTTCCCTCGTGCGCTTAGGTGAGGAGTGTGCGTATATCCTGAATCTCCTTAGCCAGCTCCGCATCGTCGGCTATCTCGCGCTTTATCTTCTCGCAGGAATGGATAACCGTGGTGTGGTCGCGCCCTCCCATACGGTTCCCGATGTGCGGGTATGAGACATTGAAATCCTCGCGCAGGATATACATGATTACCTGCCGCGGACGCACCACCTCCCTCCTGCGGGTCTTCTCATAGATACTGTCTTCCTCGATGCCGTAGAACTCGGCGACCTTCGTTACGACGTTCTTGACGGAGAAATTCTTCGACGGCCGCGTGAAGGAGCGGAGGGACTGCTTCACTTCTGCCAGATCAGGAGGAGAGCCTTTTATCTGCGTCTGGCATACGATGTTGTTGATATATCCTTCCAGCTCGCGGATAGAGCCAGGAACCGAGGAGGCGACGTACTCGGCGACCGCGTTCTCGACCATGACCCCGTTCCCTGCGAGCTTCTTATGGACGATGGCGATGCGCGATTCAGCGTCCGGCTCGCTGATATCTACCGTCATGCCGCTTGAGAAGCGCCCGCGCAGGCGGTCGGCGATATCAGGGATAGCTACCGGCGAGCGGTCAGAGGAGAAGATAATCTGCTTGTTATTGTCGTACAGAGAATTGAAAAGGTGGAACAGTTCCTCCTGCATCTTCTCCTTCTTCGAAAGGAACTGGATGTCGTCCATGATGAGAAGGTCGTACTGGCGGTATTTTTCCTTGAAACGGTTCGCGGTCCCCGTCTGGAGGGAATCGGTATAATCTGTACCGAATTTCTCTGAGGTCAGATAGAAGACCTTTCGGTTCGGGTACTTCTTCTTGTACTCGTTCCCTATCGCCTGGATAAGGTGGGTCTTTCCGCGGCCCGTATCGCCGTAGATGAATAGCGGATTGTAGGTTATTCCTGGCTGCTCGAGCGATGCCCGGGCAGCGGTGTACGCGATCTGGTTGAACGCTCCGACGACGAAAGAATCGAACGTATACCGCGGATTCAGGTTATCAGTCTTGTTCACATAGAAATCATTGAGCGGGAGCTCAGGAGCCGGGGCCGCAGCCCGCTTCTGTTCGCGCGGCTTGCGCGCCATATCCTTCACGATCTGATATTCGATATTGCGGTATTCATAAGAGACGTCGCGCAGGATCTTGAGCAAGAGCGTATTGAACTTCTTCTGGTACCAGTCCTTGAAGAAAAGGCTCGGCACGCCGATATAGATGATGCCGTCCTCTATCCGCGTTATCGAGCTCTTTCCGAACCAGGTATTGAAATTAGCGGGAGAGATAGAAAGTTCCACCTGAGAAAGCACGTATTCCCAAAGCTCATGCGGATCGGAACGATTGATGGTCTGGACTGCGGTGCTCATAGTATGAAATGAAAAGCCTGACGTAGTACCAGTATACGCATCCCGTCGTGAGGGGGAAAGGGTTCCGTATTTGTTGCACTCCTCGCGTCAACCTGGTACTATCCTGTGGACAACTATGCCTAAGCGAACCTACCAGCCGAAGAAGCGCAAGCGCGCACGCACGCACGGATTCCTCGCCCGCACCGCGACCCCGAGCGGCCGCCGCGTCCTCCTCGCCCGCCGCCGCAAAGGCCGCGCGACCCTCACGGTATCCAAGAAGGTCCGATAAAACGGCCTATTTACTATGCTTCCGAGATCCCTTCGTCTTACGCGAGAGGGGTTTTCTCACTATTCCGGCCTCAAGCGCGCGTCCACGCCTCATTTCTCCATCTCCTACGGACCTGTCCTTTCCGGCGGGGGTTCCGCCGCTATCGTCCCTAAGAAGGCGGTGGCGAGCGCCGTCGCGCGGCACCGGATGAAGCGCCGTCTGCGCGCGCTGCTGCGCCCGTGGAGCGCGAAGGACCAGGTCATCATCATCTCTGCCCGCACGGGCGCGGCCGAACTCAGCTTTGCAGATATGGAACACGAGCTTTCTGAAGCTCTTACGGGTATACTGGGCGCATCACGATAGTTTTCAGGCATGATCTCTTCCCTCTTCCACACCTTCCTCTACGTACCGATCTATAACCTCCTCATCTTTTTCGTAGATGTGGTCCCGAACGGCGATGTCGGTATCGCCGTCATCCTCGTAACGCTCGTGGTAAAGCTCATCCTCACGCCGCTCTCCGTGAGCGCGATGAAGACCCAGCGCCGCATGAAGTTCCTCGAGCCGCAGCTCAAGGAGATAAAGGAAAAGTACAAGGATGATAAGGAAAAGCAGGCGAAAGAGACCTTCGCCTTCTATAAGAACAACAATATACGGCCGTTCTCGAGCCTGCTGGGGACCCTCATACAGCTCCCAATCATCATCGCCCTCTATCTCGTGTTCCGCCACGAGCACCTTCTTGCGCCGAATGCAGACCTCATCTATCAGTTCGTATCCTTCCCGACGACCATCTCGCCGCTCTTCCTCGGCATCTTCCCCACCACCGGCCATGTGCTGGTGCTCGCGATCATCGCGGCAGCCGTCCAGTACCTTCAGGCTCGATTCACCATCCCGGTACCGGAAAAGAGCGAAGGAAAGGCGTCGACCGGCGCGGAAGACTTCGCCCGCGCGCTCGCGCTCCAGTCGCGCTTCATCCTCCCGCTCATCATCGGCGTCGTCGCGTATACCGCAGGCGCGCTCGCGCTCTATTTCATCACGAGCAGCGTCGTCGGCATCCTCCAAGAGTTCTATATCCGCTACGCGCTCCGCTATCTGGAGCCGAAGAAATCCGATTCCTAACAGGGCTTAGAGGTCGTACGCGTACAGCGCGCCTGAATGCTTGTCCATGAAGACGAGCACGTCTTCTGACGGGTCGAGCGCGAGACCTACCGCGTCGACGCTCACCTTTCCTACCTGCGACGGGTCGAGCACGAGCGTCGCGACCCGTTCCGTGAGGTCTATCTTCCAGATACGGTCAGCGAAGGTGATGGCGCCCTGGTACCAGTCGTCTGGCAGATTTCCTTGAAGGTTCGTCGGGACGGCGCAGTATACCGAGAGGCCGTCGTGCGCCCACACGCACTTCTCCGTAAGGGTGGCGAGCGGAAGCGCCGTGCTCGTGCGCGTACCGGTGTCCAGTACGCGGAGGCGGTACGCGCCGCCGTCGGTATAACTGTAGATGAGCGAGCTTCCATCAAGGCTCGGAAGCACCGAAAGCCCGCGGAACGGCCCGAGGATGCGGCTGAAGCCGCCCGTCGAGCGGCTTATGGAGAATGCGTACCCGTCGAGCTGCGATGACGGCTTGTTCGTGGCATACAGGTTCCCTGTCGTGGGATGCACGGCGAGCGAGGAAAGGAGCGATGAGAAAAGCGTGCGGGAATCCGAACCGTCGGCCGCCGCTATGGTTCCCACGGAGCCCGTGGTTCCTGAAAGGAGCGTAAAGAGGGTCGTGGAGGCGACTTCCGCTTCTGCAAGATCGCTCTCGAGAAGCGTGCCGTCTCCTCCGTCGGCGGTGAGCGCATAGGTGCTCACCTGTTCCCCGCTGCCGTTCGCGGTCAGGAACTGCACGTATGCCCGCGCGCCGTCCGGCGTCCACGAAGCGGTCTGTATGCCCGGAAGGGTCTTGTTCGAGATGCGGGTGAGCGTACGGCTGTGCGCCAGATATGAATATACGTTGCCGCTCGCCCGATCGATGAAGCGCACCTCTATGTCAGGCTTCGTGGCGGCAGGCGGTACTTCAGCCGTGCTGCTTGCCGTCGAGGATGCAGAGAGCGATACGGCCGGCGTCTCATCGGCGAGCGCGGTCTCATCCTGTATCGTAACGCCGAACACCGCTTCGCC
Source organism: uncultured Candidatus Saccharibacteria bacterium (assembly GCA_964651935.1). GTDB lineage: Bacteria > Patescibacteriota > Minisyncoccia > Phycocordibacterales > Phycocordibacteraceae > C7867-001. Next base: position 9,405 of record CAZYZM010000016.1, read on the forward strand.
GCGCGCGACCGGCCCGTCCGTTATCTTCACGAAGCGCTCGCCGAGCGTCGTGCCGGCATTCGGGAGCGACCCGTCCGTAGGAAGGTCAGAATTCGGCGAGATATTCCCGCTTCCGGTATCGGCGAACGGATTCCCTACCGTAAGGGTCGCAGAATCCGGCGCGAAGAAGAGGAAGTACGCGCCTATCAGGAGGCCGATGGCGACGATGACTCCCGCGATGATAATGAAGAGACGTTTCATACTATTCCTGACATACGTGTAAGCCACTAATCTGATCGTATACGTTCTTCGGCGTTATCTGGCCAGTGCTGCCGTTACAATTGTCGGACGCAGCGAAGAGGTCGTCAGCTGACGTCTTTGCTGAGCTCAATGCACTTGTACATGCTTGCTGTGTTTCAAAATGGCTTGTATGGCTCATTAAGCAGTATCCACCATCCTTATCGCTAAAGTCCTTTTGTCTGAGATACCAATCATATGTGTACTTTCCTGATTCGCTCTCAGGACTCGGAGGTTCGGGGTTATTCTGGTCGTTCTTTGGGTCATACCCACAATACGCGTGTCCTTCTTCGACAGAGCCGCACTCCGGATAGTGTGCCCACCCTTTGCCAAGCGCGGAGCAAGCGCTCGCGGCGTCTTGTCCAGGCTTTATCTCAGCAATTTTTGTTTTTCCTTCTCCGCTTATAGTAGTGCAAATACGGGCTGATTCAGCTGTCGTATTCGGATTGACCTCCACCAGATCATCGTCATTGAGCCGTAGGCTATCGAAATTCAAATCAAGCTTCAGGATGTCCGGGTTGATGATACTGAAGACGATGGTCGGCGAAAGCAGGAGGATAAGGCCGAGCACCGCGTTCTGGATGTAGGATTTCGCCTTCTCGTTGCTCGCGACGCTCCCGCGGCTGGTCATGAAGAGGAAGCCGGCGTACATGATCATGAGCACGGCGAGCACCGCCCCCACCCCGATGCATATCTTATAGAGGCTGTTCAGGAACAGCGGGAGAGAATTCGTATCTGCCGCCTGAGAAATCTGCGGGAGCTGCGTGAGAGATACGAACCCCTGGCTCGTGCTGCTCGCATCGGTGCCGGTCGCATCCTGCGCGAGCGCAGATAGCGGTACGCCGAAGGAAAGAACGAGCATGAAGGCACTGAACACCGCAATACTTGCGGCTGTTCTCATGCTTTTGCGGGTAAAGGTTCGAGAAATCATATGCTAGAAGCCGAATATGCCTGATGCCGCCTTCCCGAAGGTGACGGAAAGCTGCGCCTGCGCCGACTGTCCCAATGCGCCGGTCGAGGCCGAAGCGCCCAGCACCGCCGTACCCTTCCCGTTTCCGGAAGGACGCACGGTTATATCCTCCCCCGTCTGGCTCGGCGTGCCGTTCACGTTCCAGGTGAGCGACGGAAGGCTGGTGAAGTAATACGGAACGGCGCGGTACGTCGCCTCGCTTTCCGTGAGGGTTATCGAATCAGGAAGCGCCGTCTCGAAGCGCGGGCCGAGCAGCGGGTCGTTCTCATAGATGCGGATGAGCGGGTCGCGCGGAGAGATAGCTACCTGCGCCTGGCCGACCACGCTGCTGTCCTGGCTCGAGACCGTTACCGTGATGACCGTATCGCGGTACCGGACGGGCGCAGTGGCGGTGAGTACGGACTTCCCTATCCCTGACGAGCTCTGAAGCACCTGGTTGCCGTTCTTCCAGGTATAGACCAGGTTTGAGGGGGAGATCTGCGCGCCGCTCGAGGTTCGCAGGTCAGGCACGGCGATGATGCGCAGACGGCCTTCGCTGCCGATGAGCGACGCGCCTTCATAGAACGGGTGCGTGGTAGAGGTCGGCTCGACGATGAGCGCGACATCCGCGGGGCGTATGGTGGCGGTCTGCGTGTAGGTCTGGCCGTCCTGCACCGCGGTTATCTTGACCGTGGTAACCGTTCCCGGGCCGCCCACGGCCACGCTCGCGCTTTCTCCGCCGGTTCCTTCCTGCACGACCGTGCCGTTGACGGTGAAGGTAACCGAGCTGGCAGAAAGGTCGATGAGCGAGCTTTCAGGCGTAACGGTGATTATCTGATACGGCCGCGGATATGCAGGGTCTATGGTGAGCGTGAGCGGGTCGGAAGAGCCGAGCTGCGCATGGGCGACGTACCCTGCGCCGAGGCTCGCCATGAGGCCTGCACCGAGAATGAATGTGAGCGAGAGCGCGCGGCGCATCATGCGTCTAGTATACCGCTCCTGGCGCAGAATCAGGCTCGTCTGGCGCACTATATGGGTATTACGCCCGTTATTCCGGCAGCTTTTGCGCGCTGAAGCGGACGCGTCCGCCCCGCCCTCCGCCAGAACCCTTCCCCGCTGCCTTCCGCGCGCTCCGTTCCTCGAGCCGCGTGCTTACGATGATGCCGATGACGCCAGCGGTTATGGCCGGAAGGCCGTCGATGAGCGGCACGAGCTCGACGAACATGGAGCCGAATACCGAAAGAATCTTCGCGCCGGTCTTCCTGCCGCTGAAGTAATTGACACGATGTATGGCGAACCAGACGCCGAATATGCAGATGGCGAGAACGGTAACGAGTATCGAAAAGAACGACGTGATGACGAATAGCGTGAACAGGAACTGGATGCCGTCGAGGATGAGCGCGACAGCGATCATGAAGCCCGCCTCTACGTTCGATATCTTATGCGGCACGTGCGCGGTCTGGTCCATGGTATGGAGGCTCTAGCCGTCCTTCTCCATCTCCTGGCGCTGCTTCTCGCGCTTGATAGCGAGCAGCTGCGACGGGTCGGAGGTGATTATCTGGTCTTCGGTATAGGAAGCGACGATCTTGATGGCCACATGCTTGAGGCCGGCGAAGAAGAGGCCTTCTCCCACCCCGCTCTCGAGCAGGAGGAACTTCTCCTCTTCCGTAAGGTTGAAGGTGTCCTTGAGGATATCGATGGTCGTCGGCGACTGCTTCAGAAGGAGCTGCATGGACGAGTTCGTGAGGATCGGCCGGCCGTACGGGCTGTGGAGGAAGTCTTCGACGTCCTGGGTGATGGTCGCCAGGCCCAGGTAGTATTTGCGGCCGCGCTTGGCAAGGCCGAAGAGGAACGACGCCGTATCCTCAGACTTCATCATCCACCACGCCTCGTCGATGATGAGCAGGCGCTTCTTGAGCTCCTGGCGCACCGCGTTCCAGATGAAGTGCGTGACGATATACATGGCCACCGGCTTGAGCTCGTCTTCCATGTCGCGCACCGAGAAGACGATGAACTGCTTGTTGATATCCACGTTCGTCGGGCGGTTCATGAAGCCGGCCCAGGTGCCGCGCGTGTACTTCGTGAGGCGGGTTACCAGCGACTGCGAGCCTTCCATGCCCGAAAGCACGTTCTCGAAGTCGGAAAGGAGCGGCGGCTCCATGCCGTTGAAGTTCGTATCGCCGGTGATGTCTTTGAGCGCGTAGGTTTCGGTGATGGCGCGGTCGATGATAGCGTCCTCTTCCGGCGTGAGGCCGCCGAGCATGATGCGGAAGAGGCCGACCAGGTTGATGATGTTGCTGCGCAGGATATCGGCAGGCTCCTCGTCCTCCTTCACGGTCGGTAGGTCGAACGGGTTGATGTGGTGCTCGCTCGAGAGCGAGATATTGAAGAGACGCCCGCCTGTGGCCTGCGCCAGGTACTCATATTCGCGCTCCGGGTCGATGACGATAACATCCGTATCGAACATGAGAGAACGCAGGATCTCGAGCTTCACCGCGTATGACTTGCCGGAACCGGACTTCGCGAAGGTGACGGAGTTGTAGTTCTCGAGCGAGAAGCGGTCGAAGAGGATGAGCGAGGCGTTATGCCGGTTTATGCCATAGAGAATGCCGCGGTCGCTCGAAAGGTCGAAAGAGACGAACGGGAAGATGCTCGAGAGCGGTGCCGAATTGAGCTTGTTGTGCACGTTGAGCTCGTCCATAGCGACCGGAAGCGTCGAGCGGAAGCCCTGCTCCTGCTCGAAGAGGGCCGGCTTCGTGTATACCAGCTTCGAATCGAGGATGCCGCGCACGTCGCCCTCTATCTTGTTCAGCTCCTCCTTCGAGCTCGCGAAGAGGGTTAGGTACAGGCCCACATCGAAGAGCCGTTCCTGTGCCTGCTGCAGGTTGTCGCGCAGGGTCTCGAGGTCCTGGTACGCGGTGTCGAGCTGCGGGTCGCGCACCAGGCCCTTGTTCTCGCGGTCCGCTATCTGGCTCTGCACCTCCGCCACCTTGCGCTGGAAGTTCTTGAGCGCCTCGGCCGTATCGACCGGATGGATGAATATGGAAACGTCGAAGACCTTGTCGAGGTTGATGATGGGCGTGAACCAGCTGTCAGAGAGGAAGCGCGGGTACGAGATGGTATAGAAGGAGCGGGATATCTTCTCGCCGAGCTCGATCTCTTTCGAGCCGACCTTGAGCGCAGCCGGCGCGATGGTGTCGGCGAGCTCCAGCTTCCCTGCCGCATAGATATCCTTCGGCAGCACCGGAGCTACCTTCGGCCCGTCATCCTTATTATTCCGGTTGAGAAAATCAAGCAGTGCCATAGCTATTGCTGAGTATACGGTATCGGCGTGTCCATATCGCCGAGGTTGAAGGAGCGGTAGAGGAGCTCGATGATCTCCTCCGTGCCGAGCGGGACGGCGCGCAGGCCCGAAGCGGCAAGCCCGCCCGCGACCAGGGCCATGCGCTGCTCGAGCTGTATGCGCGTCTCTTCGAAGGAACGGTCCTGGCCGCTCCCCTGCCCTGCGCCGCTCCGGTTCCCGAGAAACGGCAAGCTGCCGCTCGTCGCCTGAGAGAGCGAGACGGTCGTATACGGCACCACGACATAGAACGTCTTCGTCATGATGTCCGCGCCCTCGATGAAGTTGCGGATGAAGGCGATGTACTCGCGCAGCTGGATGCGCATGAGCTCGGTCGCCTGCCTGTCCATGCGTTCCTGCAGGAGGCTCAGGTAGGGGCGAACGTCGGTCTTGCGCGAATGCACGACGATCTGCACCGGGAAGTCGAGCGTATTGAGGAAGTTCTGGAAGCCGCCGATGATGGCGCGCTGCTCATCCTCGCTCTTGAGGGCGAAGTTGAGCGACGAGCACATCATGATGCCGCGGTACCCGCCGTTCTTGAGGATGACCACGCCGTTGCG
>CAZYZM010000017.1:0-14196 GCA_964651935.1 uncultured Candidatus Saccharibacteria bacterium
TAGCATTCTCGCGCATATCTGCGCGAAACCATATCTATAGTATGTGCATTATTTCTGTACTTCTTCGGCGTGTCGCTAGAGACGTTCCGCGAGCTCGCGCCACACCCCTATCGGCACATCTTCCGGCCGTATATCAGGCGAGAGATCGAGCGCGATAAATGCCGAATGTATGGCGTCCTTTGCCGCTACCGCCTCAAGATTCTTGGCCAATCGCTTGCGCTTGTGCGCGAATCCGGCGCGCAGGATGGAAAAGAAGCGGGTTTCCGCTTCAAGGGACGAGAACGCGTCCTGGCGTATGGCGCGTATCGAGAGCACGGCAGAATCCACGGACGGCGCGGGACGGAACGCCCCGCGCGGCACGGTGAAGCAGTACGCAGGCTGCCCGAACGCTCCCACGGAGAGCGAGAGCAGGCTCCCCTTCCCCTTGTTGCGGGCGATGCGCTCCGCTACCTCTTTCTGTACGAGCAGCGTCATGGATGCCGGCTTGTGGCGCGCGGTGAGAAAGGCGCGGATGATCTCGCCGGTTATGTAGTACGGGATATTGGCGACGACGTGGTACGGCTGTGGAAGGGCTGCAGGATCGAAGGCGCGGATGTCGCCATGGATGACTTCGAGCCGTCCGTTCTGGATCTCTTCGGCGAAGGTCTCTTCGAGCGCGGGTGCGAGCGCATCGTCCGCTTCGACGGCGACCACCTTCCCTGCCCGCGCAAGGAGCGCGCGGGTGAGCATGCCGGTGCCCGGGCCGACTTCGAGCACCGTCGCTCCTTCCGGCAGCTGCGCCGCTTCCGCGATGCGCTCCGCGGTCTGCGCATGCATGAGGAAATTCTGTCCTAGGGATTTCTTGGCGAATAGCATGTTCGTAGCGTACCGCATTTCGGGCCGCTTCGTGAACCGCTATGCCTCGATGATGTTCTCTGCCCCGTACTCGTCCGCCTCGTCGTACTCGATGAGGAGCGGGTCGATATCGCGCAGGAACTGCGACGGTTCCGAGAAATAATCGGTGCCGTAGATGCGGCGAATGCTCGCGAGCGTAAGGATGAGCCGCTTCTTCGCGCGCGTTACAGCCACATAGAAGAGGCGGCGCTCCTCTTCTTCGTCCCGGTCTTCGTCGTTATTCATGCCTTCGTGCGGGAACAGGCCTTCCTCCATGCCGGTTACGAAGACGACATCGAATTCAAGGCCCTTTGCGGCATGGACGGTCATGAGCGTGACGCCGCCTGCGTTCGTCCTGTCATCGCGCCCTTCTTTGCCTGGCCGGTCCATCTCGTCCTGGTCGCCGGCGAGCGCGGCATCCGCGAGGAAGGCGCTCAGTCCTTCCAGGCCCGGTACGGCGTCATAGCGGCTGGCGAGCGCGCCGAGCTCGCGCGCGTTCTCGAGCCGTTCCTGCCCCTCTTCCCCTTCTTTCAGGAGCGACGTCTCCATGCCGCTCCGTTCTATGACGAGCTTCACGAATGCCGAAGGCGCGGCGGTCTTCGCCGCTTCGGCCAGGTCGGCTACCAGCTTCTCGAACGCATCCACTTTCGCGCGGTCGGCGGCGCGCAATTCGGCGGTCATTCCCGCGAGCATCTTTCCGAGCGTTACCTTCCCGATGCCGCGGCTGGGCGCCTGCACGGCGCGCATGCGGTCGGCTTCGCGGGACGGGTCGAGGGCGAGCCGCACCCAGGCGAGCACGTCCTTCACCTCTTTGCGGTCGTAGAACTTCGTCCCCAGGAGCTTGTACGGCACGCCGGAATGCAGGAAGGCCTCTTCGATGGCGCGCGACTGCGCGTTCGTGCGGTACAGGACGGCGATTTCCGATGCAGGCGTGCCTTTCTGCAGGCAGCGCTTCGCCTCCCGTGCTACCCACCGCGCCTCCTCTTCCGCTGTTCGCGCCGGATGGATGGTGATGCGCTCCCCTCGCGCGTTCTCGGTTACCGCATGTTTCTCCTTGCGGTTGCGGTTCTTCTCGATGACCATGTTCGCCGCGTCCACGATGGTCTTGGTCGAACGGTAGTTATGCTCGAGCACGATGTGCTGGGCCGCAGGATACGTCTCTTCGAAGCGGAGCAGGTTGTCGATGGTCGCGCCACGCCACGTGTATATGGACTGGTCGATGTCCCCCACGACGAAGATATTCTGCGCGGTGCCGGCGATGAGGCGCGCCAGGTCGGCCTGTAGCTCGTTGGTATCCTGGAACTCGTCGACGTGCAGGTGCGAGAAGCGCTCCTGCACCCGCGCACGCACGTCCTCGTGCTCGCGCAGCAGCTTCACCGGCAGCACGATGAGGTCGTCGAAGTCGAGCGACTTCTCCTTCTTGAGCGTATCCTCGTAACGGATCCAGGCTTCGGCGACGATGCGCGAGCGGAAGCTGTCGCGGCCATGCTTGTCGCGGAACTCCTGCAGGCCCATGCCCTCTGACTTCGCCTTCGAGATGCGGCCGAGGATGGCGCCCGGCGGCACCTCTTTCGGGTCGACATCGAGCGCCTTGAGCGCTTCGCGGATGGCGCGCTTGGAGTCGTCGCGGTCGAATATGGTGAAATAGCGCGGGATACCGAGCGCGGTACCGTACGTCTGCAAGAGCTCGCGGCCGAGTCCGTGGAAGGTGGCGACGAACGGCAGCGGGCTGTCCGGAAGGCGGGCGGAAAGGCGCTCGCGCATCTCGCGCGCCGCCTTGTTGGTGAAGGTAACGGCGAGTATGCGCTCTGCCGGCGTGCCGAGACGGATGAGGTGATAGATGCGGGTCGTCAGCACGGAGGTCTTTCCCGACCCTGCGCCGGCCAATACCGAGACCGGGCCATGGGTAGCGAGCACCGCTTCCTTCTGTCGAGGGTTCAGGCGCGAAAGGTACTCTGGAGCGTGCTCATTCACCAAGCAACTATAGCAAACGACCGCGGAAAGACGGAAAACCGCCTCATTTGTTCTCCACATTCGGTGCCTCTGTCAAGAGTTGACCCCCTTTTTCCCAGCGCTATACTTTCCAGGTTGACTGAATAGACCGTACTCAAGAAAAGGCTTACATACAAGGGTATGTAATCCTTTTTTGTATTCTGAAGAACCGCTGAAGAGACTTTCCCTACTATTCCTACGTACCCGCACACCTCGTCTTCTACGCCTTCGGGCAGTCGAATGAGCACATATCGCAAGAAGCTCGCCGCAGCCGGCATAACCGCCGCAGCCGGTACGCTCCTCGGGGCGTTGACGCTCCTCTCCCCTTCTACGGTACGCGCCTTCTGGCCGTTCTCGTCTGCGCAAGCTGCAGACGATGCGCAGCCGGTGCTGCACGACCCGTCGCTCCGTCTTTTGGCGGCGGCGATCAACCCTGACCCGAACCCTTCGAAGGGAGACGGCGGCCTTCAGCTTTCCGAAGGGTCCGCGCTCATGGCGACGGTCGGTCCTGACGGCACGCCGGCGAGCGAGAAGGCGGTCGTCGCTACCGCCGCGTCATCAGAGGGAGAGATTTCCGTATATACCGTCGAGGAAGGCGATTCCATCTCAGGCATCGCGGATCATTTCGGCGTTTCCGTGAACACGATCCTCTGGGCGAACGACCTTACGGTGCACAGCACCATCCGTCCGGGCATGGACCTCGTGATCCTGCCGGTCTCGGGCGTGCAGCATAAGGTGGCGAAGGGCGAGACGCTTTCCACCATAGCCGCGAAATATGACGCGTCCGCAGAAGAGATCGCGACCTTCAACGGCCTGGATACCCGCGCGACGGTAGTGGTCGGCAGCACGCTCATCATTCCGCACGGCGAGGTTACCACGTCCGCATCCGCCAAGGCGGTCAAGAAGGCCTCTTCCAAGAGCGTCGCGCCTGCGTCGAAGACGGTGAAGACCGGTTCGGACCTCGCTGCGGCTTCCGGCAGCGGCTACTTCCAGAACCCTGTTCCGGGAGCGATCCTGACCCAGGGTATCCACGGCAACAACGGCGTCGACCTAGGCGCTCCTTCCGGCACCCCTATCCATGCCGCGGCTGCCGGCACGGTCCTCATATCGAAGAACGACGGCGCATGGAACGGCGGCTACGGTTCCTACGTCGTTATCAAGCACGCGAACGGCACGCAGACCCTCTATGCGCACATGAGCAAGGACATCGCGTCGGTCGGCGCGAGCGTCGCCAAGGGCGAGGTCATCGGCTATGTCGGCGAGACCGGCGAGGCTACCGGCAATCACCTGCACTTCGAAGTGCGCGGCGGGAAGAATCCCATCGGCTACTCGTGTTCGGTCATGAGCAGGTGCTACTAGGGAGCGTACCCGACTTGACTGCGGCGCCGTATGGCGCCGTTTTTCATTACTCGATACTGAGAAGCCCGCGCGGGCGATAGTGGAGGGCTTCGAGCACGTGTGCCGCACCAACTTCCCCTGAATGCGCGAGGTCGGCGATAGTCTGCGCCACGCGCGCGGTTCGCTGATAGCTGCGCGGCGACAGGTTCAAGGAGCGCGCCGCGGCGAGGAGCGTCTCGCGAGCCGTATCGCTGAGCGGGCAGCCGGACCCTTGCCTTGTGCGGGATTCTCGCGCCGCGGCAACGCGTGCGCGAACGGTTTCCGAGCTTTCGGAAGCTTGCGGGGATGCGAGCGTCTCATACGGCACCTGAGGGACCTCTACCCAGAGGTCGAGGCGGTCGGCGATAGGCCGGGAGATCTTCCGTGCCTGTGCCCGCGCGAGACGCCGCACCGCGACATCGTCCCCAATCACGGTATCTGCAGGATTCATCGCTGCGACGAGCAGGCAGTCCGCAGGGAATGTCTGCACGCCCTTTGCACGCACGACGGTAACCTGTCGGTCCTCGAGCGGCTGCCGGAGCGCCTCGAGCGCGCGGGAATCGAACTCAGGGAACTCGTCCATGAAGAGCACGCCATGATGCGCGAGGGTAACCTCTCCGGGGCGCGGATGCGTCCCGCCGCCGATAAGCGCCGTGGGCGAGACCGTATGGTGCGGCGTTCGGAACGGCGGCCGGCATGCCACCTCTCCCGGCGCGAGCGTTCCTGCTGCTGAGTGTATGGCGGTAACCTCGAGCCGTTCCTCAGGGGATAGCGGCGGCAGCAAGCCCGGAAGGGCTCGCGCTAGCATGGTCTTTCCGGTTCCGGGCGGTCCGTAAAGGACAAGGGCGTGCCTCCCTGCCGCCGCTATCTCGAGCGCCCGCTTCGCGCTTTCCTGACCGCGTACGGCGCTCAGGTCTGGTCCGGTCGGCGGCATCGGCGGCACGGGTGTCCGCACGAGCGGCGGGATGCGTGTGCCGCTCGAGAAATGACTGAGCACCTGCGAAAGATGTCGTGCAGGATACAGGGTAATGCCAGGAGCGAGCGATGCTTCTCGGGCATTCCCCTCGGGCACGACCGCGTGCGCGACGCCGTCCTTCAGCGCTCGCAGTATCTGCGGGATGATGCCGCGCACCGCGCGCAGGCTCCCGTCGAGCCCGAGTTCCCCGGCAAACAGGACAGGCTCATCCGGAATGCGCAGATGCCCGGCCGCTGCAAGATAGGAAACAGCGAGCGGAAGGTCGTAGTGCGCCCCTTCCTTGCGCAGGCTTGCCGGCGAGAGCGAAAGCACGATGCGCAGGTTCGTCGCCTTCGGCGGCTTGAGGCCGGTATTGCGGATAGCGCTCGAGATGCGGTCGCGCGCCTCTTCGACCGCGCGGTCGGCGAGACCTACGATTGAGAACGCGTGCAGGCCCCGCGCGAGGTCTGCTTCTACCAGGACCGGTTCGGCGGTTACGCCCGAGGGCTGCGCGGCGAGTACGCGCGCATACCGTCGGGTCTTCGCGCGCAGTTCGTCTTCTGGATCCATCTTCTTACTATGTAGCCGCGGCGGATGTCAGCGTCATGTATAGCAGGGGGAACGGCAGCTGCGCATATAGAAAAAATGCACCTTTCCTTCAGGAAAAGCGCATTTTCTCGTTCCTTGCCTAAACTATGCTGCCGCCGGAGTCGCGGACGATGTTTCAGGAGCACCGTCAGACGACGTCCGTGAGAGGGTCCGGTAGGCATGCACGACCGCGATCGACGAGAGCGGAAGCGTGATGAAGAGCCCGACCAGGAGCAGGCAGAAGCCGACGATGTTCACGCCCAGGAGCGCCAAGCCGAGCAGGAAGAGATTCCAGCGATTCCCTTTCGTGATGCGTGCGCTCTCGCGTATGGCGTCGAACGGTTTCAGCTCCTTATCGATGACGATATACAGGCTGAATCCGACGATGATCCCGATGATGATACCGGGGACGATGAGGAGAACGAAGCCGATTGCCGTGGCGACTCCGGCAAGGAACGAGGTGATCGCGAACTTCCAGAACGGACGCGGGTGCCAGAGGTCCGCAAGGCGGAGCGAACTCACGGAATCATGTCCGTGCAGGAAGAATGCCGTCTTCCCCATCGCGACCAGGAGCGAAATGACAGTACCTAGGAGGAAGGCGACCAGGCTGAGAAGCCGTTCGATACCCGTCAGGTGCTCGGTGAGCGAGCGCGGTATGTCGGAAAGCACGCTCACGACGAAGATGATGACGCCAGCCGCGATGAACAGCCATGGCCGCGCGGTAACGGTCTTCCAGCCGACAGCGAGGCACTCTTTTACAGAAAGTTCTTTCATATATGCAGCGCTATTCGCCCATGTGCTCCTTGCAGGTGCGGGCGGCAGGGTCGGCATCGAGCCGGTCGGCTTCTATTTCCTTGCCGCAGACCTCGCACGTTCCGAACGCGCCCTTCTCGATTCGTCCGAGCGCATCGTTCACTTCGCCGAGACGGATTTCCAGGTCGGTAAGGATGGCATTGTTCTCGCCGTAGTTCTCAAGCTGGTCTGCCCGGTCGTTCGGGTCGGCTTCCTGGCCGGTTTCCTGAGGAACCGCCTCCCAATCGCCCGGGTTCGACGGATTCCGACGACCGACGGTCTGAAGTCCGGCCTCAAGGCGCGTCTTTTCGTCCTCTAAGCGTGTCTTGTAGCTGCTGGTATCGTTCATATGCCTAAAACTCTACCATGCCCCGAGGGGTTTTCATTCCTAGTCCCCGCTCGCCGAGATGCGCGAGGCGAGCGCCGAGAACGCGGCCTCGTCGCGGGCGACAAGCAGGATGTCCTTGTCGACATAGCCGTACAGAAGGAGGCTCCTTCCGGCTGCGTCGCGGAGCACGCGCACGTCATGATTGGCGACGACGGCATCCGTAAAAGTCAGTGCCGGAGCGAAGGAAAGCGATACCGGCTGCGTGCTCGTCGCGGTCGAGCTGGCCGACTCCTGCGGGAGCGCTGGATATTCGGGATAGAAGCTGCTCAGGTCGGCCGGCAGGGTCGGTTCCCAGGCGAGCATGCCGGCAAAGGTGCGCTCGTACGAGCTCACCTTGAGTATGAAGAAGGGACGCGTCTCCCCGTTCGCGTCGATGACGCCGACCGTGCTGCTGTCCTCGATATTGCGCAGCAGGATGGACGGTGCCGGAAGCGCGAGCGCGCGCACGAGGACGCCGCCGGGCTGCGGAATCCCGGTCGGCGCGCCGTCCGCACCTGCAGTTACGTACGTTACCACCACGTTTCCCGAGACGCTGCCGCCTGACGCTACGTCTGAAATCGCGTTCATGAGCATGGTTCCGGTCCCCTTCACCTCTACGCTCTCGTCGTAGCGGATGAGGGACGGGACGCCGGCCACCACTGGCACGTCCTGCTGCCGATGCATGAAGGCGTACGCGCCGATGACCGCTCCGACGCCGATGACGAGCATCGCGACGCCTGCGAGGAGCGGAAGCAGCGTTCGCCGCGGCCTCGCTTGAGGCTTGGGAGTCTGCCCCGCATCGCTCTGCGCGGCGAGCACAGAGAACGTAGAGCTGTTCTCACGGTCGATGTGGTCGGCAAAATCGCTGGAATAGGTATGCAGCGGGGACGGGCCTGCCGGTGCCTGCGGCGTTGTCGGAGCAGGAGGCGGTACGAAGGGCGCGGGCTCCGGCGCTGGCGCAGGTGCCGGCGGGACCGGCGGCATGCTCTCGCGCGCAGCCGGGAACGTCGGCGCGCCGGTGCGCAGCGGGAAGCCGCTCGTCGGCATAGCCGAAGGAAGCGGTTCCAAAGGCGGGATGGGCTCGCGGTACGTCGGTGCCGGCACTGCCGGCTCGGGGTCGGTTGCTGGTTCAGGTGCGGCAGCGGGCGCAGGTTCAGCAGGAGCCGGCACCGGCTCTGCTGCTGCAGGCAGCGGTTCCGGCGCAGACAGCGGGGCCGGAATCGGTTCGGATGCGGCGGCCTCGGGTGCCGATGCCGCCTCCTGCTTCGGCAGGATCGTCTCTTCGATAATCCTTCCTTCTGTCGCTGCGCCCTCGTCTTCCTTCTTGCGGTTCGCGAGCTTCGCCCGCAGACGGGTCAGTATCGCTTCCCGTTCTGTTCCCGTCGTGTCCGGCTGAGCCGCGGATCCCGACGCTTCTCCTGTGGGCGCGACCGCAGGCTGTACGCCGATGCTCCCTTGCGGCATGAGCGGCGCGGACTGCGGCTCGGGAGGAGCCGCGGGCTCTTCCTTTCCCTTGAAGATCCCGTCGGAGTCAGCCTCCGTGAGTTCGAGACGTTCCCCTGCGAACTCCTTCGGCGAGGCTGGCTCGCCTTTCACGTTCACCGGGGATTCGTCGACCTGCGGAAGCGAGACGCCCATCTCATGGACCATCTGCGGTTCCGATGCTGCGGCAGGAACGTTCGCCGCAACATCCATTCCTGCCTGGCCGGCCGTCGCAGCCGGTTCCGGCGCAGGCGTGTTGGTAACCCGCGCCATGTCCTTCGCGTACGTACGGATGTACTTCGAAGAATCGTTCTGAGGCGTGAATGTGGAAAGCGGCTTCTGCGGCGCCGAAGTGTCAGGATCCATTTCTCTCTATTGTACACAGAAGGCCGCGCATGCGCGGCCTTCTGTGTGAACTAACTTCCCTCGCCGTGCGCTATCCGCGCTGGTTGATGAGGTAGCGCTTCGGATTCTCGCACATATCGGTAAAGGCATGCGCGGCTTCCTTGAGCTTCGCGGAAGACGACTTCCCGAAGGAGATGACCTCTACCTGGCACCCCATGTTCATGTCCAGGTACTCGATGAGCGGCACGAAGTCGCCATCGCCGGTCGCGAGCACTACGGTATCGAGCTTCGGGGCGAGCTTCACGGCGTCGATCGCGATACCGACGTCCCAATCGGCTTTCTTCGCGCCATCGGAGAAGATCTGGAGGCCCTTCACCTTGGTCTCGATGCCGATCTTGGTGAGCGCATCGAAGAAGGCCGATTCTTCCCCGCTTTCCGTTGAGATGACGTAGGCGATAGCGCGCACGAGGATACGGTCTCCCACCGCTTCTTCGAGCACTTTCGCGAAGTTGACGCGGGTCTTATACAGGTGCTTCGCGCTGTGATACAGGTTCTGCGTGTCAATGAATACGCCGACACGCTGGGCTGGGTGTTTGATGACTGCCATATGAAATTTTACGTATTAAAAATCAGAAACTGAAAATCTGCTTCTATAGTGTACACCTACGGTACACAGGACCGGCACGGAAATGAACACAGCGGCCTTTGAGCCGCTGCAGTCCTATTTCTTGAGGCCGAGCTTCTTCACGACGGCGCTGTACTGGCGCTTGTTGTTCTTCTCCAGGTAGCGCAGGTGGGCGCGACGGTCGGCGACCATCTGAAGAAGGCCGCGGCGAGAATGGAAATCCTTCGGATTCTTCTTCAGATGGCGGGTGAGGTCCTCGATCTGGCGGCTCAGGATGCTGACCTGTACGGCTGCGGAGCCGGTATCGGTATCATGCATGGCCGTTTTCTTGATGACGCCCGTCTTTACGCGTTTCGTAAGCATTACCTGCAGATTACCACACCTTGATAAATCTTGCAAGAGTGCCGTAATAAGCCCGCACTTCGCACAATATCCGCGCTATACTAGCAGTATGAACGCTGAGCAGATGAAGCGGGAATTCCTCGAATATACGGAAATCGAGCGCGGACGGGCCGTGAAGACCATACAGAACTACGATCATTATCTTTCCCGATTCTTCCAGCAGATGAATATCCAGGGCGTCGGGGATATTACAGAAGAAAAGGTGCGCGAGTTCCGCATGTGGCTCAACCGTCAGCCGGGAACGGGGCCGGATACCTTGAAGCGGCGCACCCAGAATTACTACCTCATCGCGCTCCGCGCCTTCCTGAAGTTCCTGCGCAAGCGCGGCATAGAAGGGCTTTCTCCCGAGAAGATAGAGCTCGCAAAGGTCCCTGACCGGCACCTCGACCTCATCTCCCCTGCCGAGCTCGATAGGCTCATCGCCTCCGCCGACGGTACCGACGAGCGCGGGTTGCGCGACCGCGCCATCCTCGAGCTCCTCTTCTCTACCGGCCTGCGCGTTTCCGAGCTGTGCTCGCTCGATACGGACCTCGACCTTTCGCGCGACAGCTTCTCCGTGCGCGGAAAGGGCGACAAGGTGCGGGTCGTCTTCCTTTCAGACGTCGCCAAGAACGCGGTGCGCGCCTACCTGAAGGCGCGCAAGGACATGAACGAGGCGCTGTTCGTGAATGTGCCGCGCAGCCGCAGGGTGAAGAAGGAACCGGGCCGCCTTACGCCGCGCTCCATAGAGCTCCTCATCAAGACGTACGCGGCGAAGGCCGGCATAACGAAGAAGGTAACGCCGCACGTGCTGCGCCACTCGTTCGCGACGGACCTTCTCAACAACGGCGCCGACATCCGCTCCGTCCAGCAGCTCCTGGGCCACGCGAGCATAAACACCACGCAGATATATACGCATGTTACGGATGCGCGGCTGGCGGAGGTGCATCAGAGGTTTCATTCGCGGCGGGGCAAATAGCGAGCCTTTTCCTGAGAATTCTTCATATTGTCTTTACAGCGCGGCGTAGTATCCTGGCCACGGACTGTAATCTGGCTGTTCTGAGGAGTCTTCCCATGCCACGCAAGAAGAATACCCGCGTTCCGCGGTTCAAGCCGGCGAGCGCCACGTACCGCTTCGTCCGCTCTGCCTGGGGCCGTACGCGCAAGCGATGGCTTCATCTCTACCGGGTGTATCCCCCGGCCGAAACGCCTTTCCTTCCGAGCGATGAAGCGCTCAAGACCCTGGTCGGGACTATCCCCGACGTGCGCTTCCATGGAAGCGCACGGTTCAGCGATCATGACCTGTTCTTCGTCTACGGCCGCAACAAGAACCTGTTCACGGCCCGCGCCGGCCCGACCGCGCGCGCCGTGCGCCAGGGTTTCCTGCGCGATGTCGCATCCGTATCGCTCAAGGAGCGTCCGGTACCGGAGCACGTGCAGGAAGCCAGCAAGGCTTTCCTCTCGGATTGCGGGTTCGTGAACGTCGAATGGGATGGCAGGCAAGCTATCGCCTATGACAAGGAAGGCTGGCGCCATGAAGGAAGGCGCGTTACCGGAGGCACCTATTGGCGTCCGTTTCGCGACTTCGAACACCTGTGCCGGCCAGTACTTCCCTTCTTCTACAGAGCCGCTCCCTCGTGAGCGGCTCTTTCGTATGCCTTTGCTACACTATGTGCATGAAGATCGTTTCCTGGAACGTGAACGGGCTGCGCGCGGTGCACCGCAACGGGTACTGGGAGCCGTTCCTGCGTGGCACCAAGCCCGATATATTCTGCTTCCAAGAAGTGAAGGCAGAACCTGAGCAGCTGCCTGAAGAGCTGCTCGAGGTCGGCGGATTCTCCTCCTTTTTTGCGCCTTCCCGCACGAAGAAGGGCTATAGCGGGGTGGCGCTCTACTCTCGCATGGAGCCGCTTTCCGTCATATACGGCATGGGAATAAAGGAATTCGACGATGAAGGACGGCTTATCGGCGCAGAATATGACGATTTCTGGCTTCTGAACATCTATTTCCCCAATGGGGGCCGTGGTCCCGAACGCCTTGATTTCAAGCTTCGCTACTATGAAGCATTCCTTGCTTTCTGCGAAGGGTTGCGCAAGAAGAAGCCGGTCATCTTCTGCGGAGACGTGAATACTGCCCACTTCCCCATCGATCTCGCGCGGCCGAAGGAGAATCAGAATACCACGGGTTTTCTGCCGATTGAGCGGAAATGGCTGGATGAGGTCGTCGAGGCGGGATATATGGATGTTTTCCGCCATTTCCACCCACAGCAGAAGGATATTTATAGCTATTGGGACAATTTTACCCATGCGCGCGAACGGAATGTCGGATGGCGTATCGACTATTTCTTCGTAGCGAAGGAATTCCTAGGACACGTGAAGAAGGCTGAAATCCACACGGATATCTACGGATCGGATCACTGCCCTGTTTCTATAACGATGTAAAAGACATTATCCACAGAGGATGTCTTTTACAATGTCCTTTAAAGAGAGTATTCTCTAGGAAGAGGAATCGGCGGGACTCCAATGGCGCTTGTGAAAGGGCAATTGCAGGACTGCGGATTCCACACCGGCAGTTCTTTCATAGATCTTTCCCATCAGGCGCAATCACCGTTGCCACCTGCTCACGCCATCGGGACGTATTCCCTGAAGTACACAGAGCAAGGAACGCATTTCACGTGAAAGCGCACCCAAGAAAGCCGCCAGAACCGCATCTCCTGGAGACCATCCATCATTTTGCCCCCGCTCAATAACTCGGTCTCCGAACCACAGGTTTGGCGGCTTTTGTATTTGTACGGCCTATTTGTTAGCTATTTCGCATATGTTTCACGTGAAACGTAGTTCCACGTGAAAGTAGATGGATACATCTTTTCACGTGTAACCATCCGTTCTTGTCGTACGGTGCACTTCTAGTTCACGTGATGCTTCTCAAGGATTTGCTGTACTTCCTCTTCCTCGCGTTCTTCACGGCGCCTCTTTCCAGAGTCCCCAAGCTTCTTAAGTTCGTCATCAGAGTATGAAAGCAGAGCCTCTGTCTTCTCATCCAAGTATTCTTGAGTGTTTCGGGAAGGGTCCTCAAGGACTTCTTCCAGCAGAGCATTGAGCGTCCAGCCAATTCTTGGGCCAGGTTTCGCGTGGAACCTCTCCATGAGACGTGTACCGTCAGTCTTGAGCATAGTTACCGAAATAGGATCACGGAGAGCTTCTTCGACCATGGCCTTGTAGCGCCGGAATCTGAACGGTTGCTCCTTCGGTCTCCCTGTACCTATACGGTCGCATATGCGGAGATTCAGAAGATCCCAAATGTTTTCCTCTCCTACGTTGCGAATCATGCGGCGCACTGCCGAAAGGGTAATCTGGTCAGGATCTGAGAAAAACATGTGCCAGCGCACCAGTTTAGTGACCTTTTCTATCGTTTCACGTGGAAAGCGGAGGTTCTCAAGCGCCTCTTTTGTTACACGTGAACCAACCACTTCATGACCGTGAAAGGTCCAGTCATTCTTTTCAGGCGACCAGCGCCGAACGTCTGGCTTGGCTACGTCATGGAATAGGGCAGCAAGACGCACATCGAAAGCCCACCCCTTATCTGCGGCGTGCTGAAGCGAGCGCATCAGATGGCCGAATACGTCATAGCTGTGGGCCTGATTCTGCTCGATGCCGATGCCGCGCGTGAGCTCAGGGGATATGAACTCAAGAAGACCGAGCTGCTGGCAAAGCACGAGCGCCATCATCGGCTGATCTGAGTTGAGAATGCGGATAAACTCATCTCGTCTGCGTTCACGGGAAATATGACCCAGATTAGAGGCCTTTGCCTGGATAGCCGCTGCCGCTTCTGTATCGAGCGCGAAGCCGAGCTCTGCTACCAGACGGACGGCGCGCATAAGACGAAGCGCATCCTCCTCGAAGCGCTCTTCAGGTACGCCGACGGTGCGCAGCACGCGCAGCTCGATGTCCTTTTGTCCTTTATACGGGTCGATTATCTGTCCTTTAGATTCATCCAGCGCGATGGCGTTTATGGTGAAATCCCTACGCGCAAGGTCTTCCTCGAGGCTCTGGCCGAACTGCACCGAATCAGGCCGGCGCTTGTCAGAGTACTGCCCTTCGGTGCGATACGGAGTTACCTCTATTATCCTCAGCCGCTCATCCTCAGCATCCTCATGGACGACGCCGACAGTGCCGAACTCGTTGGTATAGAACGAATCGGGGAATACAGCCTGTATCTGTTCAGGGGAAGCGTTCGTCGTGATATCCCAGTCCTTCGGGGTTCGGTCGAGGATAAGATCGCGTACGCAGCCGCCCACAAGGTATGCTTCGTATCCGGCGCTGCGCAGGGCTTCCGCAACGGTCTTCGCTTCCTTCGGCACCCAGAATTCCATTAGGGAAATAGTAGTACGCCAGTGGCCTTTCGCCTAGCGTGTAGTAC
>CAZYZM010000018.1:0-13200 GCA_964651935.1 uncultured Candidatus Saccharibacteria bacterium
CGTACAACATCTACCTGTACCGCGTCTTCCGCGACGAGCGCGAGGACGACCGCGAGGAGCACGCATACTGATATGGATACCGCGACGCGCCTAGAACTGTTCGTCGGCCCGATGTTCTCAGCGAAGACCGAACGGCTCATCGCCGAACTCAAGCGCGCCACCTACGCGCGCAAGCGCATCCGGGTCATAAAGCCGGCGCGCGATACGCGTACCGACGCGTTCATCGCCTCGCGCCGCGTGCATGAGGACGGAACGACGAGCGTTACCGACCGCTTTCCTGCGGATATCGTGCATTCAGAGGAGGAGCTGCGTGCCATCCTCGCGGCGCGCGATTTCGACGTGCTCGCCGTGGACGAGGCGCAGTTCTTTCCTATAGATGCGGCAGGCGACGCGCTCGGCTGGTTCGGCCGAACGCTGCGCGAATTCATGCGCGAAGGGCATGATACAGGTATCCGCATCCTTGTCGCCGGTCTCGATATGGACTTTGCGGAGAATCCGTTCGGCCCCATTCCCGGCCTCCTGGCTATCGCCGATTCCGTAGAGAAGCTCAAAGCGGTCTGCATGGCCTGCGGCGCGTACGATGCCCACCTCTCGCAGCGGCTTTCGGCAGACGCCTCGCAGGTCTCCGTAGGGGATGCAGAGACGTACCAGGCGCGGTGCCGCTCCTGCTTCGTGTCGCCGAATGCGCCTTAGGTAGGCGAAAGATGGCGCGCGTCAGCGCGCCATCTTTCCGCCGCGCTCCTTGTGCGAGGTTCCTGCGCCGCCTTTGTGCTCTACTTTTCCGGCCTTTCCCGGCTTCCCTTCAGGCCCTTCGCGCTTTCCGCGCTGCCGCTGCTCTTCCTTCACGTGCGGTTCGACGATATGCGGCTGCTCGCCCTTCCGTTCAGATGCCTTGCTCATATATATATGCGTATGCGCGTATGCTTCGAACGGCCGGCTATGGCTGGCGTTCAAGCTTGTATGCGGCTTCCGTGCGGGAGACCGGCTTGCCCATGCGCAGGAGCTGGATGATGCCGCGCGCGACGATCCAGTAGACGACCATCGCCAGGAGCGTCGTCCATTCGAAGGCGCTGCCCGAGACGGCAGTGGTGCTGAAGACCGCCTGGAACGGCGCGACGAACGGGTACGACACCGCATAGATGAACTCAGTGAAGCCTGCGCCCGGATTCGCCGCGAACAGGCGCAGCGCGAACCGGAACGCGAGCAGGACCTCGATGACGCCGAGGACGTACCAGACGACCTGCGTGCCGCGGTACAGCGGGCGCGTGCTCGAATCTGTATAGGTATAGGTAGGCATATAGTGGTGGGCTTAGCTGCTAATGCCTCTCAGTATGGAAAACGCCCGCTGAACGGCGCGTGAAGGGCCACCCCGCCCTATCCCATATGGAACATGTAGCTCAGGATGAGCGAGAGCGCGATGTCGCCGGCGAAGAGCGCGGGCCAGAAGCTCCGGTAGCGGTACCCGGCGACGGCGAGCGCCGCGAGCGTGAGGTCGTTCGGCATCGGCGTGAACGCGCTCAGCACGAAGACCGCGAGGTATACGAAGACATCCGGCACGCGGTCGAAGAAGCGCCGGACACGGTCGAAAAGGCCGCGGAAACGGGGCGCGACCGATGAGCGGCCATGCGCCAGGAGGAAGAAGAACGCAGTATCAGAAAGGAAGATGCCGATGCCGCTCGAGAGCCCCAGCCAGAGCGGGTCCGCGCCGCCGAGCGAGAGCTGGATGACGGTCGCGTACGCGGCCGCGCCGGTAAGCGAGGAGAATCCGGCAAGCAGCGCGACGCCGAAGGCGAGCAGGTACGCGTTCTCGATGCCGACCCGTTCGACGATCGCATCGGCCGGGACAAAAGAGAAGAACGCCGTCCATGCCGCCAGCACGAGCGCGATCACGACGAGCGTACGATACCGGGAAAGCCAGCGTCTCATAGCTGCTTCATGGTACCAAGAGCCGGTAAAGGCTCCGTGAGGATGCTCATACCCGCATCGAATGCACGGGCAGCTTCTTGGTCGTGCGCTTGTCGCACTTCGTGCACTTCACGTACATGCGCGGCGTCTCTCCTGCCTCTATCTTCTTGTCCACCTTCCAGTCGTGATGGCAGAACGTGCGCATGAGTATCGCGCGCAGGTTGGCGACGCTGAAGACGTACTCGCCGATCATGTCGCGCAGCGCGTCGTGCTCCTCGAAGGTGAGCGGGCGGCCGACCAATTCCTCGATATAGTCGTATATCTGCTGGCGGTAGTGCTTCGGACGGCGTTTCTTCATAGGCGATGTGTCAGGCGCGCGCCCGGGCAGCTTTCCGCGCGAATGCCTGATGGAGCGCGGGCGCGCATTTCGGGCACTTGCACGGCGTGCAGTGCTCCTTCGTATACTCCTTCCCGTAATCGTACGTTATCTCCTCGCCCGGCTTGATGGCGCGCGTCGCGAATATGAAGACCCGCTGCGCGTGTATCACCGGCTCTGCGTTCGAGCGGCACGAATGGTTTATGTATCCCGCCTTGTTGATGCGCGGCTTGCCGTCTATGGTCTTCTTCTTGGTGACTTCGAACAGGTACTTGCTCTTGCTCGTATACGCCTCTTCCTCGGAGATCTCGCGCCCTACGTACTCGATGATGCAGGCATCCTTAGGTATGGGTTCGCCCGCGAACAGGCCGAGGCCGGTCGGCGAGCGCTTCACGGCGAGCGCGAAGGTTCCGGGAGTATAGGCGCGTCGTGCCATATAGTTCCTTACTTGAGGACGTCCCACATCTGCGGGTCCTCGCCGCCGTCGATCTTGAAGATAGCGACACCGTTCACGCCGAGCTTCTTGGCCAGGTCGACTTTCTGCCCGATAGCCGTCGCGTCGCTCCATACCAGGTATTGCACGGGTGCCTGGAGAGATTTCTTCTTCGTGTAGCCGAGGGCGCCGAGCGCCGCCATATATGCTGAGGCCGTCCCGCGCGGCGCGAATGCCGAGAGGATGCTATGCGACGGGAGCGCGGCGGTCTGCTCCTTGGGGACGTAGCTGAAAGAAAGCTCGCCTGAAGGGCCGCGCATCGGCGTCAGGCCGTACTGCTTCGCGGTATCGATGCCGTACTGCGGATTGAACGCCTCGATAGTCATGTATGAGAAGCCGGTGCCGCCGGGCTTCGTCATCGCCTGGTAGATGTAGCCGTAGGTGGCGACGCCGATAGAGAGCTTGGAGCGGTCGATGTCCTGCGCCATGTAGTCTACGACCTTCTCGACCCAGGCAGGGTCAGCGATAGGGTCGTACAGCTCGCCGCTGTGCGCGGCATTCAGCTGGAGGTCGGCGGTCGTCTGGTCGTACGTCATGAGGCGCACGCGGTCGCAGTACTGGTTTATGGAAGGCAGGTCGTTGGCGTACTCGATGTTGGCGGGCGGGGTGCCGGCGAAGCGGGCTTCGAGCGGCATGCGCGCCTCGATGGTGCAGTCGAGCTGCGCATCCTCGTCGGCATCCTTCAGGGCGTCCGAGAGTTCCTTGAGGAAGGACGCGAACGCTACCCGCGTCTCCGCGTACTTGCCTTCGTAGTCGATGTCGACGCCGTCGTAGCCGTTCTCCTCGACCATGCGCACGACCTCTTGCACGTGCTTGGCGCGCGCGGCAGGATCGTTCATGATGGCGTTGATCTGCGCGCCGTCGCTCCACATGACGGTCGGGATGACCTTCACGTCCTCCTTGCGGGCGTCCTTGAAGAGCGCCTGCCAGGCCGGAGATTGGGCGTTCAGGGCGTCATACAGAGTCCCGTCGCTCTTGACGGTATAGCCGAACGGATTGATTTCCGTGAATTGGGCGAGGTGCGCATGCGCGTCGCTGATGGCGCGCTCGCCGGCCCAGTACGGTATCCAGCCCGCGTATTCGAGCTTCGCTTCCTGCGCCGGATCATCCCTCTTGGAGGATTCGGCCATCGCGGCAGGGGCGGCAATGCTGGCAAGGGTCGCGATAGCGAGGAACGATGCCGCGATGCGGTAGGAAAAGAGCTTCATAGGGTGAGTCATACGTATGAGTATACTCTCGTTGACGGCTATGGCCAGCCGCTCTTACAGAAAACGCGAAAGAGCCCGGCGCGCGGCGCGGGCTCTTTCGTCTTCGTACAGAGTTAGCGGACGGCGAGCTGCGTGGAGCCTTCGACCATCTGTGCCAGCTCGGCCTGCGTGGAAGGGATATCCTTCACGCTGATCTTGCCGACGACGCGGATGGAGACGCTGCTGCAGTAGCCGAGCGCACGCCCTGGGTTGATCATGCGTCCGCTGACCGGAACAGTGTCATTCTGGTCGAGGAGCACGTCGACCGTGTTCGAGATGCGGGGGTTCATGGCGTCCGCGATGACGCGGTAGCCGATCTGGGATTCCACCTTGCCATAGCCGCAAGACGGGGTATCCGCCCCTGCACGCTCGATCGCGATGATCGTGCCGTACGGAAGCTTGGATGCGAGATCGCCGGAGCGAGCTGCAACAACTTCAGGGTTCGAGAACGCACCGCTCGCAGTCGTAAACGGGTTGTTATCAGTTTGCGACGGAACGGCATTATATGCGGTGAGCTTGGCTGTGAAGGGTGCCAGCGCCACAGGGGCGAAAGCGACCTTCGAAGCGGCAAGGTGCGCGACTTCCGTCGAGCTTGCCACCGCTGCTGGCGTCGAGGTTCGTACCGTAGCGACGGGAGCGGTAGCACTTACCGGCAGAGCCATAAGGCCCACCAGAACGGGTATCAGGAATTGCATAAATGCAAAAACGGCTTGCGCCGTCCTTGCCCTGGCAAGATAGCATGAGCGTTCGCTGAAGTCAAGCGTTTTTGACCTCTTTGTGCATACCTGATATTGAAAATACGGCCTACCTAAGCCGTATTTAGAACATTACTACACAACTATATTGCGCTATCTGTCAACTATTCTTATGCCGCATTCAGGGTATGAGGTTCAGTATCTTCCCTGCCCGGTATATGACTTTGCCCGGGCGGGAGCCGTCAAGCGCGCGAGCGACCGCCGGAACCTCCAAAGCCGCTGAAACGGCCTCTTCCTCGGTCGCGGTCGGCGGAAGGGACACCTCTCCCCGCCGCTTCCCCGCCACCTGGACGCCGATGACGACGACATCCTCTTCAAGGAGGGATGCGTCGAAGACGGGCCACGGCTGCTGGTGGATGCTTCTTGCTTCGCCTTCCCTCGCTTCATACAGGTGCTCGGCGAGATACGGCGCGAACGGCGCGAGGAGCCTGAGGTACGTCTGGAAGCTTTCGGATGAGACCGCTTCGCGGGCCTCGAACTCGTTGAGGGCGATCATGAGCGCAGAGACCGCGGTATTCAGCTTGAACCGCTCTATGTCGGCAGCCAGCTTCGCGGCGGCGCGTGCGAGCGTCTTCTGTTCTTCGCGCAGGATATCGGCGCTGACGTCAGGAGCAATCTTCTCGCGCAGCGCGTGCACGCGGTCGAGGAAGCGGCGCATGCCCTCTACCCCTTCCGGCTTCCACGGGTAGTTGCCCGGCTCGTTGTAGGGGCCGATGAAGGCCAGGTAGATGCGTACGGCGTCGGCTCCATGCTTCGCCACGTACTCGTCAGGATTGATGACGTTCCCTTTGGACTTGGACATCTTAGCCCCGTCCGGTCCCATGATGAGGCCGCGATTGTACCGTTCGGAAAATGGCTCACTCGTCGGCACCAGGGCGAGGTCATAGAGCGCCTTGTAGAAAAAACGCGCATAGAGAAGATGCATGGTGGTGTGCTCGCTGCCGCCGGAGTACCGGTCGACCGGCATCCACCGCTTCATGAGGTCAGCGTCTGAGAATCGCGCGTCGTCGTGCGGCGCGAGGTAGCGCAGGTAGTACCACGAAGAATCCACGAAGGTGTCGAGGGTATCGTATTCCGGCGTCCAGCCCGCGCCGAAGATACGCTCGACGCGTTCCTTGAGCTCAGTGCTCGTCGCGAGCGGCGAGGTGCCGGACGGGGCCTGGAAATCGACGTCTTCGGGAAGAAGCCACGGGAGGTGCTCGCTCGGCACGAGGTGCGGCTTCCCTTCAGGGTCGTACACCACCGGGATCGGACAGCCCCAATAGCGTTGGCGCGAGACGAGCCAGTCGCGCAGGCGGTACGTCGTGGTACGCTCTCCTCCTGCCGCTTCGGCCATCTCCCATTTCGCCTCCTCGCTGTCGCGGCCGGAGAACGCGCCGGAGTCCGTCAGGATGCCGGTGCCCGCGTATGCGTCCATGCCAGTCGCGAGACGGCTCATGATGAGGTCAGATTCAGAGTGCTGGAACTTCGTCGAGGCAAGCTCGCTCGCGGGGATCCACGTCGCTTCATGCTGCGCGGCTTCCTCGTCGGCGACGGCATCGCGCGCGTCTCCGGTAAGCTCGAACAGCAGGAGCGAGTTGCGCGCGACGCGGTTGACCCCCTTATGCGCGGCATAGAACTCTGCCTGCGCGTCGCCGCCCAGCTTGCGCACGAAGCGCACCTGGGTGTAGCCGGTCTCCTCGACGATCTCGCGCAGCGCGGCTTCGACCGTGTCTTCGCCGTCTTCCACCCCGCCGGTCACGAAGGTCGTCCACGGCTGCTTCTTCCATCGCAGCGTAAGGTAGCGGTCGGTCTTCGGGTCGTAGACCACGTTGATGGTCGCCGTGCGGAAGACCACTTCCTTCCCTTCCTGATGCGGGTTGCTTGCATCCGGCAAGCGCGGCATGACGACATCCTTGATAGGCAGGTTGAACGCCTTTGCAAACTCAAAATCGCGCTCATCATGCGCGGGCACGGCCATGACCGCGCCGGTGCCGTATCCGGCGAGCACGTAATCGGCGACGAAGACCGGTACTTCCTCCTTGGAAAGCGGATTCACTGCCTTGACCCCTTTCAGCTCGACGCCGGTCTTCTCCTTGTTCTCCATGCGCTCGCGCTCGGTCTTCGCCTTGGTCCTCTCGACATACGCGCGGACTTCGTCCTCGTTCGCGAGGACGTCGCGCTCGCCGTCGAGCGCGGCCTGCACCCACGGATGCTCAGGCGCGAGCACGACGTAGGTAACGCCGTACAAGGTGTCGGGGCGTGTCGTGAAGACCGTAAGCCGCGCAGGGTTGCCATCCGCGTCGCGCCAGTCGTTGTCCTCAGGATGCTTGCTGAAGGAGAGCGCAAACGGAATCTTCGCGCCCTCCGACTTCCCTATCCACGCGCGCTGCGCGTCCTTTATCTCCTCACGCCACGGGAGCGTATCGAGGTCGGAAAGCAGGCGCTCCGCGTACTTCGTGATCGCCAGGAACCACTGCGTGAGCAGGCGTTCCTCGACCGCGTGGCCGCAGCGCTCGCACTTCCCGTCGATGACCTGTTCGTTTGCAAGCACGGTCTGGTCGTGCGGACACCACTTCACCGGCGCCTCCTTGCGCTCGGCGAGGCCGTGCTCATAGAGGCGCGAGAAGAGCCACTGCGTCCACTGGTAGTACTCGGGCGCGCAGGTAACCACCTCTTTGCTCCAGTCGAAAGACGTCCCCATAGAGCGCACCTGGCGGCGCATGCTCGCCATGTTGTCATACGTCCATTCCTTCGGGTCGAGCCCGCGCTTGATGGCCGCGTTTTCCGCAGGGAGGCCGAAGGCATCGAAGCCGAACGGGAAGAGCACGTTCCTGCCCTGCATGCGCTTGAATCGCGCAAGAATGTCCGTAACGGCGAAGGCGTACCAGTGCCCCGCATGCAGGTCTCCCGAAGGATACGGGAACTCGATGAGCAGGTAGTACGGATCCTTCTCGCCATCGGCAAGGTCGGCCCGGTATATGCCGCTCTCTTCCCAGCGTTCCTGAGCGCCGCGCTCTATCTCCGTATGGTCGTACGTCTTCCGCGCCATGGCCGCTTCTATTGCATCAATGCCCCGGCTTCCGGCGCCTGCTGCGGCGGGTAGCGCTCTGGATCGATCGTGCGGGAGAAGCAGGAACGGCCTGCGCCATGGCCCCAATCGCTGTCCATGCCCGGATACGCGTAGCTGCTGTCAGGCTGCTCTTCGGAGGCATCGGCCTCGAAGGTCGCGCAGAGCGTGAAGGAACGCGGCCCGGTCGCCTCATACTCGTATGGTACGCCTTCAGGAGACTCCGGCACAGCGTAGCTGCTGAGCGGGTCGTGGAGCTCCTCCAGGTCTGCGGGAAGCGTCTGCTTCTGCTGCCAGTAGCTGACGACCTGCCCCTGTATGTTCTCGAGGTCGCGCACGCGCTGGTCGTCCGCGCGCAACGCGCGTATGTGCGACGGCGAGCCGATGATGAGGAATCCTCCTATGACCGTCATGACGGCGAGCGCGCCGACGGCGGCGCCGACCATGTTCGCCTTGCGGCGGTGCAGCGTCCAGTATCCGCGCAGGTCTGCCAGGAAGTGCAGGGTCGCGAGCACCGCGATAAGAAGCACGACAAGCGCCTTGAGCGCGAAGCGGGTCGTGAGCTCCCCGCCGAAGAACGAGGTCAGGAGGGTGATGAGGTCGATCAGCGCCGTGCTGGCGGCGAGGAATATCGTAAGCACGAGCGCCCACTTGCGCACCCAGATATTCGCCTTCTCCGGAGCAGCCACGATGTCGCGGCGGATGGTGAGCAGGAGCCCGAGCATGGTCGGGACGAGCACGACGAGGCTCGCCATGGCGACGCGCATGCCCGTGCGGTACGGGTCATAGAAATATGCGAGCGAATCCGGAAAGGCGAAGTTGACGTAATCGAATACGAGGGCCAGGAAGGAAATGATGCTGCCGTAGAGGGCGATGATGGCGCCGAGCCAGAGGAAGAAATCCTTAGGGGTCGTATGCGCCTTGCGCGAAGCGGGTGCGTGGTGTGCCGTTTTATCCATATGGGTAGAGTATAGCACTGACAGCGCCCGCACCCTGATTCCAGGGTGCGGGCGCTGTCTTCTGACGGAAACGCTATTCTGGGTTCTTCGGCCCCGGGCATCGTTCGCCCGGCGCGCAGGCCATGCCGCCGCAGTCGCGGCATTCGCGAGCCCAGAGCGCGTACCGGCCGCTCCCCATGAGCGCGAGCGCGAACGACATGATGGCCAGGAACATCTCCATGCCGCCCATGGTCGACTGCCAGCTCGGCGCCATCGCGCTTGCTGCGCCGGCTGCGCGTGCGAGCGAGAGATAGACGGCTACCAGCATCTGGATGCCGAACGCCACCGCGAAGACGCGGGTAAGGACGCCGAAGATAAGGGCGAGTCCGCCGACCACTTCCAGGATGCCGATGAAGGCGCCGACCCATGCCGGGAAGCCCATGCCCGAGAACATCTGCATGGTGCGCCCCATGTTCTCGACCTTCGAGAGGCCGTGCGTGAAGAATACGAAGCCGACTTCCAGGCGGATAAGGAGGATGCCCAGCGAGCGGGAGTACCAGAAGCGGCTCGCGCTGTTCAAGAATGTTTTCATGTTCATGAGGTTATAGGTCCCTTATACCACGTCCTGGCTTCCGCTGCGTGGTGGATACCCACACATGCGCAGGGGCACAGACAGGCTCATTTGCCGAGATAGCCGCACTGACGGCAATTCCCTCCTGCCGGGCAGTGCGTACCGCCTGGCGGATTATCCCAGACGCCCCACAGCCCGCCCTGGGCCTGGCACATTGACTCGTTCGGCTGAACTGTATCGCTGTCTTGCGGCTGCCACGCAAGGCAGTACTGTCCGGAATATGTGATCCAGGAGCCGCTGTCTGGGTACTGGTAGCAATTCACGGAACCGGTCCCGAGAGAACGGTACGCATATGCGCTGTACACGCGATCCTGTTGCGGATCGAGGGGGATGGAACTCATATACGGCGCGAGCGCCGTATTGACCCCCGCATTCCCCTTTGCTGAGCCCCAGCAGGACTCAGAGGCGCTCAACCCGAGACAGACGAGGCTTCCTGATGTCGAGGGGTAATCGCCGTTATGATCAAGCGCGTAGAGCTGAAGCGCCTTCCGTATCTCTTGCACATCCGATACTCGGCGGGCATTTCGGGCCTTGGCGCGTGCCGTGCTGAGCGAAGCGAGCACGACGCTCGATAAGAGTCCTATAATAGCGATGACGACCAGGAGCTCGATGAGCGTGAATCCACGCTTCGCGGATTGCCTAGGGCACAGGAACGGATACATATTTTCATACTGGACGTTCTCGCGGATGCATGCAACCGCGATATGGGGATTCCCTCCTTGTGTTCCCGTTCCGCTAGCTATGCAAAAATACGGCCACATCCCCGTCCTGGAAGACATAGGTCTTCCCTTCCGTGCGGATGTCGCCCTTGTCGCGGGCGGCGCTCCAGGAACCGTCGTCGAGGAGCTTCTGCCAATTGACGACTTCGGCGCGGATGAACTTGTCCTTGAAATCATTGTGGATGGCCGCGCCTGCTTCGGGGGCTGTCGCGCCGGAGGAAATCGTCCACGCGCGCGACTCTTTCGGGCCGGTCGTGAAGAACGTGATGAGGCCGAGCGTCGCGTATGCGGTGCGGATGAGTTCGGTAAGGCCGTCTATCTCGACGCCGAGCTCCGCACGAAAGGCGTCCTTATCGCTCTCGTCCACGTCGTTGAGCTCGTGTTCGGTCGCGGCGTCCACATGCACGTAGCGGGAGCCGAGCGATTCTATGTAGGCGTGCGCCTTCTGCCGGCGCTCATCGTCGAGCGTGCTGCCGGATTTCCCGTTCAGCGAGTAGAGGATCGGCTTGAGCGTAAGCAGGCTGAGCGACCTGATGCGTGCCAGCTCTTCGGGGGCGAGCCCGGCGGCACGCGCCGGCTTTCCCTGGCTCAAGACGTTCTCGACTTTCGCGAGTGCCGCATCCTCGGCGATCGCGTCCTTGTTGTTCATCTTCATATCGCGCACGAGCTTCTCGCGCCGCTTGCTTACGCTCTGCGCGTCCGCGAGCACGAGTTCCAGGTTGATGACCTCGATATCGCGTACTGGGTCGACGTCTCCGTGGACATGCGTGATATCAGGATCCTCGAAGAAGCGCACCATCTCGAGAACGGCGTCCACTTCGCGGATATGAGAAAGGAACTGGTTGCCGAGCCCTTCTCCTTCTGAAGCGCCCTTCACCAGGCCGGCGATATCTACGAACTCGATAGCTGCAGGAACGACTTTCTCCGATTTCGACAGCGCGGCGAGCTTGTCGAGCCGCTCATCCGGCACCGCGACGACGCCTACGGAGGGGTCGATGGTCGCGAACGGATAGTTCGCGACCAGCGCGTTCGCTTTCGTGAGCGCGTTGAAAAGGGTTGATTTCCCGACGTTCGGGAGTCCGACGATGCCGATCCGCAACATGAGGCTATCCTGCAGTTATCGCGCCTTTCGCGCAAGCGCTCCTATCTTCCTCATCCAGCCCTCCTTCTCGCCATCGGACAGGCCTTCCGCGTTGCCGACCTCGGTCATGCGCACCTTGTAGCCGGCGAAGCCGAGCAGCGCCTTGCCGACCTCGTTCTTGAAATCGCCGAAAAGGACGCGCTCTACGAGCGGCCAGTTCTTGGACGTGATGATGACGCGCGCGGTCTTGCCCGCGAGCAGCTTGTCCCACCCCAGCCCGTTCTTATGGAAATGGAAAGCGAAGCCGGGAATGAACAGGCGGTCCCACATGCCCTTCAAGAGCGCCGGCATGCTCGCCCACCATAGCGGATAGATAAGCACGAAGTGATCAGCCCACTTCATGTCTTCCTGCACCTTGAGCAGGTCCGGCTCGAGCTGCTGTATCTCCTTGTATCCCTTATGAAGGATGGGGTCGAACTGCAGGTCGCCGATATTCGTACGGCGCACCTCGTGCCCGGCCGTCCTCGCTCCGGCCTCATAGCAGAGAGCGATCTCGTTGCCAAGCGTCTCGTGCGCGTCCGGATTCCCCATCAGAATGAATATCTTCGCCATGTCGTATCGGGTGCGGCTAGTTCTGCATCAGCGCCGCAAGCTCGGTACGGTACTTCTTCATGACCTCCATGGTCGCCTTCATCTGCGGCTCGCCGCCCTTCGTGCGCTTCTCGACCTCCTCGCCGATCTTCTTGAAGAGTTCCGGATTCTTCTGCACCAGCGCCATGATCTGCTCGCGCTGCTCTGCCGGAACGTCCTTCATCTTCCACTTCATCGCCTGCCCTAAAAGAAAGTTTTGTATACCCATGCGCGTAGTATACCAAAAACTACGCGCCCGAGAATCGCCGCGGAGTATTGACAATTACACCATATCCAATGATAATCCATGCACTCTGAAAGGAGATGACCGATGTTCGAATTCCCTGATGATGTCAGGAGAGTGAACCTGATCTTTAAATTCATGAATCGGCGGGACCTTGCCCCGACAGAGACTCCGCGTTCCGACCATCTGCCCGTAACGATGCAGCAGCCGGGCGGCCGTAACATGGAGAGGTTGCCGCGCAAGCCCGGCACCGCCTCGAGATCGTATTCCCGTACCCGGCTGAACGAGCTTCCAGACATGCTCCGCAATCAGGATTTCGCTCTGATCAGCGAGCGGCACGGAAAGAGCACGAGACCGGATGGCGATGTCGAATACGGAGCCAAATTCCTCTTCGCGCGCGAGGAGGAGACGTCGCATCGCGGCGAGGCCCGTCGCTTGGCGGACCTTGAGGGATTGCTGCGGAACACTTCGTGGAGGGTATATGCGCGCGTGTTCAAGGATCGCCCTGACATGCTCGTCATAACCTGCTCCTCTCCGAGGGATGCGGCATGACTACTGCAGCCTGCGCTCACGCGCAGGCTGCTTTTGTATACGGTCTGGCTGCAAGAGCTTAGAGGATCACCGTCGCCTGATTGCTCGAGACCTCGAGGATGCCCGGCGCAGGAAGCTCGAATGAGCGTTCCTGCCCGTCCTCAGCCTCGACGCGGAGCGTGCCCGGCACCAAGGTCGTTACCAGCGGCTCGTGCTGCGCGAGCACCGTAAGCACGCCTTCCGCGCCCGGCGCCGTGAGCGAGCGCGCCTGCCCGTCGAACAGGTTCTCTCCGACGCTGGCGATAGTGAGGTGGAAGGTCTTTGCCATGGTTATGAGCCGACCTGGTCGATCGTGCCCTTCATATAGAAGGCGCTCTCCGGCTTGTCGTCGTGCTTGCCCTCGACGATCTCCTTGAAGCCGCGGACGGTCTCTTCGCGGCTGACATATTGGCCGGGCGTGCCGGTGAAGACCTCGCCTACGAAGAACGGCTGAGAAAGGAAGCGCTGAAGCTTGCGCGCGCGACCGACGACCGTCTTGTCCTCGTCGGAAAGCTCGTCCATGCCGAGGATGGCGATGATGTCCTGAAGGTCCTTGTAGCGC
>CAZYZM010000019.1:0-13137 GCA_964651935.1 uncultured Candidatus Saccharibacteria bacterium
GCAATATCGCCGGCGCCGTGGGCATCGCCTTCTTCGGCACGCTGCTCAACAACCTCGTCGAATCGAATGTCCTTTCCCTCGCGCGCGACGCGGTAGTGCGTACCGCCGACCCGCAGACGCTGCAGCTCGTGCAGACTCTCGTGGTGCTGAAGGCGCAGGTGGAGGCATACGGGGAAGTCTTCTTTGCCGCCGCCTGCATCATGTCCCTGGGCGTCATCGCGGCGTTCTTCCTGCGCGAGCCGGAGAAGCGCGCGAAAGGGGCTATAGGAGGGAATGCGGAAGGAGCGCAGGACGAGAGGCTCGATTCTGCGCTCACCGCGATGCACTAGGCTGTCAGGCCGAAGGAAGCCCGCTCAGGCGCTCAGCCGCGCACCGACCAGCGGCCTGAGCCGAATACCGACACGTAGAGGAGCGCGCCGATGAGTACCAGATGGTCGACGAAGAAGCCGAAGTCGTACGGCGTCGCGAACGTGTGATGGAAGAGCGCCGTCAGGAGTACCACGTACGGCACCGCGACCGCCGCGGCGAGGCGCGCGCGGTAGCCGAAGAAGAGCATGACGGCGATAATGACTTCGAGCAGGAAGGCGAGGAAGACGGCCGTCCCTGCGAGCGGCACGCCTACCGCGGCCGTCATGGCGACCTGCGGCGCGAATCCAGCAGTCCACGGAGCCTTGAAGACTGCTCCCACCGCGAACGGCGCGGCGAGCAGTATGCGCCCTACGACCGGCGCCCAGTTCTCATACCAATTCGTGCGATGCCACATAGGCTTTCTGATGAAGAATAATGGCATCAGTATAGCGCGCTGATAATGAAGAAAATCCCCGAGAAGGGGATTTTTACTTTACTCACTCGGCTCCGCGGGTAGGATTCGAACCTACGACCAAGCGATTAACAGTCGCCCGCTCTACCACTGAGCTACCGCGGAATATCCGCTATTCTAGGCCGAAATGAAGAAATCGGCAACCGTGCACAGCAGGAAACGGCGAGCGCTTTGCTACACTATGAGCATACCCCTCACCGCTCCGCCTATGCTCACCTTCTATGTCCAGACCGGCTGCCCCTACTGCAGGAAAGTCCTCGATACCGCGGACGGGCTCGGCCTTCGCTATGAAAAGCGCAATGTCGCCGACCTGGGCGTCGAGGAAGAGCTGGTCGCGCGCGGCGGCAGCGCGCAGGTGCCGTTCATGATAGACGAGGAGCACGGGGTAGAGATGTACGAGTCAGAGCATATCGCCGCGTATCTTCATAAAGCGTTCGGGAAGGAGCCGGTATCATGAACGAGTACGTTAGCAGTTAAGAATCCTTCATGGCGTATGAATATCAAATTCAGGCAAGGTTCAGAGGAACTCTCCCAGAAACTTATCGATCGCGCGCAGATAAAGATCGCAAAGCTCTCCCGCTTTATCACTGAAGGAAACTATGAGGCGCACGCGTATGTGGACGTAGAGCGCGAAAGCGGCTCGCAGAAGTCAGACGCGCTCTGGCGCGCCACCATCACCATGGACCTGGCAGGCGACCGGCTCTTGGCGACCGAGACCGGCAGCACGCCGGAGAAGGCGACCGACCTGGCCGTCAAGGAGCTGAAGCGCGGACTTCGCCGCTCGGGCAAGAAGCGCACGGATATCGTGCGGCGCGGCGCAGTCGCGCTCAAGCGCCTGCGACGCGGATTCGGCTAGAGAAAGCCGGCTAAGGGGAACGATATGGAAGCTAGGCAACCGGCGTCCAGCCTGCCTGCGCGAGATAGGAGAAATCCTGCTCGGGCTTGCCCTCGGGGATGATGCGCGCGATCCGGAACGCGCTGCCCGCGTACTGCGCATCCGCGACCTTCACGCGGATGCGCTTTCCGTCTTTCTCTGCGAAGAAATAGGTACCAGGAGATTCGCGCAGCGCGCGGTACGTGTTCCAGTTCCTCTGCGGGTCGGCAGAAAGGTCGAGAAGGCCCTGCTCCTTGCGTATCTTGGGCGCGCGCGTAGCGCGCGCCGCATCCTGAGGTACCGGTGTCAGCGTTCCTTCGAGGAAGGCAGGGAGCGTGCGGATGAGAAGGCTTGCGCCCTGCTCGATAAGCCGCGGACGCAGCGTGAGCGTCGTATCGTCCGGATCGATAGGCGACTCTTCCTGCGCGAGGATATCGCCCGCATCGAGCTCATAGGCCATCTGCTGGACGGTTACGCCCGTCACGCTGTCGCCGTTCCAGAGCGCCGTCTCAACCGGCGACGCGCCGCGATACGCGGGCAGGAGCGAGTAGTGGACGTTCAGGATGCCGCGCGGGAAGGCATCGAGCACGGCTTGCGGGACGATCTTCCCATACGCGACGGCGATGCCGTAATCGCACTCATACGCGCGCAGTTCCGCGAGGAAGGCATCGTCCAGCTTCTCGGGCGCAAGGACCGGCAGGCCGCGCTCCTGCGCCCACGCCTTGGTCTCGGAAGGCGTCTCGACCAGCCCGCGCCCGCGGCGGGAATCCGGGGAGGTGATGACGACCGCAGGAGCGTAGTCCGCGTCATACAGCCGCGCGAGCGTATCGCGCGCCACGTACGGAGTGCCGAAATACGCGAACCTAGGCATGGGAGGGTTCCGCTATCTGCTCCAGCTGGCCGTCGGCGCCGATGCGGAAGAGCTCGAAGGCGTGGTCTATGAAAAGGATGCCGTCGAGGTGGTCGGTCTCGTGCTGGAAGACCTGCGCCAGGATGCCGCCGCCGCCGCGCTCGAAACGCGCCCCCGAGAGGTCGCGCGCGCGGACAGTCGCGCGCTCGTGGCGGTAGGTCTTCCCGTATACGCCGCGTACCGAGAGGCAGCCCTCCTCCATCACCTCGCGCCTGCGGGATACGCGCACGAATTCAGGATTTATGAAGACCCCTGTCTCGGCCGGCGGCGTGACGCCTTCAGGGGCAGGATAGAGCCGGTCGTAGCGGACGACGAATATGCGCAGCGGCACGCCGATCTGCGGCGCGGCGAGGGCGACGCCGTCGGCCTGCGCGTCGAGGGCATCGATCATCTGCGCGACGACCTTCTCGAGTTCCGGCGAGCCGAATTCTTCCTCCGCGACCGGCGCCGCGATGCTGCGCAGCACCGGGTCGCCGTTCTGTACTATCGGTACCATATCCGCACCATACCACATCTGTATAAAAAGAAAGGCCTGCGCAGGGCGCAGACCGTATCTGAAGAAAGAGCGGATTCGGGAGAAGGGAGGAGCACAGCTTCGATAGCTCTGGTCCGTAGCGGGGAGTCCATTGCCGATCTGAGCGTTCTCGACGCGTGAGCGGGGGAGAATTCGTCCCGCCCGCACGCCAGCCCGTAGGAAACGAGCGTACTCCCTCCGTCCCGGGTCCAGCGGCCAGCAAGCCCGGACCCGCTGCGCATGCCGTCAGGGAGGCGGACGATGTCGCAGCGTCAATACTATATCACCATAATGACTCTGGGTCAATACGAACGCGGACGTTCGGGGGCAGCGCGCGCACGTATGAGAGGAGCGCTTCGTCGGGCCAGGCGCCTTCAGGGAGATGGAGTACCAGCGTAACGCGCGAAGCGTTCGAAGAAGCGATGCGCGACGGCATCTCTGCCGGCGCGTACTGCGCCAGGTCGGCGCGGACGCGTTCTGCGAAGGCATGCGCCGCCTGCAGCGACCCTTCGAACGACAGCGTTACGATCGTGCCGAACGGCGGGTAGAGGAGCGCACGGCGCAGTACGGCCTCTTCCTTCCAGAATGAGTCTGAACCGGGAACGGTAACGGCTTCTACGGCCGTATCCTCCGGATGCCGGGTTATGAGGCGCACTGTACGGCATGCGCCGGCGAAGAAATAGGCGAGACGGATGAAGCGCTCGCGCGCGCGCCAGAACGGCAGCGCGAGCAGGCCGTCTGCCGAAGCGATGACGCCGAGCGGCAGCGTCTCAGCAGGATGTTCATGCAGCCAGGGAAGAAGCGCCTCTGTCCCGATGAGTATGCTGCCAGGAGCAGAAGCCTCCTTGAGCGCTGCACGCGCCTTCGCAGGAGAGGAAAGGAGGTCGGGCGGCACGACGACGAGCGTCGCCTCGGGGAAGGCGGCGCGCAGCTCCTCCTCGACACGCTCAATACCGACGCCGAGCGGCAGCAGGTTCCAGCTTCCGCAGCGCGTGCACGGGCGCTTTGCGTCGATGACCGAACCACCGTCGCTGGTAACGAATACGCGCTCGCCGCCTCTCTGCGAGAACGTGAGCGGCACGCCGCGATCGTCCGTCTGCGCCTGCCCGCAGTCGCGGCAGATCACGGCCGGCGCGTACCCGACGCGTGTGGCGAGGACTACCGCGCGCCCGCCCTTCGCTAGCTCGTCCTTGACCTCTTGCACGACCGGCTCCGGTATAGCCTTCCACGGCCCCGGGTCTTCCTGCGCTTCGCTGACCTCCCGTCGCGCGTCGAAGAGCGTCGCTGCAGGCGCGGCTGCCAGCGGCGGCTCAAGCGCCGGCCGGTATTCCAGAGGCAGCGGGAAATCGCCGAGCACGAGCGGCACGCCGCGCTCCCGCGCGAGCGCTTCGGCTGCGCGGACGACCGAGAGATACGGGCGTTTCGGAAGCGTGTACGTTCCCGCGCTTATGCGGTCGAGGATGACGCACGCAGGCTTCTGGAGAGGCACCCAGGAGAACTGCGGGGTGGCGAGCACCACGCCCTCGTGCGCCGCTGCCGTTTCGAGAGCCTTCTCGCGTCGCGCCCGAGGAAGCGCGCCGGAAAGCACGAGCGGCGCATGCTTCTTGAGCGCCTCGCGCCAGTACGAAAGCTCCGCGAGCGTAGGGACGACGAGCAGCACGGCACCGCCTTCGGCGCGCGCTGCCATGATGCGCTCCTCATATGCCGCAGCGCGCCCGGCAAGCGGCAGCTCTACTGGAATGCGGGAATATCCCGGGCCGTGCGCGAGCGAATCCATCGGAAGCGGTACGCCGAGACGTACGTACTCGTCGAAGAGCGCGTAGAGCACGGCCCCGATGCTCGTGGCGTGAAAGCGCGCGGTCTCTTCAGCGGCTCTCAGGATGGGCTGAGGAAGCGTGCCGGCCTTCGCCATGGCGCTCTTGGAAAGCGAGAAATCTGCGCGCTTCAGCATCTCCTTTGCATCCGCGACCGGCACCGACGCCAGTACGATGCCCTGCGTCTCGGTCTTGCGCACCGTGATGCGCACGATGGTGCCGGCCGGCAGGTCTTCGGTGCTGCGGTACGAGAGCACGCCCGGGGCCGTGCGCGATAGCGGAATGACGTCGATCACATACATGCCCTCAGTGTACTACCAGCGCCTTAATCGTTCCTACAGGCCCGCATGGTAGAGTTTGATGCGTATGATTGAGACGAATACTGAGGGAATCTCGATACGGCCGGAACGCACGGCCTTTATCGCCATCGACCTGCAGGAGGGAATCGTGCACGGGGAACGCGCGCCGCACAGCGGCGAGGAGGTCGTCGAGCGCGCCGCGCGCATCGCGGACGCGTGCCGCGCGAAAGGCATGCCCATATTCTGGGTGCGGGTAACGCCTTCGGAGGACAGGAAGGATGCGCTCACGCCGCCGACCGATGCGCCGCCGATGGGCGGCGACCGACCGGCAGGATGGGCAGAACTCGTGCCTGAGACGGGAAAACAGGAGAGCGATTTCGTCATCACGAAGCGCCAGTGGGGCGCGTTCTATGGCACGGAACTCGATCTGCAGCTGCGTCGGCGGGGAATAGACACGCTCATCCTCTGCGGCATCGCCACCGATATCGGCGTCGAGAGCACGGCGCGGTTCGCCTACGAATACGGCTATGCGCAGGTCTTCGTCGAAGACGCCATGACCACGTTCTCTGCCGCCCGGCACGAGGCGAGCGTCGCCGCCATCTTTCCCCGCATGGGCAAGGTGCGCTCGACCGGCGCCGTGCTTGCGGCTTTGGCATAACATGGGAATATAGACTCGTATGAACCTACCAAAAGATCGGAAATTCAAGCTCGCCGCCGCGGTCGTCATCGTCCTCGGCATCATCCTCCTTATCATCGGCTACGTCGCGACGCGCCCGCTGCCGGACCTGACCGACTTCAAGAGCCGGTACTTCGCTTTCACCTATCCGCGCGAGTTCGACATCAAGGAATACTCGCCCGGCGAGGTGTCGGTCGGCCATACGAACGGGCAGGCGCTCATGCCGCTCGTGCTGGTGAACCGCTACCAGAGCGACCCTGACGTGGCGGCGCCCGAATCGTTCGACGCCTTCATGAAGCGCCAGGCGAGCGCGCTCTGCGGCAACGACGATTCCGTAGAGAGCGTTACCTGTACCGAAGTGGCCGTTACGCCATATGAGAGCCCGCTCGGCTCGACCGGCCAGAAGCTCGACCTTACGCTCGTGCGTAAGAACCTGACGTCAGGAACGACGACGTCCGAGACATACGGGCCGATCTATGTCTTCAATACGACGGCTACCTCTACTGCTAGCACTAGCGCCGCGACCACGACCCCTGAGGAACCGCTGCGCTACTCGGCCGTCTTCATCTATCCTGCGCTTTCGGCATTCCTCATCAGCAGCACCTCGCCGGAGCTCCTGAACCAGGTCGTCACGACGTTCTCGCTGCGGTAAAGCTTAAATCAATATTTCCCCTAACCGACATGCGGCAAGGTGAAGAAATTCTCAATAAAAAATTCGCAAGCGCAATATATGAAATTTATGAGCTTGATGGGAGCACACAGATTTCTAAGATTCTTAAAGAGCAATGGGAAGCTTTGAACGGAGATAATCGAAATAAGACAGCTTATATAGAAAAGTTAGAAGATTACTTAGAAATCAGGCGCATAGTTGTACACAAGTAAAAGCTCAAGCTTTGCAATAAGACCTTTCTAAGAAACTTAGAGCGGCGACTTCTCGGCAATGCGCGCGATAGCGCCGTTCGTGATGACAACCTCGAATACTGGGTCAAACTGACGATGAATACCTTTGAGTGCGAGAATGTCTGCATCCGCGTCATCATGAAGCGTGATTCTCGTATCCGGAACTACCGGTGCCGTGAAGTCAGGTTCGCCGCTCTTGCGCACGTAATAGCCGCGGGTGAGAGTAGGGGCGCATGCGGCGATGGGCTGGTCCTCGCATGAAAGCTCTGCTTCTGCAGTCGAGGTCGCCTCGTCGCCGTCGATGTAGATGACGGGCGTGAACGTGACGGTCGTATCCTCGGGCGAGACAGTAATAGCATGCACCTGGGCGACGTACGTTCCGTCTGCGGCATTCGCTGCCGCAACCTTCGCTGAAGGCGCGCTCGGCGCAGGAACTTCTTCCGAGGGATGCTGCCGCTTCAAGTATGCGGCGCCGTATATGCCTGCCGCGATGACGATACAGGCGAGGATGATGAGAAGGAGCGTCCTGTTCGTATTCATATGAAGAGGGATATGACTCATCATACCGCGCCGGACCCACTTTTGGCAGCGGCCGGGGAAAAGAGTATAGTTAGGGCGATATGGCATCGTTTTCTCCGAAACTGGGCATCGACCTGGGCACGACGAACGTGCTCGTCTTCGTGCCGGGCCGCGGCGTCGTCCTGAACGAGCCTTCCGTAGTCGCCGTCTCGGCGCAGAACAACAAGGTCGTGGCTATCGGCGCGGAAGCCAAGCGCATGGTGGGCCGCACGCCGGACGACATCATCGCGTATCGCCCCATGCGTGACGGCGTCATCGCCGACTACCGCGTGACCGAGGCGATGCTCCGCTATTTCATGCGCAAGGCGCTCGGCCGCTACAACATATTCAAGCCTACCGTACTCGTGTCGGTGCCGGCAGGCGTTACCTCCACCGAGAAGCGCGCGGTCATCGAGGCGGCAGCGAAGGCCGGCGCGAAGGACGCCTACGTGGTGAAGGAGCCGATCCTCGCCGCTATCGGCGCAGGCATTCCTATCCACGAAGCGATGGGGCGCATGGTCGCGGACATCGGCGGCGGCACCATCGACGTCGCGGTGATATCGCTCGGCGGCATCGTAGCCTCGACGTCCGTAAAGGTCGCAGGGAACGCGCTCGACCGCGCGATTATCGACCACGTGAAGAAGCAGTACAACCTCGCCATCGGCGACAAGACCGCTGAGGACGTGAAGATACAGGTCGGCTCGGCCGTCCCGGTAACCGAGGAGCTGGCCATGGACATAAAGGGACGCGACCTGGTATCAGGGCTTCCGCGCACCATCGAGCTGAAGACGAACCAGGTGGTTCAGGCACTGAATCGCGAGTTGCGCGAGATGATGCAGGCTGTCCGCAAGGTGCTGCAGGA
The DNA here is from genome assembly GCA_964651935.1 of uncultured Candidatus Saccharibacteria bacterium. GTDB lineage: Bacteria > Patescibacteriota > Minisyncoccia > Phycocordibacterales > Phycocordibacteraceae > C7867-001. The sequence goes on from CAZYZM010000019.1 coordinate 8,228, forward strand.
AACGCCTCCCGAGCTCGCCTCCGACATCATCGACAACGGCATCATCCTCACCGGCGGCACCTCCCAGCTGCGCAACCTTCCCGAACTCGTCTTCCGCCGTACGGGCGTACAGTCGCGGCTCGCCGAAGACCCGTATTTCTGCGTCGCGCGCGGCACCGGCGTCGCCCTCAAGCATTTGGATACCTACCGTAAGAGCATCATTTCGAACCGGTAGATGAACCGGATTTAGAGAGAACATGAAGCGGGCGGCGGTTATGCACAGCGCCAGCCGCATACGGGCATATTCTCAGAGACGTATACTGGATGCATGGCAACCGGCACCCTCGAAGCGAAGATAGATACACTAGCGGAAGCAGTAGGAATCCTTATCGTAAAGGTAGAGGGTCTAGATAAAAGGCTGGGAGGAGTCGAAATCAGATTAGACAAAGTAGAGAATGGACTGGAAGGAGTCAAGATAGAGGTACATAAATTAGGAAGCAAACTAGGAGAGCTGGAAATCGAGGTGCATGAGATCAACCGGCGCGTAGGCGCGATGAACGTAACCGTTGTCAATATCGACGAGCGGCTGGAAAGCCTTGAACGCGCCTTCGACAAGGACAGCGTTACTGTCATCGGCCATGAACGACGGATCAAGAAGCTCGAACTCAGGCCCGCATGACATACGTTCACGCCATACCATAAGAGACACGGTATAGCAGGAGAGGGAGATGGGATATAGTGGAGAGATATGGCGCACCACGCGTTCGTAACAGAAGGGGGGAGGGAAGAGGTGCTGGCAGCGGGCGGCGGGGCGGGGCGCCCCCCCGCGCCGCCTGGGACTTTCTGGCACGGACAATCCTGACATCCTCATCCTCTCCTTCGACCTGCTTTCAGTCGATGACGCGCGCAAGGTCGCTGCAGCAGCCTACCAGAGCGCTCTCTCCGGTCAGAAGCTGGTCGTCGCTTATGCATCGCGCCTCTTTCACGAAGCGCAGAACGCGCTCTTGAAGGTCGTCGAAGAACCGCCTGAAGGCGTTACGATCGTCATCGGAATCCCGTCGCTCGGGATGCTGATACCGACGCTGCGTTCGCGGCTCCTGCCGCTTCCTGAAGAGGATGCCGCAAACGATGCGCCTGCGGCAGGGCCAAGCCTCTCGTCGAGCGTCTCATCCGAAGTCGCGGACCAGTTCCTCGCATTGTCCGGCGAAGAACGAAAGAAGCATGTCGCGACGCTTCTCGAGCGCGTGAAATCAGACAAGGATACGGTAGCGAACGAAGCGCGTACGGCCATCGCCGAGCTCTTGAAGGGCCTCATGGCGCACGCCCACAGCCGCCTCCGTGACGCGCAGACGCCGGCTGCTCGCGCCGATATCGCGACATTCCTGGAAGACCTCTCCGCCTTCATGCCGCTCCTGTACGAACGGTCCGTGCCGCTCAAGCTCATCCTCGAACATACGCTCTTGGTTATCCCCACGCGCTCCCCGAAATCGTGAGTTTGACGCAATTTGTCCATTCTGGTATAAAGTATGGACAACACACTCATTTATATGGTTAAAAAGAGTACGAAAACAGTATCAAAGAAGGCGCCGAAACGCGCTAAAAGCGTGGCGAAATCCTCCAAGAAAGCCGTGAAAGCGCCTGCAGCGAAGCTCAGTTTCGACAGCGCGCAGCTCGTAAAGCAGCTGCTCGCCGAGGTCCCTGAACGCGCCCGCGAGGTGCTTACCTACCGCTTCGGCCTCGGCACGTCCGCCGAGCGCGAGACGCTCGAAGCAATCGGCGACCGTTGGGGAATCACGCGCGAGCGCGTCCGTCAGATCGAGGCTGCAGGCCTTGAGACCATCCGCTCCAGCAAGTCCTTCAAGACGGCGCAGGCCGTATTCAGCGAACTGAGCGACCATATGAACGGGCTCGGCGCTGTCATCGAGGAAGAGGAGCTCCTGAACAGCCTTGCAGGCGATGAGAAGGCGCGCAATCGTTTCCGTTTCCTGCTCGTCGTCGGCAGTTCCTTCTTCCGCGAGCGCGAGACCGAGCATTTCTATGCACGCTGGCACGTCGACCACGGCACCGCCGAAGCAGTCCACCAGGCGCTTACCCGCCTCTACGCATCCCTCTCAGACAAGGACGTGCTCGCCGAGGGCGAGATGATGGACCGCTTCCTCGAGGAGCTCCGCGAAGTGAACGACGCCTACAAGAACGAGGAGGTGCTCAAGCGCTGGCTCTCTCTTTCCAAGACTATCTCTGCGAACCCGCTTTCCGAGTGGGGACGCGCCGAAGCGCCTGCTATCCGTACGAAGGGCATCCGCGACTACGCGTACCTCGTCATCAAGCGCGCCGGCCAGCCGATGCATTTCTCCGATGTCGCCAAGGCAATCGGCCAGCTCTTTGCCAAGGAAGCGCACGTAGCGACCACGCATAACGAGCTCATCAAGGACGTGCGCTTCGTCCTGGTCGGCCGCGGCCTCTACGCGCTCTCTGAGTGGGGCTTCAAGCCGGGCGTCGTACGCGACGTGATCCGCGACGTGCTCGAGAAGAGCGGCCCGCTCGCGCGCGACCGGGTTATCGAAGAGGTGAAGAAGGTCCGCTACGTGAAGGACAACACCATCCTGGTGAACCTCAACGACCCGAAGAACTTCAAGCGCCACAAGGACGGCACCTATACGGTCGCCTAGCGCGCGCTGCGCTCATACACACGACGGATGCCCGCATACGCGGGCATCCGTCGTATACTGTAGGCAATGTCGGACAGCCACGGGGGAGGCGGGTTCCCGCTCATGGGCCTCGCAGAGAGAATAGAGCACAGCATGCACGACTCAGGACACCACCTGAGCGCCAAGCCGCTTATCATCCTCTTCACGGTGATGAATATCGCCTTCCTCACGATCGATCCGTATCAGACCTTCCGTAACTGGGTCTTCCTCGGGTTCTTCGCGCCTATCTGGGTGCCTGCCGTGCTCACGCGCTTCACGTTCATGCAGTGGGTGCGCGCGCGTCGCGCGGAATTTATCGCCGGCCAGGAGACCGTCCTCCTGGAACTGCGCATGCCGCGCGATACGAAGAAGACGCCGCTCGCCATGGAAGCGGTGCTCTCGAGCATCCACATAACTTCTGGCGAGAGCAACAACTACGCGAAGTTCTGGCAAGGGAAGGTGCGCACGTGGTTCTCGCTCGAGATAGTGTCCGTCGGCGGACGGGTGCGCTTCTACCTCTGGACGCGCGCCGGATTCCGCCGCGGCGTCGAAGCGGCCTTCTATGCGCAATATCCTGATATGGAGATCGTCGAAGCCGAGGATTACAGCCTCGTCTTCGACCCGTCAGCGCACGAGAACAGCATGTTCGGCGACGAATGGGTGCATACGAAGCCTGATCCGTATCCGATAAAGACGTACGTCGACTACAAGCTCGACCAGCCAGGCGCCAAGCCCGAAGAGACGATCGACCCCATGGCGCAGATGATAGAGCTGCTCGGCTCCATAGGTCCGCAGGAGCAGCTCTGGTTCCAGATGGTCATCCGCGCGAGCAAGGACGAGAAGCTCGGACATAAGCGGACGAAGGACGGCAAGCCGTATACCTGGAAAGATGAGGCGCGCGACGAGGTAGAGAAGATACGGCAAGAGACCATGATCCCGGGCAAGTATACCGACCCGACGACCGGCACCGTCCATGAGACGCAAGGCTTCCCGAACCCGACGAAGGGGCAGTCAGACACCATCGCCGCTATCGAGCGCAACATCGCGAAGCCCGGATTCGACGTCGGCATGCGCGCCATATATACGGCGCCGAGCGAGGCGTACCAGGGCTCGACTATCCCGTTCCTGCTCGGAACGATGCTCAAGCCGTTCTCGAACGAAGGGTCCAACGGCTTCAAGCCGGCGCAGCAGTTCGACACGCGCTTCAACGACTATCCGTGGGAAGATCCGCACGGCCATCACCGCGAGCATCTGCACCGCGATATCGTAGAATACTACCGCCGCCGTGCCTTCTACCATGACCCCTACGTCGGCGAATGGATGGTCATGAGCACCGAAGAGCTGGCGACGATATTCCACGTGCCGTCCGCAGCCCTTGAGACGCCGAACCTGCCGCGCATCCAGTCGACGACCGGCGGCGCGCCAGCGAACCTCCCGACCTAGCATGCATTTCGACGTCCCGCACCTGCCGCGCGACCTGCGCGACCGCACCCGCATCAATCGCCTGTACGGCGCGGTGCTGCGTGCACGCACGGTCCTGCGATACCTGGCCGGAACGCTCGGGGTGCTCGTACTGCTCGCGGCGCTCTGGGTCATCTCGGCGCCGCCGGCATTCCCGGCGAATTCCATAATCACCATCCCGTCAGACGCGACCGCGACCGGATTCGCAACGACCCTGGAAAGCGCGCACGTAATCCGCTCTGGAACGGCGTTTCGCCTTCTTGCGCGGCTTTCCGGCTACGATCATCACCTCGATCCCGGCGCATACGTGTTCACGCAGCCCGTGCCGCTCACGACCATCCTGTGGCGCGTGGGGCATGCGCGCCACGGCATCCAGGCGGCGCGCGTTACGCTGACAGAAGGCATGACCCGTTTCGATATGGCAGCGACCCTTGAGCGGCAGCTGCCGGGCTTCGATGCGACCGCCTTCCTCGAGGAAGCGTCTACCAGCGAAGGATACCTCTTCCCAGACACCTATCTTTTCATGCCCGGCACCGCGGAAGGCGACATCGTGACGCGGCTCAAGTCGCAGTTCAGCCTGCGCATCGCCGACCTCACGCCCGACATCCTCTCTTCAGAGCGCTCCTTCTCCGATATCGTCATCATGGCGTCGCTCCTGGAACGCGAAGCGCAGGATCCTGAAGACATGCAGATGGTCGCCGGCATCCTCTGGAACCGCATCGACCAGGACATGCCGCTGCAGGTAGACGCGGTCTTCGGATATATCCATCAGAAGAACGGCTA
>CAZYZM010000020.1:0-12789 GCA_964651935.1 uncultured Candidatus Saccharibacteria bacterium
CATAGGCGATGGAGAGCCCGCCGAGGTCGGCGATGTTCTCGCCGAGCGTGAGCTTTCCATTCACCTTCAGGCCGTCTGCGACCGTGTACTGGTCGAACTGCTTCTCCACGCGCTTGGCTTTCTTCTCGAACCGTTTCCGGTCTTCTGCGGTCCACCAGCTCTTGAGGTTGCCGCTCGCATCGAATTTCGAGCCCTCGTCGTCGAAGCCGTGCGTTATCTCATGCCCGATGACTGCACCGATGCAGCCGTAGTTCACCGCATCGTCGGCATCAGCGCTAAAGAATGGCGGCTGCAGGATGGCGGCGGGGAAGACGATGTCGTTCAGGTTCGGCGCGAAGTACGCGTTCACGGTCTGCGGGTACATATGCCATTCCTCCCAATCGATAGGGCCGGGGAGCTTCTTCATGGCACGGCGATGCTCATATTCGTTCATGCGGATGATATTGCCCACGTAGTCGTCCGCCTTGATGACGAGGCCTGCGTACGACTTCCACTTCTTCGGGTAGCCGATCTTGCGCGTGAGCGCGGCGAGCTTACGCAGCGCCTTCTTCTTCGTTGCCGGCGTCATCCAGTCCAGGCCCTTGATGCGCGCCTCGTATGCGGTGAAGAGGTCGTCCACGATGGCATCCATGCGCTTCTTCGCTTCCTTAGGGAAGTGCCGCTCGACATACACCTTGCCGATGAGCTCGCCCAGGCCGCTGTTCACGGTGCTGAGCACGCGGCGCCAGCGCGGCTTCATGACGGTCGTTCCGGAAAGGACGGTGCCGTAGAAAGAGAAGTTCTCACGGACGAAGCGGTCGCTGAGCGTGCCGGCGAAATCATTCACGACGTGCCAGGAAAGATAGGTCTTCCAGTCATCCAGAGAAACGGTCTCGAGCATCGCGCTCGCAGCCTTGAAGAAATCCGGCTGCATGACGATGAGCGTCGCACGGTCGGCGACGCCGGTATCCGCGAGGTACTGCTTCCAGGAGACCTGCGGCGCGAGCTTCTGGAGCTGCGCTCGGGAAAGCTTGTGATAGGTCTTTTCAGGGTCGCGCAGGTCTTCCTTCTTCATGGAGACCTTCGCCAGCGCGGTCTCTATCTTCAGCAGCGTATCGCGGGCCGTTTCCGCATCCTTCTTCGCGTATCCCATGAGCTGGAAGAGCTTCGCGGCGTGCGCGAGATACGCATCGCGGACGCGCTTGGATTCAGCGTCCTCCTTGAGGTAGTAATCGCGGTCGGGCATGCCCAGGCCGTCCTGCCCGAGATGGAAGGCGTACCGTTCGCTCTTCTTCGCGTCCTGGTCGACGCCGGAGCCCCAGATTGCGCCGATGCCGATGCGGTGCAGCCACGCGAGCGTCGGCGTGAGGTCTTCCGCGTCCTTCATGGCTTCGATGCGCTTCAGGATAGGGGCGAGGGGAGCCATGCCGAGCGCGTTGCGCCGCTTCGTGTCCATGCCGGAGGTATAGAAATCGCGCACGAGCTGCTCGGCGCTGCCTTTCTTGGGCGCACGGCCGTTCATGAGCTCATCCATGAGCGCGTGGAGCTTCTTTTCCGTGTCGTAGCGCAGGATCATGAATGTGCCCCAGCGCGACTCGCTCTTCGGTATCTGGTTGGCGTCCATCCACTTCTTGTTCACGTACTGATAGAAATCGTCCTGCGGGCGGACGCTCGTATCGAGTTCCTTCGTATCGAAGCCCCATCCGCGCTTCTTTGAATTTTTCGTAGTAGCCATACCTGCGAGTATACCCGCAAGGGAAGCCGCGGCCAAAATAAATCGCCGGCGGGCTCACGCGCTCTTCACCGATAGCCTCGCACTATGTACGAGGAGCGCGGCGCAGGATGCGCCGAACACAATGAAGGAGGAACGGCATGGTACGAGTGAAAAGAAGGATGGACGACTACCCGGATATCGGCTTTCCTGAACAGCCTGGCGAACCGGAGCCGGAGCACGACGGAATTAACTGCCCGCAGTACCGCGTGAAGCCGGGCGAGATTCCAGGCTACAAGGGGCATCGGGCGACGCTGCGCCGGACAGCATGATGGGCAACGCACATACGAGGGGCCGCGCAGCGGCCCCTCTTTCTCTACGCTCGTGCATCATGGTATCGTCGATAGCATGAACGTATCAGACGTGCGCTCCCGCTATCTGGATTTCTTCGAGGCCCGCGGCCATACCGTCATCCCGTCGGCACCTATCGTGCCGGGCAACGACCCGACCACGCTCTTCACCTCTTCCGGCATGCAGCCCCTGGTGCCGTACCTGCTCGGGAAGGACCACCCTGAGGGCTCGCGCCTCGTGGACTCGCAGATGAGCTTCCGCGCAGGCGACATCGAGGAGGTAGGCGACAACCGCCATACGACCTTCTTCGAGATGCTCGGCAACTGGTCGCTGGGCGACTACTTCAAGCAGGAGCAGCTGCCCTGGCTCTTCGAGTTCCTCACGAGCGCGGAAGAAGGCCTCGGACTCGATCCTTCGCGCCTCTACGTAACGGTCTTCGCCGGCGACGAGGCGACGAACATGCCTGCCGACGCGGAAGCCGTAGACATATGGAAGACGCTCTTCGCCCAGAGAGGCATCGAAGCGGCATCCGCGCATATCGGCAGCGAAGCGCAGGGGTATGAGAAGGGCATGCAGGCGGGCGAACGCATCTTCGCATATGATGCCAAGAAGAACTGGTGGAGCCGTGCGGGCGTACCGAGCGCGATGCCTGCAGGAGAACCGGGCGGCCCGGATTCAGAGGTCTTCTTCGATTTCATGCCGGATACGACGTTTCCGGGCGGTCACGCGACAGCGGATGCAGAAAAGGTGTGGGGGCCGCAATGCCATCCGAACTGCGACTGCGGCCGCTTCGTCGAGATCGGGAACTCCGTGTTCATGCAGTTCGTGAAGGACGAGGACGGCCTGTTCTCGAACCTGCCGAAGCAGAACGTCGATTTCGGCGGCGGCCTCGAGCGCCTCGCCTTCGCGACCATAGACACGCCGGACGTCTTCAGGATCGACGTATTCGACGCCGCCCGCATGGTACTCGAAGAACGCACCGGCGAGCCGTACGGCGTTGACGAAGCGGATACGCGCGCCATGCGCATCATCCTCGACCACATGCGCGCCGCGACCTTCATGATCGCCGAAGGCATCGTGCCGTCGAACACTGAAGCGGGCTACGTGCTGCGCCGCCTCATCCGCCGCGCCATCCGCGAAGCGGACCGTCTCGGCGTCAAGGACCAGGTGCTCGCCGAGGTAGCCGAAGGGTTCGGCGCGGCATACGCCGCCCATTACCCGCACGTCGCCGAACACGCTGACAAGATACGCGAAGAGCTCGCGAAGGAAGAAGCGCAGTTCCGCAAGACCCTCGCGCAGGGCATGCGCGAGTTCGACAAGCTCAAGGACAAGGGCCGCGTGAGCGGGGAGGACGCCTTCGTGCTCTTCTCTACCTACGGATTCCCGTTCGAGCTCACGGCAGAGCGCGCGGCAGAGCTCGCGATTTCCATAGACGAGGCAGAGTTCCTCGACGCCATGAAGAAGCACCAGGAGCAGTCCCGCGCCGGCGCGGCCCAGAAGTTCGCCGGCGGGCTCGCTGACCATGCCGAACAGACCGTGCGGTACCACACCACGCACCACATCCTGCTCAAGGCGCTCCAGATGGTGCTCGGCCCCGAGGTGCACCAGCGCGGCAGCAATATCACGAGCGAACGCCTGCGCATCGACTTCTCGAGCCCTGGCAAGATGACGGACGAGCAGAAGGAGCGCGTAGAGCAGATCGTCAACGACATCATCTATCAGGACCTGCCGGTAACCCGCACGGTGATGGCGCGCACCGAAGCCGAGACGCTCGGCGCTGAGATGGAATTCGGCGTGAAGTATCCTGACACCGTGAGCGTATACTCCGTCGGCCCTGCGCACGCGACCCAGGAGAATCCTGATATTCCGAACGCGTTCTCGCTCGAGTTCTGCGGCGGCCCGCATGTTACGAACACTTCCGAGATACGCGAAGGAGGGAAGCGCTTCAAGATACAGAAAGAAGAGGCCGTCGCCTCCGGCGTCCGTCGAATAAAGGGAATTCTTATATAATTGGAAGGAGCATACGCGAGAAGACCTGCATGTAGCGAGGGTAAATCTTGGCCTAGCGGCCTCGAGCGCCCTCGCTACATGCAGGTCTTCGTGAGGTATACTTTCCAACATATGTGGCTCTTTAGGAAGAAGGGGGCGCTCTTGCGCGTGCTGCTGACCATCGACTCTGCGCACGTATCCGGCGCGTACGTCCGTTACGAGGAAGGGAAGGCGCCGACCGTCCATTACGCCGTATCGCGCCCCATCCAGCCGCGCGAAGGAGAGCCTGCTGCCGCGGCAGTACTGCGCGCAGTCGACCAGGCTGGCACGGAACTCATCGAGAAAGGCGCGCCTGCCTTGCGGCGCGAGACCGGCAGCGGGCGGGCGGACGACGTGCTTATCGCCGTAGCAGGCCCCTGGCAGGAAACGCACGTGCGCTCCGAGATCATCCAGCCCGGAGCGCCGTTCACGTTCTCGCGGAAGGTGCTCGGGGAGGTCCTGGCGGGGAATGCGGGCCTCCCGCCGGACCGCATCAGCTTCGGCGATACGGTCATCGCCACCATACTGAACGGCTATCCCACGACCAAGCCGCTCGGGAAGACCGCGAAGCGCGCGGAGGTGGTCATCCTCTCCTCGACCCTCGACCGCGGTTTGGCCGACCAGGTACGTGCCCGCGTACGGGCGCTCTACCATACGCATACCATATCGTTCACCGCTTTCGCGCCGGTGGCATACCGCGTCCTGCGCGACCTGTATCCGCACGAGAAGGATTTCCTCATGCTCACGGTCGCGCCTGAAGGCACCGGCATCACCTTCGTGAAGAACGGGCTCCTGGTAGACGTCGGCACGCTCCCGCAAGGGCTCTCCTCGCTCCTTACGGCGACACGCGCTGCAGAGCGCCTGACCGTCGAGGAGGAGCGCACCCTTGCCTCCTCGCTCGGCGACCAGCCCGGCTACGTGAACCCCGACCGCAACGCGCGCTTCTCGGTGCGCGCGGAAGCGGCCCGCGACGAATGGCTGAAAAGCCTCGCTGAGCTCCTGAAGGGGTTCGCCGAACGCCATGCGTTGCCGCGGACGCTGTTCGTCCTCACCGATCCTGGCGCGCGCAGCTACCTCTCGCGCGTCCTCGACAGCTCCATCCTCCATGCGCTCTGGCTCTCAGACGAGCCGCTTTCCGTTATCACGCTCCAGCCGTCGCAGTTCTCGTCACGCGTCCTTATGCGCACGGATACAGGCGCGGATATCCCGCTCCTCATGCTTGCGCGTTACGGCATGAGGCCGGCTGACTGAGCGTTATTCGGTAATACCCACCGCGCAGGCAGCTTCCGTCGCAGTGGTATATACTGGACACATACGGTTAATCTGCTTTTTTCGTTATGCCAAAGACCATTACGGACATCATCCCGCCATCTCGTAGAAGGCAGATGGAAGACGCGGGCGAGCTGCCGCGGCAGGCGGAGCCTGCCGCGGGGCACCAGCCGCCTGCGGCTCCGCCCCCTCCGTTGCGCGACCACGGCCCCGTGCGGCCGCGCCGCCAACGCTCCTTCCCATGGGGCATAGCGCTTATCGCGCTCCTTATCGTCGCCGGCTCTGTCGCCGCGCTGTACGCCTTCGCTGACGCAAAGGTAACCGTTACGCCGACCGCGAAGACTACCTCGGTCTCGGGAGATTTCACCGCGAACTACAACGGCGGCGACCTTCCGTATGCGCTCATTTCCGTAGAGAAGACCGTGAGCGCGAACGTCCCGGCCGAAAGCACCGAGACCGCGAACGACCCCGCCTCCGGCACCATCACCATCTACAACACGCAGGAGGACCCGCAGACCCTTATCAAGAACACCCGATTCGAGTCTCCGGACGGCCTCATCTACCGCATCCAGAATTCCATCACCATCCCCGGCGGCTCCGCGAGCTCCCCGGGCAGCATCAAGGCGACCGTGTACGCTGATACGGGCGGGGATGAGTACAATATCGGTCCGGCCACCTTCACCGTACCCGGACTCGAAGGCTCAGCCGCCTTCGACCAGGTAACCGCGAAGTCCACAGAGTCCTTCACCGGCGGCTTCTCGGGAACGCGCGCGACCGTGAGCCAGGAGACGCGCGATGCGCAGAATCAGAAGAGCGAAGCGGCGCTCACCAAGAACCTGAACGATGCTGTCGCCGCCGAGCTCGCGGCAGGATACGTCGTGATTCCTGGTTCCGTCTTCATCACCACGGCGCCGGCTCCTGATACGGAAGGGAAGGATGGTACCGTGAACGTGAACCTCAAAGGTACCGCGGTTGCTGTCGCGCTCGACAATGCGGCGCTCGCGAAGAACATCGCCTTCCGTTCCATCGGCAGCTACAAGGGAGAAGCCGTCCACATCGCCAATCCCGAGAGCCTGTCCCTGACGCCGTCTAACCCGGGGACGCCCACCGCGGAACAAGGGACCTTCGATTTCGCCCTTTCCGGAAGCGCGAAGCTGGTCTGGGACGTAGATACGGCCAAGATAGCGGGTGCCGTGGCGGGAAAGACCCGTACCGCGGCCTATACCATCATCCAGAGCTTCTCTGAGGTATCGAGCGCTGTCCTGACCGTCCGTCCCTTCTGGACGAGCACGTTCCCGGATGATCCCTCCGATATAACCGTCGCCACGACCACGCCGAGCGAATAGGCTCCGGGGGCCGTTGACGCCTCTGCGCCCATTTGCTACAGTATTTCAGCTACATGGAGGAAACAAAGAAGGACGCACCTGTGGGTACCGTAGAAGAGGTACTCCCTAATTCTTTGTTCCGTGTCCGCATGCCTTCCGGCGAGCTGGTGCTCAGCTATCTCGCCGGAAAGATGCGGCTGCATCGCATCCGCGTGCTGGTCGGCGACAAGGTAGAGCTTGTCCTCGACCCGTACGGGGGGCGTGCGCGCATCGTGCGCCGCCTCTAATGTAGCTCGGCCATTCGGCATCACCTTTATATGAAAGTACGCGCATCCATCAAGATACAGCAGCCGGGGGACATCATCGTCCGCCGCCGCGGTCGCCTGTACCGCATAAACAAGCGCAACCCACGCCGCAAGGCGCGTCAGGGCTAGCGCGTGCGTGCTATTTCCGTAGAATTATCCCTTATCCTTATCCTCTCATGCGTATCGCCGGCGTAACCCTCCCCGATAACAAGCAGCTCGCGTACACGCTGCCGCTCATCTACGGCATCGGCCCGACCCGTGCCCTGGATATCCTGAAGGAAGCGAAGATCGATCCCACCCGCAAGGGAAGCGAGCTTTCCGCAGACGAGGAGCAGGCTATCCGCGCGCTTGCCGAGGCATACACCATCGAGGGCGAGCTGCGCCGCGAGGTCTCGCAGAACATAAAGCGCCTCAAGGACATCCGCGCAGCCCGCGGCATCCGCCATGAGCGCCGCCTTCCGGCGCGCGCCCAGCGCACCAAGACGAACTCCCGCACGGTACGCGGCAATACGCGCAAGACCATGGGTTCTGGACGCCGCACTCTGGAGAAGACCTAGAGCATCGTACGTTATTCATCATTTCCCAATATTTAACGCATTACTATGGGTAAGAAACGCATTATCAAGAAGTCCGGCCGCGGGCTCGACCAGGGACGCAAGGAGCGCGCGCTTTCGCGTATCGCCAAGAAGCGCATCGACCGCGGCGTCCTGCACGTGGAGGCTACCTTCAACAACACCAAGGCTGTCTTCACGGACGAGAAGGGTAATGCGATCATGGCGTCGTCTGCCGGCGCGCTCGGCTTTTCCGGCGCGCGCAAGTCGACCCCGTATGCCGCTGCCAAGGTGGGCGAGCTCCTAGGAGAGAAGGCATCGACCATCGGCGTGAAGGAGGCGAGCGTCGTCATCCGCGGGGTGGGCGCAGGCCGCGAGTCGGCCCTGCGCGCCTTCGCGGGGAAGGGCATCACCATCCGCGCCATCAAGGACGCGACGCCGGTGCCGCACAACGGCCCGCGCCCGCCTAAGCCGCGCCGCGTATAGCATTTAGAAATTAGCAAGAACGTCGCATGAAAGTCGGACCAAAGTACAAGATCGCGAAGCGCCTCGGCCCTTCAGTTTTCGAAAAGACGCAGACGCAGAAGTTCGCGATCGCTGTCGAGCGTCGTGAGCGTACGCGCGCGCGCGGCCGCCGTCGCGGACCGACCGAGTACGGCCGCCAGCTCCTCGAGAAGCAGAAGGTGCGCATCACCTACGGCCTTTCCGAGAAGCAGTTCAGCGCCTACGTGGCGCAGGCGATGAAGTCGCACTCATCGGGCGACCTTACCCCGTCCGACGTGCTGCACCGCCTGCTCGAGCTCCGTCTCGACAACGTCGTATACCGCCTGGGCCTCGCGCCGACGCGCCGTGCCGCGCGCCAGATGGTCTCGCACGGCCATATCGTCGTGGACGGCCGCAAGACGACCATCCCGTCGCGCCAGGTCCGCACCGGCGACGTGATCGGCATCCGCGAGGGCAGCAAGAACCTCCCGCTCTTCGAGAACTTCGCAGAGCGCTTCGCCGAGAGCCCGCTTCCGCAGTGGCTTACCTGGGACGCGAAGAAGATGCAGGGCGGCGTGGCGAACGCGCCGAGCACCGAGTCCGCAGCACCGGCCGGCGACCTCATCTCCGTGCTCTCGTTCTACTCCCGCTAGGGAACATGAATCGGCGGCCCGATGCCTTCTGTGCCAAGTCGGACCGCCTCTCATGGCTCTTAGCCATCTTAGCAACGTAAATCTAGTTGATCACGATTGAGTTATGGAACACCAGATCACCCTTCCGTCAAAGCCGCGCGTCGTCTCCGAAGAGGGGATGCAGGGCATCTATGAGATCGATTCCCTGTATCCGGGATACGGACATACGCTGGGCAACAGCCTGCGCCGCATCATCCTTTCATCGCTTCCGGGCGCAGCCGTCACCTCGGTGAAGATCGAGGACGTGCAGCACGAGTTCGCCACTATCGAGGGAGTCCGCGAATCAGTCATGGAGATTCTCCTGAACCTGAAGCGCGTGCATTTCACCCTGCACGGCGACGAGCCGCAGACCATCCGTCTGAGCGTCAAAGGTCCGAAGACCCTCACGGCTGCGGATTTCCAGCTCCCGACGCAGGTCGAGGTCGCTAACCCTGAGCAGCACATCGCCGAGATAGCCGGCAAGGCATCCTTCGAGCTCGAGGCGACCATCGAGCGCGGGCTCGGGTACGTGCCGCGCGAAGTGCTCACGAAAGAGAAGGTAGATATCGGCACCATCGCGCTCGACGCGACGTTCACGCCTATACGCCGCGCCAACTACGAGGTAGAGAACATGCGCGTGGGCGACCGCACCGACTTCAACCGCCTGCGCATCCTCATCGAGACGAACGGCACCATCGGCCCGCGCGAGGCGCTCGAGCGCTCCATCGAGATCATGATCCACCAGCTCAAGGCCGTCGTCGGCTTCCAGGAAGGCCGTGAGGAAGAGGCTGTCGAGGAACCAGCTGATTCCGAGACTGAGGATTCCGGCAAGGACGCCGCGAAAATGAAGGTCGAGGACCTCGGCCTGCCGACCCGCACGGTAACTGCGCTTTCGGATGCCGGCATCAAGAGCGCGGCCGGCCTCGCTCGGAAGACCGCCAGCGCGCTCAAGGAGCTCGACGGCATCGGCGACAAGGCCGTAGAGGACATCGAGTCGGCGCTCGCCGGCTTCGGCCTCTCGCTCAAAGGCGAGTAATTTGGACGGGCGATTAGAAACGTGTTAGAGTAGCCATCATGCCACACAGCGTAAAAGGACGTGCCTTCAACCGGCCGAAGAACCAGCGGACAGCGCTCATGCGCTCGCTCGCGCGTTCCCTCATCCTCCATGAGGGCATTTCGACGACCGAAGCGAAGGCGAAGGAGCTTCGCCCCATCATCGAGAAGCTCGTATCCTGCGGCCGCGTCGATTCGGTAGCGAACCGTCGCCTCGTAGCATCCCGTCTCGGCAACGACGATGAGGCGGTGAAGAAAGTCTTCACCGAGCTCGCGCCGCGCTACGCTGAGCGCCCGGGCGGCTACACCCGTATCGTGAAGCGCGCACCGAATGCCGTGAATGCCCGCGATACCGCGTATATCGCCTTCGTCTAGGCCAATCCTGAATCATATGAAAACGATCGCACAGAAAGTAAGCGCGCAGCGCACCCTCCAGGGAGTCGAGCCCATCGAGTACACCATCGATGCGTCCGGCCGCACCCTCGGGCGCGTCGCCAGCGACGCCGCTCAGGCGCTTCTCGGCAAGAAGTCGCCGCAGTACGTGAAGAACTTCGTCCTTCCGGTCACGGTGAACATCGTGAACGCCGGCAAGATCTCGATAAGCGAGAAGAAGGAGGCGCAGACCACCTATATCCGCTATACCGGCTTCCCGGGCGGCCTGCGCTCGCAGACCATGGCCGAGTTCAAGGCCAAGAAGGGCATCGAGGAAGTCATCCGCGCTACAGTCGACGGCATGATCCCGCGCAACAAGCTCCGCAAGGAGCGCATGAAGCGCCTTTCCATCACGCTGTAATTCCTGTAGTATCCCTCTGTAAGATTCTTTACGCACCATGCCTGAAACCACGAACAAGAACGCATACACCTTCGCCGTCGGCCGCCGCAAGACCGCGACCGCGAGCGTGAAGCTCACGCCCGCCGAAAAGACGACCGTTACCGTGAACGGCGTTCCTGGCAACGAGTATTTCAAGACCGATGATCGCCGCAATATCCCGCTCGACGCCTTCGGGCTCGACGAGGTAGAGGGCACCTTCGCTGTCGACGCCAAGGTGCGCGGCGGCGGCGTTACCTCCCAGGCCGAGGCTATCCGCATGGGCGTCGCTCGCGCGCTCACCCTGGCACAGGAAGGCCTGCGCAAGCCGCTCAAGGCTGCCGGTTTCCTCAAGCGCGACCCGCGCGCCGTCGAACGCAAGAAGCCGGGCCTGCGCAAGGCACGCAAGCGTCCGCAGTGGAGCAAGCGCTAAAGGCTGCGCGAACGGGTTTTAAAAAGAATTCTAGAATTAATTCTAGAATTCTTTTCTTAATGGAGGGTTAATAGAACAGTGATAGAGTAGGGGTATAGAAATAATCTCAAGAAGGTATGAAAGGATACGTACAGAATATCGAGACGCAGACGCTCGAGAACGACAACTTCCGCAAGGTCGTCTATACCGCCAACTACTCGCAGCTGGTGCTTATGAGCATCCCCGCAGGCGGAGAGATCGGCATGGAGGTGCACGGTGTCGATCAGTTCCTGCGCATCGAGCAGGGCAAAGGCAAGGCGATACTCGACGGCGTCGAGCACGATATCGAGGATGATTTCGCCATCGTCGTTCCGGCCGGAACCCAGCACAACTTCGTGAACACCGGCGACGAGCCGCTGAAGCTCTACACCATATACTCCATGCCGCACCACAAGGACGGCGTCGTGCACCAGACGAAGGAGGACGCCGAGCGCGACGAGGCATCGCACGCGGACGAGTTCCTCGGCGATACGACGGAGTAGTCCTGGGGAAAGTGACCGCGCATAAAAGCGCGGAGGCGCGGCTTTCGCCGCGCCTATGACAACCACTTCCTGAAAGGAAGGGACCGCTTGTGAGCAAGTATAAGTAATCCAATCATAAGCGTCAATTTAACGGCAATCTTATTATCGTCTATGAATTAGGTTTCTCGTTGGTTTTGACGACGTTCGCGCTTTCGGGCATAGTCTATGCATGGATGACATGAACGACGACGTGGTATTCGAACGCGACGGCCGCGAAGAGGACGGCATGAGCGAGGAAGAGCTCGAGGCGACCGAATCCCGTGCCGACGGCAAGCTCAAGAAGCTCAAGAAGGAACTAGAGGCGGTGAAGAAGGAGAAGCAGGAGTACCTGGACGGCTGGCAGCGCGCGAAGGCCGACTACGTGAACGCGCTCAAGCGCGTCGAGGAAGAGAAGGGCGCAGCCAAGCGCCAGGGCACCGTAGCGGCTGTGAAGGCGCTCCTGCCTGCATATGACGCGCTCGAGCGCGCCAAGGCGGCAGGCGATATGCCGGAAGGATTTTCCGGCATCGCCCGGCAGCTGGAAACCGCGTTCGCGAGCTTCGGCATCAGCGAGGCGGGAGAGATCGGCGAAGCGTTCGACCCTGCTAGGCATGAGGCGCTCGGCACCGACCCGACCGATGACGCGGCGAAGGACGACACGGTGAGCGCGGTCCTCGAAAAGGGCTACCTCATCGGCGACGTCGTACTGCGCCCCGCGCGCGTCCGCGTCTATCAGGCTTCCTAGGCGCGGCCCTTGAATGCCGTTTCAGGGAAGCGTAAAATGAGCTCATCAGGGCTTTCCGAGCCTGTCTTTATCAATTTTTAATACCGTAACGATATTCACTCTATGGCAAAAATTCTAGGAATCGACCTGGGCACCACCAACTCCGCCATGGCCATCATGGAAGGCGGCGAGCCGCGCGTCATCGAGAACGCGGAAGGCGCCCGCACGACCCCTTCCATCGTCGCCATCGCCAAGAACGGCGAACGGCTCGTCGGCACGCTCGCCAAGCGCCAGGCCGTCACCAACCCGAAGAACACCATCTACGGCATCAAGCGCTTCATGGGCCATCGCTTCGAGGACGAGGCGGTCAGGAAGGACAAGGACATGCTCCCGTACGAGATCAAGGCAGGGCCGGACGGTGGCGTCCTCGTGCACCTGGGCGAGAAGGACTACCGTCCTGAGGAGATTTCCGCGATGATCCTCTCAAAGCTCAAGGCTGACGCAGAGGCGAAGACGGGCGAGAAGATCACCGAAGCGGTCATCACCGTGCCGGCGTACT
>CAZYZM010000021.1:0-12416 GCA_964651935.1 uncultured Candidatus Saccharibacteria bacterium
AGGTGGAGGCGAAGGCCTTCGCCGACGTGCGCCGCTCCGGCATCATCGCCATCAATCTCAAGGACGGCGACCGGCTCGTCTCCGCGCACCTCGCGGCAGCCGAAGACAGCATCTCGATCGTGACGGCGCAGGGCCAGAGCATCCGCTTCGAGGAAGCGGCGACGCGCGCCATGGGCCGCACCGCCGCCGGCGTCCGCGGCATGGGGCTCAAGGGCGACGACCGCGTCGTATCGGCCGAGGTCGTGAGCGGCGACGCCAAACGCGCTTCGCTCCTGGTCGTCATGGCCAACGGCTACGGCAAGAAGACCGCCTTGAGCGAATACAAGATACAGGGGCGCGGCGGCTCCGGCATCAAGACCGCCGACGTTACGAAGAAGACCGGCGAGATCATCGGCGCGACCGTCCTCGTGGACGAGGAGATGAAGGAGCAGGAGATCGTCGTAATCTCGAAGAAGGGACAGGTCATCCGCATCTCCGCCGACGAGATCCCGAGCCTCTCGCGCGCGACCCAGGGCGTGCGCATCATGAAGATGCGCGAAGGGGATTCCATCGCCTCGATGGTCGCGCTGTAGGCGCGCACCGCGCACCCGGGACCTCTTCCAAACCGCCAGCCCCCGTGGTACAACGAGGGCTGGCTCTTTTAGTGGGGAGAAGCGGGATGACTACCGAAGAAAATGCGTTCTCACAGCATGCGCAGCGCATGCTGGACGGGCTGCGCAAGCTTCCTGGATACGTCGAGGACGTTGCCAGGTATCTGATTCTGGTGGCGCGGTACAAGGAGGACGGATCGGCCGAATGCGAATACGGCGGCATCGTCCTCCATGCCCGCGCGACGAGCACGGTGACGGAAGTGCGCGGCCAGTTCGACGGCGCGATGCTGAAGCGCCTGTGGGACGACAAGGACCGCAGGCAGCAGATCGCTGAGCGCATACGCATCGGGCCTCGGCCCATGCGCGCCCTGTTCGGTCCGGGCGGCACGCTCGCGCCGGCCAACGAGTCGTACTGAACGCGCTCGCTGGCAGAGAAATGTTGATTAGGGCCGTCCTCCGGGCGGCCCTTCATGCTATTTTATAGATAATGAATTTCGCCGACCCTAAGAGCAACGTGCTGCAGCTCGGCCTGCGCGAGGGCATGAAGGTCGCCGACCTCGGCGCGGGCTCCGGCCACTACAGCCTCGCTGCGGCAGGCGTCGTCGGGCACGACGGGCGCGTATACGCGGTCGACCTGCAGGAGGACGTGCTCAAGCATCTCGTCGACTCGGCGCACCGCATGGGGCTGCGCAATGTCGAGATGGTATGGGGCGACATCGAGCGCCGCGGTGGTACGAAGCTGCGCGACCATGCCATGGACGCCGTCATCCTTTCCAACGTGCTCTTCCAGACCGACCAGAAGCAGGAGCTCATCGCCGAGATATTCCGCATCCTGAAGCCGGGCGGGAAGCTGCTCGTGGTGGACTGGGCGGGCGCATACGGCGGCATGGGGCCGCATCCGGGCCAGGTCGTCTCCGAGCATGCGGCAGAGGAGCTTTTCATTACCGGCGGCTTCCATAAGGTGAAGGACTTCCGCGCGGGCGCGCACCACTATGCTATCGTCTTTACATCGCCTGAACGCTGATACCCGCCATGCCTTTCTCCTCGATGAAACCGTTCCAGACCGTGCTGCTCGTCGTCTTCGGCTTCCTGCTGCTGCTCGGCCTCGTCCTGTTCGCCAATTTCGGCGGCTTCGGCAGCTCGTCTTCGAATGTCGGTACCGTCACGATATGGGGAACGCTGCCGCAGAGCAGCATGACTGCCGTGCTGAACGCGCTGCATTCGCAGAGCCAGGATTACGCCGGCGTAACGTACGTACAGCATCAAGAAGCGACGTTCGATGCGGACCTCGCCGAAGCCATCGCCTCAGGCAGCGGCCCTGACCTCGTCCTCATCACGCAGGAACAGCTCATCGCTGAGCAGAACAAGCTCATGGTCGTGCCGTTCTCGGCGATTCCGCAACGTACCTATCTTGAATCGTACCTGCCCATCGACGAGCTCTTCCTCGCCGCCGACGGCACCTACGGCATCCCGTTCGCGGTCGACCCGCTCGTCCTTTTCTATAACCGTACGATGCTCTCGGCAGCGGGCGTCGCCACGCCGCCGACCTCATGGGAAGCCGTTACCGGGCTGGCCGAGCGTATGAGCCAGACCGCAGGCGGCACGGTGGCGGTGAGCACGATCCCGTTCGGCACGTACGAGAACGTGGAGAACGCCCGCGCCGTCGTCTCGCTCCTGCTCCTGCAGGCGGGCAACCCGATAACGACGGTTACGGGAAGCGGCCTGAGCGCGCAGCTGACGAATGCCGGCTCTTCAGGGATCGCGCCGGCAGAATCGGCCCTCGCGTTCTATACGCAGTTCTCCGACCCGGTGAAGACGGTCTATTCCTGGAACCGTGCCATCTCTTCCGCACGCCAGGCGTTCCTGGCAGGGAACCTGGCCTTTTACCCAGGCTTCGCGTCAGAGCTTCCGTCGCTCAAGGCGGCGAATCCGAACCTCGATTTCGACATGACGGCTATCCCGCAGCCGCAGACGAGCGCGCAGAAGCTCACCTACGGGAAGGCGTACGCGTTCGCCGTACCCAAGGCATCGGCAAACATGGCCGGCGCCGAGGCGACGGCCTTCGCGCTCGCGCATTCGTCGCTCGCCGCTACGGTCGCGCAGGCGCTCTTCATGGCTCCGGCGACGCGCACCTCGCTCACGCCTGCCGCCGACGACCGCTACGCGCCGGTCTACTATCCGCAGGCGCTCGTCGCGCGCGGCTGGCTATCCCCATCGCCGGCTGAGACGGACCGCATCTTCAGTACTATGATTACCAACATAACGAGCGGGCGCATGACCGTCGGGCAGGCGCTCAGCGACGCTAACCAATCCATCAATGCAGCGCTCTAAGACACGCTTCCTGGCCTTCCTCGTGCTGCCGCTCCTCGCCGTCTCGTTCGCGAGCGCAGCATTCTTTTCACTCTCCTCAGATGCACATGCTCAGAATATTACAAACGGATCCGCGCAATCTGATTCAACTTTCGTGACAGGAAGCGGAGAGACGACCGATTCAGCAGGCAGCGGTACCACGGGCCAGACGCTCGCCAATCCGCTCAAGTTCAAGTCGCTCGACGAGCTGCTCGACGGCATCCTGGCGGCGGTCATAGAGCTGGGCGGCGTCATCCTTACGCTCGCGCTCATCTGGACGGGCTTCAAGTTCGTCGCGGCGCGCGGCAACGAGGAGAAGATACGCAGCGCGCGTACGGCGCTCATGTGGACGGTCATCGGCGGCCTCATCCTCCTGGGCGCGACGGCCATCAAGGAGGTCATAACCTCGACCGTAGGCTCTATCACGCCATGAGCATGAAGCTCCACTATCGCGCATGGGCGGGGGGAACGGCGCTGCTGGCGGCGCTGCCGTTCTCAGCGGAGGCGAAGACGTTCAAGCAGATCGTCGACGGCGATATCGTGCCGCTCGGCGACAGGGTCATCGAGCTCCTCTACGCCCTGTGCTTCATCGTCTTCCTCATCGGCATGGTCCGCCTCTTCTTCTCAGACAACGCGGAGAAGCGCGACAGCGGGAAGAAGTTCGCCATCTACGGCATCGCCGGCCTGTTCGTGCTCTTCGCGGTATGGGGGCTCGTCCACGCGCTGCTCGGCATACTGGGGGAGATCGCCGCATAACCGCGCTATACTTTCCGTATGAAAACACTCACGACGCTCGCCACGAACATCGTCAGCTTTATCAACGACGTGCTGGTGCCGCTCATCTTCGCGGTCGCCTTCATCGTCTTCCTCTTCGGCGTCTTCCGCTACCTCATCGCGGGCGCCGCGAATCCTGAGAAGCGGCAGACCGGCCAGCAGATGGTCATGTACTCGCTCATCGGCTTCGCGGTCATGATTTCGGTCTGGGGGCTGGTGAACCTGCTCGTAGGTACGTTCGGCTTCGATTCGAACACGCGCCCGTGCCTGCCGACCTTCAGCGGCGACTGTTCCTCGGCTTCAGGAAGCAATGCTGATTCGCAGCCTACGAACCTCCTTCCACCCGGAGAATATACCCAGACCACGGATGATGGCAGTAATGGCGATTTCAAACAAGGAAATGAGGGACTCGGTAACCAGTATTAACTGTCCACAGGCGGGCAGAGGGCGCATTGACTCGCCTATATTCTAGTTCTATTCTTTAAGAGTACTACTCACCGAATCCGTATATTATCTATGAAAAAGTTCGCCCTAGCCGGTCTCTCGTTCTTCCTCCCGGCGCTCGCCTTCGCGCAGTCGACGAGCAACACCGTCGATAGCGCGCAGGAGCTCGCGGTGTACGTCACCGAGTTCATCAACAACATCATCGTGCCGCTGGTCTTCGCGCTGGCCTTCGTCGTCTTCATCATCGGCATCTTCATGTACTTCATCGCCGGCGCGGCGAACGAAGAGAAGCGCGCGAAGGGAAAGCAGATCATGATCTACGGCATCATCGGCTTCTTCGTGATGATCTCCATCTGGGGCCTCGTGCACATCCTCACGGGCACCATCCGCCTCGACAATTCCGTGCCGACGCAGGGCAACGGCCTTCCGAAGGCCGACCTCCCGGGCTAGGCCCGTTCTCCTCAGGTCGGATGAAAGGCCGCGGCGCAGCCGCGGCCTTTCTGCTATCATTACCAGCAATGAACACCTTCGATACCTTCCTTTCCAAGATCGAGTCAGAGATCATCGATCCGCTCATCACGCTGCTCGCGCTCGGCGCCTTCATCCTCTTCGCCTACGGCATCTTCGAATTCATCCGCGGCGCGGACAACGAGGAGAAACGCAAGGCCGGCCAGCAGCACATCCTCTGGGGCCTCGTGGGGCTCGTCATCCTCTTCGGCGCGAGGACCATCGTCGGCATCATGACGAAGGTCGTGGGGGGGTAGCGGGGTACGGGGAAGCAGCAGTTCGGGCATATGAAAAAGCCCGCACATCGTAGATGTGCGGGCTAGTCCGCTTCCGTCACTTATGACGGAAGCGGTACTGTACATTGACAGGACCTTCTTCAGGAGAGACCGCGAGCGGGCGCCACCAGTTCGTCAGGCTATCAGTGTCCTTCGGGCACTGATACGAGGCAAGCTCCGTGTCCTTCCGTGACGGCGCGCGTTCGCTCGCCGAGCACTGGACGACTACTGCCTTGCCTCCCTCCGACTCGCCTGTGGCGTAGTAGCCGGGCGGATTGTGTATCCACGGCGGCGGCACTTCATAGTTGAAGGCGACGCTATGGCGTTCCGCTTCTATGCGTTCGCGCTCCTCTTGGGCCGCGATTATAGCCTTCGCTTCGCGCACGGACGGGTCCGATGCGCGGGCAGAAGGCCGGTTCCGCGACCCTCCCGCATCCGCAGAGGGGTCGAAGATCACATGCGCGACCGTCTCGCACACCCACACGAGTGCTTGGCCGACCCGACCCGTCAGCGCCAGCCATACTAGGCTGCCGCCGATCGTGACGAGCAGAATCAGCTTGAAGACGCGCCACAGGAAGCCGTCCCAGCGGCCATGGCGGGCATGCCCGCCATGGTCGTTGCTGGAAACGGCCTTCGCTTGCTTCTCTTTGGGCTTGGTCGTGCCGGAACCAGGGAGTCCTGGTTCCCGCGCGGCGCTTTGCAAAGCGCCGCGCGTCTTGCGAAGCGCGACCGCGCACAGCAGGATGAAGATGCCGAGCGGCAGAAGGATCCACCACCCGCCATCTACGGAAACGGAGGTACTCATTTCGCTCCTCCCAGGATGGCCTTGCCGATCGACATCGCTTTCGCGATGCCGTCTTCGCCGAGGATGATCGTCTTATCGCCGAGGATCTTCGGCGCAATCTCGCCGGCACGGTAATCCTCGCCGGACATGTCGATCGCGTCTGCAGCTTCCCGAAGCCCCTTGCCTTCGGCGGCGAGGGCGTTGATCCGCGCTTGCGCGGCGCCCTCGCTCTCGAGGATGAGCTTCTTCTTCTGCGCTCCGGCAGTAACTTCCGTCGCGATCGCGCTGGCTTTCGCCTGCGCGACGCTGCTGAGTGCCTGATTGGTGGCGTGGTCCGGCTCGAGGCCGAGCACGTTCACCTCGCAGACGGTGATACCCCAGTCTTCGGTCGCTTTCTGCAGGGCAGTATCGACTTCGTCGATGATGGCCTGCTTCTCATTCATCACCTCTGCGGCGCTCCGGTTGGAAAGTGCCACGTTGAGCGCCTTCTCCCCGGTGTCGCGGAGGAACTTCAAGAGATTGCGATACTTCTGCGGCCACTGTCGACCAGGGATATGGATATAGAATTCAAAGAATCCTATCCGCTGTACCTGCCACTGCACGGTGAACGTCGGCTCGAGCGTAAGACGCGTATTGAGCACGTCGTCCGCGTGAGCTTCGGTCGCCGCGCCGGTAGTGATCCGGATCGGCCGCAGCATATCGGCGCGCAGGCGATCAGCCTCCTCGTCCGGCAGCTTGTTTATCTGCTCAGGTTCCCCAGGGAACTGCTCCTGTTGGATCGCCCGCGGGAAGCGCTCGAGCTCGGTAAGCAGGAGCGGCGCATAGATGAAGCCTTCGTCCAGCTCAAGCGCCGGTACCTCCAGCACCGTAACGCCTGCGAATTCTTCGGTCTGGATGAAGAAGCAGGACGCCCAATAGTAGGGGATGGCGGCGGCAAGGAAGAACGGCCAGTACGGCAGGGTGAAGGATCCGATGTGGATCCCTGCCCAGGTAATGGCAAGCGCGAGCACGATCACGAGAGGAATCGCAGAGACTGCGACTGCCGCAACGTAGTACTTCGGCTTCAGGATGATTTCAACGGGTTGGTCACGTCGAGCCATTGCGGCCTCCTATAGCTGTTTGGCATGTTGCCAAGGTCCATGAATCTGGCCAAAATATATAGTATTTTTGCCAAAAAGTCAATAGCAGGACAAAACAGGAATACCACAATTAATTGTGGTATTCCTGTTTGCGCGCGATAGGGTCTAAGCCCATGAATATACGAAATGCCCGGCCTTCCTTGGAAGGCCGGGCATGATTCCGACAGGTCGCGGGTACGTGCAGCACGAGACTAGCACGCCTCCGCTGCGGGCACGAAATAGTACGTGACCGTCTGCGCGTCAGCAGCGCTCTGGTACCGCTCTTCGCGGCCGTCGGCGCCGGAAACGAAGTCCATCCACCCGCCCGTATCCTTTCGATACTGGACGAGCAGCGTGTCGTTGCCGAGCGAGGCCGAACGGCAGAGCGCATATGCATCGCCCGCCGCGGACAGCGGAAGCGCGATGCCGCCGCTCCATCCCGCGTTATGCGCGGGAATGAGGAGTTCCGCCGGGTGTTCGCGCGTCGGAACGGCGAACGGTTCCGTATCGGTCGCTGCGCGGTCATCGGGAATGACCTCGAGCGGTGCCCCTGTCGGCGGAGCCGAGGCTGTTACGCCGCTCGCGACAGGATACGCTCCTTCCGGCTGAGCCGACGGATCGCCGGTACCGGCATATGCCGGCGGCGTGCCTGACGAGCTGCCGAATGCGCTGGTCCCGCCTCGCGGCAGGAAACTGCTTCCTTCCAAATCGCACGAATGCAGGAGGGAGAAGAGCAGAAGATACAGGGCAAAGATCGCAAGCCAGCCGAGGCTGCTCATGCTGGATACGCGGAGTACCCGTCTCTTGTGAATGTGCACGGTATATATCCCCGGATAGTGAGTTCCGGGGAAGATTCAACCACAAATCAAGCGTGATTGTCAAGTTGTGCTGGAGAGAGGACTCGAACCTCCACGGGTTGCCCCACCTGCTCCTAAGGCAAGCGCGTCTACCATTTCGCCACTCCAGCCTAGGAAGACAATACCAGAAAACCTCCAGGCGCGCTGGAGGTTCTCATCATGCAATGCTTTGTGCGCCCACCAGGGCTCGAACCTGGGACCCACTGCTTAAGAGGCAGTTGCTCTACCGACTGAGCTATAGGCGCATATGCGTGCTTATGCGTGCACAAGCAATAGTATAGGAATGCGCGCCATTTTTCAACGTGCCTGGGGACAGCGGGCCGGGTGCTACACTTTGTGCATATGGCCCGCATCTACGATACGGCATACCTGGACGGCGCGCTCGTGCCCATGCGCGAAGCGAACGTCAGCATCGCCAGCTCGGCGGTTCTCTACGGCCTGAGCGTCTATACCGTCTTTCCGGTGTGCAAAGGGGAGTCGGGCCTCCTGGCATTCCGTCTCAAGGAGCACGCGCGGCGCCTCGCCAATTCCGCGCGCATCATCGGCATCGATGCGAGCGTTTCCGAAGAGGAGCTGCAGCGCATCGCCGCCGAGCTCACGCGGGCGAACAGCGTAGATGAGGACGTCTTCGTGCGCGTTACGCTCCATGTCTCGGAACTGCTGCCAGGCGTACGCACACGCGGGCTCGCTACGACGCTGAGCGCCTTCGTGTACGAGGCCGCTTGCATCCTGCCACCTGACGGCGCGCGTCTCAAGACGAGCGTCTGGCGCCGCATCCCTGATTCCGCCATACCGTCGCGCGCGAAGGTGAACGGCGCATACGTGAATTCCGCGCTCGCCAAGCAGGACGCGCTCGACAGCGGGTACGACGACTGCATCTTCCTCGACGTTTCCGGCCATGTCTGCGAGCTTTCAGCAGCGAACATCTTCCTGGTTCGCGACGGCGTGCTGATAACGCCGAGTGCGTCGAGCGATATCCTCGAAGGCATCAGCCGGGATACGGTACTGAAGCTCGCGCGGGACCTGGGTATTCCTGCCATAGAGCGGACCGTGGACCTGACCGAGCTGTACATCGCTGACGAGGTGTTTGCGTGCGGTACCTCGGCCTTCCTGACGCCGGTGAAGGAGATAGACCACCGCGTGATCGGGGACGGCAATATCGGACCGATAACGAAGCGGCTGCGCGACCTGTACGCGGACGTACAGCACGGAAAAGCGCCCGCGTATGCGGACTTCCTGACGAGGCTGTAGATATTTCCTTGTATTGGTACCGGGAGTGGGACTCGAACCCACACGACATTTCTGTCAAAGGTGTTTAAGACCTTCGTGTCTGACCAATTCCACCATCCCGGCTTAGGGGAAAGATACCATGGTTCGGAGGCCCGAGCGGGAATCGCACCCGCGCATAACTCTTTTGCAGAGAGCCGCGTTTCTACTTCGCCACCGGGCCTTTTGTCTCAAGAATACTGGCAACTGAATCTACGGTAAGATTCTTAGCTCTCAAGTACTCATTAAATATAGCGTATTTTCGCTTCAAGTATAGTTCTGGGCGGAGGTTGGATTTGTATAGATATGAGAATAGCCGAAGGCTGTCTCTAGTGTTAAATCGCAACTGGTAAGCGGTCTTGCTGCTGCCATGTACATATACGTTTCCACTCCTCACACCAGCGGATTCCCTGAGTATCTCGTGGAGGCTTAATAGAAACTTCTTACTCCCGCATGTAAAGATTGTTTGCAACCGCTTGTAGGAGTTTCTCGAACTCTTCTCCAGAAATACGCAGCCGTCGCCATCAAGATATCCTCGTATAAAGTCAGCTTGAAATTCAGACGGTACGTTCGGAAACGCAATGGTAAGAGACTTATGCGGACGTAGCCCAAGTGAGAACAATTGGCTATAGATAACCGCACTCCCAATTCTGAGAATATATGCAGTTTTATAGTTCACCCTTTTGTGTAAGGTGACAATTTTATGTTCTGAACGTAGTAGCTCCTTTATAGCTTCTAGCCTGTCTTTGTCAGTATTCGAGAAGCAAACATACTTGCCTCGCATATACGGCGCATCAATCATATGGCCATCAGCATAAAAGAAGCCTAGAACATAAGCCATCTCACTGCTCCATGCAGTAAAGAACTCTTCGTTAGCTGAATACTTAACTCCCATTACTACGATTCTAGCTTAGTTGGAGTTATAGAACCCTCTAGTAAAGATAAAATAAAGCTGAGAAGGGTTTAAAAGTACACACGCTGAATGTGCCAGATTTTACTCGCGCGAGAGCTCGTCGAGGCGTTGGCGGTTGCGCTCGCCGTAGTCTATCTCGAACGTTATGTACGGGAGCACAGGGAAGCGCGCATGCGACTTCAGGTAGCTGCGGAACAGGTCCTTGTGCCGCATGAGGAAGCTGACGGCGTGCTCGTCTTCCTGCACGGGATACACGCTCACGAAGATGGTGGCGTGCTTCCCGTCGCGCGAAAGCTCGGTGCGGGTCGGCGTGATGAGCGTGGAGCGTCCTGCCTCGCGCGCGATGTACTGCGCCGCGAGCTCGGTAAGCATGCCTGATTTCCGGATGTTCTTGTCGCTCATGCGCGCTATTCCTTATTATTTCTTGGTAACCATGCGGAAGGCTACGAGGGTATCGCCGGCGGCGATGTCGGCGCGGGTATCTACCTGGAGCCCGAACTCGCCCTCGTCCTTGATCTCCTTCACGTCGGCGCGCGCGACCTGGAGGTTCGTGAGCGTGCCGGTGCCAAGCGCGATGCCGCGGCGGTCTATCTTCACCTGGTCGCCGACAGCCAGGATGCCCGAGTTCCATTTCGCGCCGAGCACGTGCTTGTGGCCGGTAACGCTGAAGGCCTTGAGCACCTTCGCTTCACCGAGATCCTCTTCGACCGTTACCTGCGGGGCGCGTTCCTGCACGAGCGCCTGCACGTGCTCGAAGAGTTCGTAGATGATGGAGAAGGAGCCGATGGCGATGCCGGAACGTTCGGCGAGGTCGCGCGCGCTGCCGTCGGTGCCGACCGAGAAGGCGATGACCGTTCCCCCTGAAGCGAGAGCTGACTTCACGTCGCCTTCGGAAACGGCGCCGATGCCTTCTGAGACGATGCGGATGCCGACGCGGTCATGGGCTATCTTGCGCAGCTCGTGCTTGATGGCCTCGAGGCTGCCGGTAACGTCGGCTTTGAGGATGAGCGGCAGCTCGACGCTCCCTTCAGTCTCAGCAGGTTCGGTGAGGAGATAGGATGCGCCTGCGCCCTGCGCGCCTGATTCTGCACGCTTCTCCGCCTCCTTGCGGTTCGCTGCCGCGCCGAACGGCGTCCCGGCAGGCGGGAGTTCCGTCCATCCCGAGATGCGTACCGGCTGGGAGGGGATCGCAGCCTCTATGCGGGCATTCGTGAAATCCTCGATGAAGCGCACGGGCGCGATGGCGCGGCCGGCGACCGCGAACTGGCCGGTACGGAGCGTACCGTCCTTCACGATGAGCGTCGCGGAAAGGCCGCGCTTCGGATCCTGAGAGGATTCGAGGACGAAGCCCTCTGCCGGCGCGTCAGGATCGGCCGTGAGCTCGGCAAGGTCGGCCGTAAGAAGGACGAGGTCGAGAAGCTCAGGCACGCCTTGGCCTGATTTGCTCGAGACGCCCGCGAAGGGGATGGAGCCGCCGAGCCCTTCCAGGTAGATGCCGTGCTCGATAGCTGAGAACTTCACGCGCTCGAGGTCGGCGCCCGGCTTGTCTATCTTCGTGAAGGCGACGACGACGGGCGTGCCGGCCTCGGTAGCGGCTTCGAACGCTTCCAGGGTCTGCGGCTTCACGCCCTCTTCGGCGGCGATGACAAGGATGGCGATATCTGCCGCAGCCGCGCCGCGGGCGCGCAAGGCGCGGAACGCCTCGTGGCCCGGGGTGTCGAGGAAGGTGATGCGGCGCTCGTTCCCTTCATATTCATGAACCGCCTCGTACGCGGATACGTGCTGCGTGATGCCGCCGGCTTCGCCGGCGGTTACGTTCGCCTTGCGGATATAGTCCAGAAGCGAGGACTTTCCATGGTCGATGTGGCCCATCACGGCGACGATGGGCGGGCGGGGAGTCGATGCCATATCGTGCGATTATGGCATAAAACATGTGTTTTTGCTATACGTACAGGCACTTGGAGGGTATCATTCCTGTATATATGCGTCATTTTTTCATGAAGCGGGGCCGAGCGTATCTTGACTGGGCGTCTGCAGCGCCCGTGCACCCCGATGCAGCGCGCGCCTTCCGGCGCGCGCTGCGAGCGTGGGGCAATCCGTCCTCTCCTCACGAGGAAGGGCGGCGCGCCAAAGCGGTGCTCGAAGACGCACGTACGCGCGTCGCGCGGCTTGCCGGCGTGAAGCCGCACGCCGTCGTTTTCACATCGGGCGCGACTGAAGCTAATAACCTGGCGATTCGGGGCAGGATCGGGCGCTGCCTGGCAGAAGGACGCGCGCTTGAAGAGCTCCACGTGCTCTATCTGCCGACCATGCACTCTTCCGTACTCGGCACGATCCAAGGGCTTGCCCGTCGAGGCGTCGTTGCCGAAGCGATTCCGCTTCGCGACGGCGCGGTGGACCTGGACGCGTTCCGCGCACAGCTTACGCCACGCACCGTCCTCGTCTGCGCCGATGCGGTCTGCGGAGAGACCGGCATCCGCTATGACACGCGCCGCCTGCGCGGCGCGATAGATGCGGCAGGGTACGGGAACAGCGCGCT
>CAZYZM010000022.1:0-12413 GCA_964651935.1 uncultured Candidatus Saccharibacteria bacterium
AGAAGATAAGGACGAGGCTTCCGGCGAGGCTCGCCAGCGCGCGCAGGCCCTGCATACCGCCGAACAGCGCCAGGAGCGCGAGGAAGGCGAGCCCGACCGCGATCAGGACGGGTATGCGGTACAGGTCGGCTATGGACCACGTCTCAGTATCGAAGCCGCCGACTGCGTGCCGTACGTAGACGAGGTCGCCCTTCTCGACCTGCGTGAAATTGTTCTTGAAGGTCGCGGTAACGCCCTTGTCTGCGCCTTCGAGCACTTCTATGGTAACGGTCTGCGCTTCCGACTCTATGCCGGACCAGTACTCGGTCTCTGACGGCAGTTCGGAGACGTCCAGCACGCGCGCCTTCTCGAGATAGGTAACGCTCGCCTGGCTCGGGTCAGGCACGGCGGCCTCCTGCGCATGCGAGATGCCCGGCGCGATGCAGAGCGCGGAAAGCAGCAATGCTCCGGCGAGCCGGGCAGCGGATGGCGTGAAATACAGCCTCATCAGGTACGTATTCTACCATCCGACGCATGGTCGCTATGCAGCGCCCGCCCTGCCTGCGTGCGCTGCTGGCAATCAGTGTATAGTGGGATACATATGGCCCAGCTTATCGCCTTCGACCTGGACGGCACGCTCGCGGAAAGCAAGATGCCGCTCGCGCCGGAGATGGCGGCTCTTTTGGCCGACCTCCTGAAGATGCTGAAGGTCGGCATCATCTCGGGCGCCGCCTTTCCGCAGTTCAGGACGCAGGTCATAGAGCGCCTTCCGGAAGGTGCGCAGCTCGAGAATCTCTACCTCCTGCCTACGAACGGCGGCGCCCTGTACCGTTTCAAGGACGGCGATTGGGTCCAGGTATATGACGTAACGCTGTCTCCTGAAGAGAAGGAGCGCGTGTTCAAGGCCTTCGAGAAGGCGTTCGCCGATACCGGCTACCAGGAGCCTGAAAAGATATACGGGACACTCATCGAAGACCGCGGGTCGCAGATAACCTTCTCGGGCCTGGGGAGCGAGGCGCCGGTCGGCGAGAAACAGGGATGGGACCCTGGCCGCGAGAAGCGGAACGCCCTCGTGGAGCGCCTTGCCCTGTATCTTCCTGAATTCTCGATACGGCTAGGCGGCATGACCTCTATCGATATCACGAAGGGCATCGACAAGGCGTACGGGATAACGCAGCTGCTCAATGTCCTCGACCTTCCGCGCGAGCACATGCTGTACGTCGGCGACGCGCTCTATGACGGCGGCAACGACGCGCCGGTGGCGACGCTCGGCGTGCGCTGCGTGCCGGTCGCGTCGGTCGGCGAGACGAAGCTTTTTGTCACCGAGTTGCGCGACCATATGCTCTCGGGCCATACTGATACGGTATGAGCACGATCTTTACCGAAGAGCGGCCCTGGGGAATGTTCCGTCAGTTTGCGACGGGCGAACCGGTAACCGTGAAGCTGCTTACCGTCAGCGCCGGGCAGCGCCTCAGCCTGCAGCGGCACCATGGCCGCAGCGAGTTCTGGCACGTGCTTTCCGGCGCTCCTGAGATAACCGTCGGAGAAGAGACGCGCGTCGCGCAGCCTGGCGACGAATTCCACATCCCCCCAGAGACGCTCCACCGCATCGCGGCCGGAGGCGAAGACGTCCGGATCCTCGAGATCGCTACGGGAACTTTTGATGAGAACGATATAGAACGCATCGAGGATGCGTACGGACGCGCATAATGGAGGTACGACTCACGCGATACGGCGATGGCCCCATACTGTCTCCTGACGACGCGTATCCCTGGGAGCGCGAAGGCGTCTTCAATCCGGGCGTCGTAGCGACCGACGAGGGCATCGTGATGCTCTATCGCGCGGTAGGAGAGAAGGAGGCATACGTCTCGCACCTGGGCCTGGCGACGAGCACTGACGGATATGCGTTCACGCGCGCGTCGCGCGAGCCGGTGTTCGGCCCGTCGCAGCCCTTCGATATGTGGGCGACCGAGGACCCGCGCATCACGAAGGTGGGCGACGACTACTACGTGACGTATGTCGCGGTGCCGCAGCGCATCCTGCAGGACGGCGCGCCGTTCCCTCACGAGACGCCGCTCCAGACCAGCACGGCCCTGCTGCGCACGAGCGATTTCCGCACGTTCGAGAATCTCGGCATCATCTCGCCTCCCGGGTCGGACGACAAGGACACCGTCCTCTTTCCGCGCGCTATCGGCGGGAGGTATGCCATGCTGCACCGGCCGCATACGTGGAGCAGGCAGTGGTGCGCTGACCATGCGTCGGAAGAGGGCGGAAAGGCGTGGCCGTGCAGCGACCCTGACGCGCTGCCTGAACGGCCCGCCATATGGCTCTCGCGTTCGGACGATCTTCTCAGCTGGGACTCGCACCAGGCCGTGCTCCCCGCGTCGCACCGGACGGACGCGAAGATAGGCGCGGGCATGCCGCCGCTCGAGACGCCGTACGGCTGGCTCGTCGTCTATCACCACGTAACCGAATTGCCGCGCAAGGACGCTTTCGAATATTCTGTGCGCGCGGCGCTGTTCGACCTCGAAGACCCGTCGAAGCTCATCGGGAAGCTCCCGTACGACCTCCTGAAGCCCGAGCGCCCGTACGAGCTCGAGCAGAACTCGCCGATCGTCTTTCCCACCGGCGGCTTCATCAAGGACGACACGCTGTTCGTCTACTATGGCGCGTCCGACCGCTACATCGGCCTCGCCACATGCCCGGCCTCGACGCTCTTGGAAGCGCTGCGCTCTTCTCTGTAAGGGGCGCGCAGGCCGGAGGCCTGCGCGCCGTATCCCACCGTATGACCACTTCCGACTCCGCAAAGAAGATCATCATCCATCTCACGACGTATCCGCCGCGCGAGTGCGGCATCGCGACCTTCTCGAACGACCTGATCGCCTACTGCCGGGAGCTGTTCTCTGAATCCGTGGAGGCGAAGGTGGTCGCGATGAGCCGTCCTTCGATACCGGTGCCGGCGTATC
Organism: uncultured Candidatus Saccharibacteria bacterium; assembly: GCA_964651935.1. GTDB lineage: Bacteria > Patescibacteriota > Minisyncoccia > Phycocordibacterales > Phycocordibacteraceae > C7867-001. The sequence goes on from CAZYZM010000022.1 coordinate 2,946, forward strand.
CGCCCGAAGTGCTGTTCGGCATCACGGACGACCGTTCGGAAGAGTATCGCGCGGCGGCGGAACGCATAAACGCGATGCCCGAGGTCGCGCTCGTCTCCATCCAGCATGAGTTCGGCATATACGGCGGCGCTTACGGGGACTACCTCCTGGAATTCCTCGATGTGCTCGCAAGGCCGGTGTCAGTCACTTTTCATACGGTACTTCCGGAGCCGCCGGAGGGGATGAAGGATGTCGTCGCGCGCATCGCCGCCAAAGCCGGCCGCATCATCGTCATGACGGAACGGTCGAAGCGCCTTCTTGAGTCGGCATACGGAATTCCCTCTGAGAAGCTGCAGGTCATACCCCACGGCATCCATCCGCAGAGCTATCGCGCTCCTGCGGCAGGGAAGGCGCCGCTCGGGCTTTCTCTGTACCGCGTGCTCATGACCTTCGGGCTTCTCGGCCCGGGCAAGGGCATAGAGCACGCGATCGCGGCGCTGCCTGCCGTCGTCGAGCGCTTCCCTGATACGCGCTACGTGATCGCGGGAGCGACGCATCCTGTCGTGCTCGCGCGCGACGGGGAAGCGTACCGCCGTTCGCTCGAGGAGCTGGCTGAGAGGCTCGGCGTCGCGACGCATGTAGAATTCCGGAACGAATACCTCTCTACCGACGCGCTGCTCGGCTACCTGTGCGCCGCCGACCTCTACCTTTCAGTGTCGCAGAATCCGGCGCAGGCGGTGTCCGGCACGCTCTCGTACGCGCTCGGAAGCGGACGCGCCGTGCTCTCTACCGCGTTCGCGCAGGCGGAAGAGCTCATCACTCCCGATGTCGGTGTGCTGGTCGGCTTCGGCGGCCACGAGGAGATAGCCGCACGCGTCTGCGAGCTCTTCGCCGATCCTACCCGCCTGGAAGAGATGGGGAAGACGGCATACTTCAGGACGCGCGGAATGACCTGGCCGAACGTCGCGCGCAGCTACATGGGCGTCTATGCGTCGCTCTCGCCGGCGCTCGAAGGCGAGCGCCAGTACCTCATGCCGGTAACCATCGACTACCTGCTGCAGATGACCGACGGCTTCGGCGTCTTCCAGTTCGCCCGCTTGAGCGAGCCGGATGCGCGGTACGGCTACACGCTCGACGATAATGCCCGCGCGCTCGTGACGATGTGCTGGTACGGCGGCGATGCGCCCGATGCGCAGACCGTGCAGCTTGCCGGCACCTATCTCTCCTTCATCGAGCGCGCGCTGTCAGAGGGCGAGAATGTCGTGAATTACTTCACGGCAGGCCACGCGCCGCATCCGTCCCGCAACGAAAGCGAGAACCTCGAGGACGCCGTCGCACGCGCGCTATGGGCGCTCTCGGTCGCTGCGGGAAGCGCGCTCCCGCAAGAGCTCACGGCCCGCGCTTCGGCGCTCTATGCGCGCGAGCGCGCACGGCATGCGCCGTTCCATTCGCCGCGCGCCGCCGCCTTTTCCATCAAGGCGCTCGCTGCAGAAGCGCGCCGCGGCGCGAGCACGGAAGAGTCGCGCGCGCTGCTCCGCACGCAGGCGGACTCGCTCGTCGGGCTGTTCGAGAAGGCGAGCGACAGCGGCTGGCAATGGTTCGAGGAGAGCCTCACGTATTCCAATGCCGTGCTCCCCGAAGCGCTCCTGAGGGCGTACGCCGTCCTCGGCGAACCCCGCTACCTGGAGGTGGGGAAGGCCGCGCTCGACTTCCTGATAGCGCATTCCTTCGAAGGCTCGGTCTGCGTGCCGATCGGCCAGGCAGGATGGTACAAGAAGGGCGGCGAGAAGGTGCGCTATGACCAGCAGCCTGAGGAGGTATCTGCGCTCGTGCTCGCGCTGCGCCAGATGACGATGCTTTCCGACAGCCCTGCCTATCGCGACGCGATGTTCGCGACGTTCGACTGGTTCTTCGGAAACAACCTCGCGCAGCAGGTCGTCTATACACACGGCACCGGCGGCTGCTATGACGGCCTCGGCGAGCACGGCATCAACCTGAACCAGGGTTCCGAATCTACCATCGCCTACCTGCTCGCCCGCCTTTCCTTCGAAGACCACTATGTGCAGCGCAACGCAGGCCCGGACGCCGGAAATGCGGTACTATAGCAGCTATACCCTCATACCTGACCTCTCTATGACTCAGTTCCTCATCGGCATCGCGGCGGGCATCGCTACGCTCATCGGCGGCATGCTCGCGCTGCGGTTCCGCGACAAGATCCACCTTATCCTGGGCTTCAGCGCCGGCGCCGTCATCGGCGTGGCCATGTTCGACCTGCTTCCGGAAGCGCTCGAGATGGGCGAGGCGTACCATGCGCTCGGTACCGTTACCTCGGTAGCGGTCGTGGGCTTCATCGGCTACATGCTGCTCGACCGCATCCTGCTCATCATGACGAGCGAAGAGAGCGGCCATCGCGGCCACATCGGCGCAGGCAGCCTCACGGTGCACAGCTTCCTGGACGGCTTGGGCATCGGCCTGGCGTTCCAGGTCTCGGCGACGCTCGGCGCGGTAGTCGCCATCGCCGTGCTGGTGCACGATTTCTCCGACGGCATCAATACCGTGAACCTGAGCCTCTTCGGCACTGGCAAGGAGCATATCGCGCGCGGGTGGCTCGCCATCGATGCGCTGGCGCCGCTCGCCGGCATCCTGCTCGCGTCCTTCATCCAGGTGTCCGAGAGCACGTTCTCGCTCATCCTCGCGCTCTTCTCGGGCTTCTTCCTCTATATCGGCGCCAGCGAGCTCCTGCCGGACAGCCACCATCGCCACCCGCGCCTCTGGACGACGCTCACGACCGTGCTCGGCGTCGCGGTGATATGGCTCGCCATCCATTTTGCGGGCGCGTAAGCGAGAGCGCGGCGAAGCGATAGCAGGAAATCATGACGGCGGCGCACCAGGTACTCCTTTTCTATAAATACGTCACCATCGACGACCCGGACGCGCTCGCCGCATGGGTGCGCGAGCGCGCGCAGGCGCATGCGCTCACCGGGCGCGCTATCGTCGCGCACGAGGGCGTGAACGCGACGTTCGAGGGAACCGTTGAGGCGACCGAAGCGTTCGCAGCCGAGTTCCTCGCCGACCCGCGATTCGCCGACGTCTCCGTGAAGCGGAGCGCGAGCGAAGGCGGCTCGTTCCCCAAGCTTTCCGTAAAAGTGCGCGATGAGATCGTCGGCACGCGGTTTCCGAAAGAGCTCGTGGACCCAGAGCAGCGCACAGCGCCGCGCATCTCCGCGCGGGAACTGCGAGAACGGCTCGCGCGCGAGCAGGACCTGGTCATCATCGACATGCGCAACGACTACGAGTTCCGGTCGGGCCACTTCAAGGGGTCGGTGAACCCCGGCCTCGCGGCATCGCGCGACCTTCCGGCCGCGCTCCCGAAGCTGGAGCCGTACAAGCAGAAGAAGGTCGTGACCGTATGTACGGGCGGCATCCGGTGCGAGAAGATGTCGGCCTTCCTCATGGAGAACGGCTTCACGGACGTCTCGCAGCTCGAAGACGGCATCCATGCGTATATGGAGAAATATCCCGGAGAGGACTTCCTCGGCACGCTGTATACCTTCGACAGCCGGAAGACGATGCATTTCGGCGGCGCGCGCGAGATCGTGGGCCGCTGCCATCTCTGCACGGCGCCGACGGAAGAGTACGCGAACTGCGCGAACGACGCCTGCCATCTTCATTTCCTCGTGTGCGCCGAGTGCGTGAGCGAGGAAGGGACGTATTGCTCGCAGGACTGCAGGAGCATGCCTGCGGCGAATCGAGCGTAGCGCCGTATGCGGGCATAGATAGAAGAAAGCGGCCCTTCGCAAGAAGGGCCGCGTCAGTACGGAAAGAACGTTATGCCTTTGAACCCTAGGGCCTTCGGCTTGCGGTAGTACAGGTTCGCGCGGAACTGCTCGCCGGCGAGCAGTCTCGGCCAGAAGTGCCGGTCGGCTTCGAGCATCCGGTCATACGGCATCTCATGGCAGGAAAACCATTCGGGCCGCATATCGTGCGTCTCGCGCGGCTCGCCTCGGAAGCGGCCGACAGAGAATACGTCGACGATCATGTACGGGCCGCACGTATCGGCGATGCAGGTCAGTGCCGCCAGATGGGTGAGCGAATGCATGAAGACCTCGATGCCGAGTTCCTCATACGACTCGCGGACGAGACACGCCGCCGCGGATTCCGTTCCCTCTACCTTTCCGCCGCATCCGTTGTACGTGCCTATGCCGATGGCCCCCGTGAGCTTGAGGCCCAGAAGGACCTTCCGCTGCAGGCCGTCGCCGCGAGGGATGACTGCCAGCGTCGCGCGCGGGACGTCTTTCGCTGTACGCATCGCGTTTCTCCACAGAATTGAACCCTTCTCAGCCTACGCCTCAGGAACGGCGTGTCAATCTACAGGTCAGGCCGGCAATGAAAGCGCTTCGAGGAACGCTTGCAGCTCGTCGCCCTCGAGCAGGCGCGCCTCGCCCGGCTTCAGGTTCCCTAGGCGTACGTTGAGGATGCGCGTGCGCTTCAGGTCCGTGACCTCGTTCCTCATAGCGACGACCATGCGGCGGATCTGGTGCTTCTTGCCTTCGGTAAGCGTGATAGAGAAGGAGTGTTCGCCGGTCAGGCGGATCTTCGTGGGTTTCGTGCGGTATCCCTCGATATCGACGCCTTCTTCCAGATATTTCTTGAAGCTCTGCCGGAGCGGCAGCTTCGTCTTCACGGCGTATTCCTTCTCGTGCGCGGCGTCAGGGCTCAGGAGCCGTTCGGTTACCCTGCCGTCGTTGGTGAGGATGATGAGGCCGTACGAGTCCTTGTCGAGGCGCCCAATCGGGAAGAGCCCGAGCCCGCGGAGCGGAGGCGGCAGCGATGCCGCGATGTCCGCTTCTCCCTGCTGCGGCGAGTGGGTTATGACGCCGCGCGGCTTGCTGTAGGCGGCATAGGCGTGCTTCTTCTGGGAACGCTTCGAGCCGACGGTCTCGATGCGGTCGGTCTCGGACACTTTCATGCCGACCTTCGCCCGTACGCCGTTCACCGTGATGCGTCCGCGCGCGATGAGCTCGTCCGCCTCGCGCCGCGTCGCGACGCCTGCATGCGCGAGGTACTTGTTCAGGCGCATAGGGAAGTCCGGTTTCCCGTCCGGGCCGATGTCAGGATGCGTGTCGCAAGCCGTCATCATACGAGTATAGCGCGGATACGGCTCACCGAAGCTTCATGCGTATGCGCGTATCGTATGCGCACGGGAAATCGGGGAGAGAACGATTAGCATCCTAACCGAAACATTTCTATGCTCAAGAGTATCAAATACGACCTCGCCATCGCGCTTCCGGCGCTCATGCTCGCCAGCGTCCTCGGCGCGTTCACGGTCGCGCACGCGTAGCGGGAAGGCGGAGGGACGCAGGACATAGAGGGGCGCATACGGGAGGGCCGCCGTCAGGCGGCCCTCCCGTATATATGCGGTATACTAGGATATCCAGGCGCGCCTCGGAGGCATCCTCGCGGGTAAGAAATGCCCTGGCGCGCCGTCTGTATATATGGATCAGGATTCCGCAAAGCAGCACTTCATGGACGCGTACGAGCAGTACGCTGACGAGCTCTACCGGTTCTGCCTGTTCAAGGTGTCGGATGCCGAACGCGCGCAGGACCTGGTGCAAGACACCTTCACCCGCTACTGGCAGACGCTCCGGAAGGGGGAAAAGATCTCCCATGGCCGCGCGCTCCTGTTCACGATCGCACGCAACCGCATCACCGACTGGTACCGCAAGAAGAAGGAGCAGTCGCTCGATACGCTCCAGGAAGAAGGCGTCGAATTCGCCGGCCAGAGCGGTACCGATATAGAGGCGAACGCTGCCTATACGGAGATACTGCGCGCCGTCGACACGCTCGACGACCCTTCGCGCGAGGCCGTCATCCTCCGCTTCGCCGAAGGATGGACGCCCGCCGAGATAGCGGCGCTGAACGACGAATCCGCGAATGCCGTTTCCGTCCGTATCAACCGCGCGATAAAGAAGCTGCAAGACCGCCTACACGTATGACCAACATAGAACGAGAGCTGAAGAATTTGAATACAATACGCCTTCCTGAGGAGGCGCGTACGCGCATGCGCGCGGAACTGAGCGCATACGCGGACCTGCATGCCATGGCCGTACCGCCCGCGGCATCTCAGAAGGCGCTTCCGGTCGCGCGCCTGTTCCAGACGTTCCGTTTCCGCATGTACGCGTCAGCTGTAGCGGTACTTGCCATCGTCGTGGGTCTGGGCGGCACGGCATACGCGTCTTCCGATGCGCTCCCTGGCGATACGCTCTATGCCGTGAAGACCGCTTTTGCCGAGCCGGTACAGACGGCGCTCGTTCCGGACACGGAAGGGAAGGCCTCGTGGCACGCGGTCTTGGCGGAGCGCCGGCTCGAAGAGGCGGCGCAGCTGGCCGCGCAGAACCGCCTCTCGTCCGAGACGCAGGAACAGCTTGCCGAGAGCTTCACGACCCACGTCGCTGCGTCGCTTCATGACGCGGACCTCCTCGAGAAGTCGGGCCGCACGGACCGTTCGCTCGCCGTCCGTTCAGATCTCGAGGCGCGGCTCGAGGCGCATACCCATATCCTCGGCGTTATCGCCGCGCACTATGCGAGCGCCGCTTCCTCATCGTCCTCGCTCGCGACCGCGCGGTCGCTCGGCGATCTGCTGAGCGCGGTGCAGGAGAAGGAATCTGCCGTGTCGGCAACGCGCCTGGCGCTCGAGAGCGACATCGCTCCGCAGCACGAGCCGGCCGCTTCGGCAGCGGTTTCCGTATCGGCCGGAGATACGGGCTCTACGGTACAGGTCGCGATAGCGGATCACGCGTCCGAGACGTCCGCCGGCAGCGCAGTGCAGGTATCAGGCTTCGCGCCGATGGCTGCGCGCGTGGCGCCGGCCGCGAAGATGGCTGCCGAGCCGTCTGCGGAAGTGAGCGCGTACGATGCGGCGCGCGCTACCGAGGTGAAGAAGATCATCGACCTTCACGCAGAGCTCCTGTCCGCCTTCCTTCCGCCGGCAAGCACCACGGCGACCTCTACGGAAGCGTCCACGACCGAAGCGACGAGCTCGCCCCAGAGCTCGGCCTCTGCGGACGACGAAGAGGATGCGGGAATAGAGATACAGATAGAATCAGGAGCGAAGGCGGCGGCCGATGCGGCGGATACGCTGAAAGATACTCTTAAAGGCATCCTGGATTAGCCATAAGGAAATGATGCAGGGCGGGCCGGCTTCGCCGGCCCGCCCTGCATTCAGCTCACGGCACATACGCTGGTACAATAGGCACATGACGCAGGCAGATGCGCTTTCCATACTTACGACCGGTGCAAACGTATTCCTCACGGGAGAGCCCGGGAGCGGCAAGACGCATACCATAAACCAATTCGTCGCCTGGCTGCGCGCGCGCGGCATAGAGCCGGCCGTAACCGCATCCACCGGCATCGCCGCGACGCACATCCACGGCATGACCATCCACTCATGGAGCGGCATCGGCATCAAGGACTCTCTCTCGGCGGCGGACATAGACGCGATAGCTTCCAAGGAACACGTAGCGCGCCGCATCCAGAAGGCGACCACGCTCATCATCGACGAGGTCTCCATGCTCTCTGCGCCCGTGCTCTCCATGGTGGACGCGGTCTGCCGCGAGGTGAAGCGCGAGAACCTTCCGTTCGGCGGCATCCAGGTCGTGCTGGTCGGCGACTTCTTCCAGCTTCCGCCCATCGGAAGAGGCGGCGACAGGCCGGCATTCGCCTTCGAGTCCCAGACGTGGCGCGACCTGAACCCTATCGTCTGCTATCTCACCGAGCAGCACCGCCAGGAAGACCTCCGCTTCCTTTCCGTGCTCTCATCCATACGTGCCGCGGAGCCTGACCCCACCACGGTCTCGGTCATCCTTTCGCGGGAGGCAGAGCTGGAAGGATTCGATGAGGACGTGCCGCGCCTCTTCACGCACAACGTCGATGTCGACCGGCTGAACCAGGAGAAGCTCGCGGCGCTTCCCGGCGCGCCGAAGCGCTATCCCATGGACGGCGCGGGCGCGCCGCCGCTCATCGAGGCGCTCAAGCGCGGCTGCCTCTCGCCGGAGCTTCTTGAGCTCAAGGAAGGCGCGATCGTGATGGGCACGAAGAACATCCCGGCGCTGGGGCTGGCCAACGGCACGTTGGGCGTCGTTACGGGCTTCGAGCGCGGCACCGGGTACCCGGTCATCGAGACGCATGACGGACGCACGCTCACCGTCGCGCCCGTCGAATGGGCGGTCGAGGAAGGCGGGAAAGCGCGCGCGAAGATAACGCAGGTGCCGCTCCGCCTCGCCTGGGCCATCACCATCCATAAGAGCCAGGGCATGAGCATGGATGCTGCGGCTATCGACCTTTCGCGCGCCTTCGAGTACGGGCAGGGATACGTGGCGCTCTCTCGCGTGCGTTCGCTCGACGGACTGCATCTTCTGGGCTGGAGCGAGCAGGCGCTCGTGATCCATCCGCTCGTCGTCGCGCATGACGAGGAATTCCGGAATGCGTCCGACGAAGCGCGCGATGCGTTCGCGGCGCTCGACGCGTCCGGCGAACGGCTCGAGCTCGAGAAGAACTTCGTCAAGCTCTCCGGCGGGCAGTGGGACGTGGAGGAGGGGACGATACCCGCGCCGCGCAAGAAGAAGGCGTCCACCTACGACGAGACGCTCCGCCTCTTAGAGGAAGGGAAGACGCTGCAAGAGGCCGCGCAGGAGCGGGGCCTGACATTCGGCACCATATGCGGCCATGCAGAAAAGCTCGTGCAGGGCGGCAGCATCTCGCGCGACCAGCTTCGCGAGCGCATACCGGAGCCGCTTCTCGCAGAGATTCCGCGCATACACGACGCGTTCCGCGTGCATGGCAGCGCGCATCTCACGCCCATTCATTCCTTCATGGAAGGAAGCGTGAGCTTCGACGGCCTGCGCCTAGCGCGCGTCCTGTACGAAGGATAGCCGCTTCATCGCTGCTTCAGCCCCTGTTCGGTACGCATATGCTTCTATGAAATCAGCGGTCCTCATAACGATTATCGCAGCCAGTGCCGTCGGAATCGGCGCCTGGCTGTGGCATATGCGCGCGCTCGATGAACGCTCGCTGCCTGCGGCTGTCGGAGGAACGGGCTCAGGATACCGAGACGGCACTGTGCCGAGCGGAGTCATCGTCTCAGACAGCGGCCTCGTCACGATCCATGGCATGGCGATCATGGACGACTCGACCGGCTACCCGCCGGTGCCCTATATCCGCTATACAGGAGGCGACGGCGAGATTTCCACGAAGCAGCTTATCTTCGCCGATGCGCGCGGCTGCTTGCCGGGCGCAGGCGACATCCCGTGCGCGCCGACCTATGCCGCTGCCGGCGCGTATCCAGAACTCATGACAGGCCAAAAGGTTCGCGTAAGCGGATACATCCGCGCGAACCGATTCCTTATCACGGAGCTGCAGACAGAGGAACTCTAGAATTAATTCTAGAGTTCCTGATGGTATATACTGGAACGCATGACGCGCTTCGGCTGG
>CAZYZM010000023.1:0-11710 GCA_964651935.1 uncultured Candidatus Saccharibacteria bacterium
GCGTTCCAATAGCGGTCCGTCTCCTCCTGGTCGTCGGTGGCGATCTGGAAGGAGAACGCCTCGCTCTGCTTGAAATGAGGGCCGCCGTTCAGGCCGATGCACGGGATCCCGCAGACGGTGAACTCCACGGTCAGCACGTCGCCCTCCTTCCCGCCCGGGAAATCGCTCGGCGCACGGAAGATAGCGCCCACGCTGCTATCGGGGAACGTAGCGGCATAGAACTCCGCCGCTTCCTGCGCATCCTTGTCGAACCAAAGGCAGATAGTATTTTTCGGTATCATGGTCGTTCGCTCTTACCTAGTATAGTGCTCGCATAGCAAATTATGGCACGAGAATACTTGGCTGGGGAGCTAGGGCTCGAACCTAGATTGACGGGACCAAAACCCGCTGTCCTACCGTTAGACGACTCCCCAGCAAAGAACGCTTCCGAGCGAGCGCTGCCAGTATGGTACTCCATACCGTTAGACGACTCCCCAATAAATACTGCCCAATGACCTCATCTTGCCCGCAACGGGAACAAACGGCAAGCGGAGAGAGTTATTAACAGCTCTTGAGAATTTCTTAAGGATTTCTTGAACACTGAGTCGGTATACTGGTGCAACGATATGGCGCAGTACGTCTATGAGAGCTTTACCCGCATCCTGCGCGACGCGCCGCTGAACAGTGATTTTCATATACGCTCAGGCGATTTTTTCTCGTATCTTGCCACTATCATGAGCGGCTTCGAGGAATCGCTCGCCTCGTGCACCTGCGAGTGCGGGAAGGAGAGCCAAGCGCGCGACCAGAAGCTCGCCCGCGAATTGCGCCATATGCTCCGCTATCTGCAGGCGCACTATACCGTCGAGCCGCGGCCGATCGAGAACACTCAGGAGGTCCAGCCCTCTGGAAACCTTATCTCGCGCTACCGAGAAAATCTCGGATAGACGAGATTTGTCTCAAATTGTCAAGTAATACGGCCTTTTACTGCCCTGCAAGTTCGTACACGGCGAGCTCGAGCGGAATAGCGGGGATAGGCGCGAAGCGCATGCGCGACGCGGCGTCCAGAAGCACGGAAAGGGTGCGATGAGTGAGCTTCGAGCCCTTGTCATCCGCGATCGCGCGCACTTCGGCGTAGGTATCTGCGCCAAGCTCCCCTTCGAGCTCCTTGGAAAGCTCCGGCGCGTGACGCGCGAGCAGCACGTTGCGCACGTATTCGAGAACGAGCGAAAGGTAGAGCGGGTATTCGATATGCTCCTGCGAGAGCGAGGAGATGACGCCGAGAGCGGCTTCCTGGTTCCCTTCGGACAGCGCGCGCGCGAAGGAAGCGACGAGCTCATGTCGCGGCGCGCCGGTAGACTGTTCCGTCTCGGCGAGCGTTATCTTCTTGTCGGAAGACGCGGCGATGACCCGCTCAAGGATAGAGAGCGCGTCGCGATACGATCCTTCGGCCAAAAGCGCGACGAGGTCGGCAGCTGCCGGCTCAATGGAGAATCCTTCCTTCTTCGCGACGTCGCCTACCACGCCAGCGAGCACCTCGCGGTTCGGCTTCTTGAAGGTGAACACCTGGCAGCGCGAGCGCACGGTCTCCGGCACCTTCTCTTCCTCAGTGGTCGCCAGTATGAAGAGCGCGTGCGCGGGCGGCTCCTCGAGCGTCTTCAGGAAGGCGTTCCAGGCGCTCTTCGAGAGCATGTGCGCCTCGTCGAGGATATAGACCTTGTACACTGATTCGAACGGGAGCGTATAGACGTTCTCGGTAAGCTGGCGGATATCCTCGACGGTGTTGTTCGAGGCGGCGTCTATCTCGTATATATCCTTCGCGCTGCTGCCGAGTTCCTTGGCGAAGATACGCGCCACGGAGGTCTTCCCCAGCCCGCGCGAGCCGGCGAAGAGATACGCGTGCCCCGCCGTGCCGCCCTTCACCTGCTCGGCGAGCGGCTTCGTCACCTGCTCCTGGCCGACGACGTCAGCGAAGGATTGCGGGCGGTATGCGCGATACAAAGACTGGTGTGCCATTACTCTGAGTATACCTTAGCCGCGTCCGCGAGCACGGTCTGGAAATCGTCGAGCGTGTGCGTCTCCATAAGCTCCGCACGCAGCTCCGAAGCGCCGTCCCAGCCGGTGATGAATGCCTTCACGTGCTTCTTGAGGATATGCGGAGACTTCGCAGGCTTCAGCTCGCCGAAATAGGCCGCGAGCTTCGCGAGCGCGCTGATTCGCTCTTCAGGCGGAACCTCCTCCGGCTTCCTGCCCGTGAAGAGCCAGGGCGTGCCGAAGATGGCGCGGCCGAGCATGACACCGTCGCAGCCGTACTGCGTCGCCTTCTCGCGCGCGTCATCGAGGTCTTTAACGTCGCCGTTGCCGATGACGAGCGTCTCAGGGCTGTGCGCATCGCGCAGCGCGACCACGCGCGGCATCTGGTCCCAGTGCGCGGGCACCTTCGACATCTCCTTGCGCGTGCGCAGATGCATGGTGAGCGCCACCGGCTTCTCCTCGAGGATCGCCGGCACCCAGGTGTCGAGCTCGTCGGCATTGAATCCCATGCGCGTCTTCACCGAGACTGGCAGGCCCGCGCTCTGCGCCGCGCGTATCACTTCCTTCGCGTTCTGCGGATCCTTCATCATCGCGGCCCCGCTCCCCTGCTTCTCGATGGAGCGGTCGGGGCAGCCCATATTTATATCGATGCCGTCGAAACCGAGCTCGTGCGCGAGGTTCGCCGCATACGCCATCATGTCCGGCTTGCTCGAGAAGAGCTGCGCGACGATGGGGCGCTCGCCTTCCGTAAAGGCCAGGTCGCGCACGAGCGAATTCTCCGCGTCAGGCATGATTCCCTTCTCGCGGGTATGGTAGAGGCCGTCGGCAGAGACGAACTCCGTCCAGGTAACGTCCGGCGCGCGGTATTCGGCGATGAGTTTCCGGTAGGCAGGGTCAGTCACGTCCGCCATCGGCGCGAGTACGAAAAAAGGCTTAGGGAGGGCGTTCCAGAAGGACATATGCGCACTCTAGCGCACCTGCACGGCGCAATCAACGCGATACCGCCAGCTACTCCCCGTACCGCTTCACGTACGCCTTGCCCGAGAAGCGCAGGTCGACGTACTGGATGCTGCCGTCGGTGAGGGTGAGCGTCGGGAGCGCGCTGCTCGCGAGCGACGCCGCTTCCTTCTCGTGGCCGAGTATGTACGTGATGCGGGTGGAACCGCTCACCCACAGGTCGGCCTCGTCGTCGCGGATGGCCAGCGCGCGTACCGGCGCGCCGAGCTCACGCACGGCGTCCACGAAGCGGAGCGCGTCGGGGATGCGCCCGGGCGAGACGACGTGCGCGCGGACGGGCGAAGCGCCGTCGTTCAGGTCGCGGTCGAGAGAGCCGAACACGTGCACCGGGCCTTCTGCAGGGATATCGGCCACGGCTTCCGCGCCGGACGCCGGTACGGTCTCTTCCTGTTCCTCCTGCGTCGAGGTCGCCTGCCCGGCGCTCGTCGTGGCAATCACCACCGCAGCAGACACCGCTGCATCAGGGTCTTCCGGCGCGAAGATGAATCCCTCTATGTCAGCCTTGTAGCACGTGCCGCCAGGCAACGGCGCGCCGATGCTCGTGCCGCACCACAGGAACGAGCTTGCGCGCGGGGTCATGCGCAGCTCGAGCGAAGAGAAGGATGTACGCGTGAGCGAGACGGCCGACGCCTCCGGCACGGCGTCGAGGATGGCTGCGCGGATGTGCTCCTTCGGAAGGAAGAAGACGGAATCGCGCGGAATCGCATAGAAATAGGTGCCGTCGGTCTGCGTGCGTGCGATAGCCTGCGCAGCTTCGGCGCCCGGTCCTGTCGCATGCGCTTCCTGTATGCGGAACTGCGGCAGCCAGCACGCGTACCAGGCGCCGGCGACGAGGAGGACGATCAGCGAAAGCGTGACGAAGCGCGCGATGCGGCGCTTGCGGCGGCGGCGCTCCTTGAGCGCGCCTGCGGGGAGCGGCGCCGGCCGTCGCACGCGCCGTGCGGCAGGCGGAGGGGCTTCGGCGCGCGCAGGCGGAGCCCCGGACGCGCGTTTGCGCGCGGCAGGGGCCGCCTTCGGCGGTTTCGGAGCCGGCCGGGGCTTCTGCGCCGGCACCGGCCGCTCCGCGGCCGGTGCCTTCCGGCGCGGGCTAGGCTGTATGTCCCAGGCTCTCCTTTCCGACATAAGGCTTCAAGGCCTCAGGTACGCGTATCGTGCCGTCCGCGGCCTGGTAATTCTCGACCAGCATGGAAAGGATGCGCGGCAGCGCGACCGCCGTGTTGTTGAGCGAGTGCGCGAAGCGTATCTTCCCTTCCGCGTCCTTGTAGCGGATGTTCAGGCGGCGTGCCTGGAAATCATGGAAATACGAGGCGGAATGCGTCTCGCGGTACGTATCCTGCGACGGCATCCATGCCTCGAGGTCGTACTTCTTCACCTGCCCCAGCCCCAGGTCGCCGCCGCAGTTCACCACGACGCGGTACGGCAGGCCGAGCTTCTGGAGGAACTCCTCCGCGTTCTGCGCTATCTCCTCGTGCAGGCGCACCGACTCCTCATGCGACGCCTCGCAGAGCACGACCTGCTCCCACTTGAAGAACTCGTGCACGCGGATGAGCCCTTTCGTGTCCTTGCTGTGGCTTCCCGCCTCGCGACGGAAGCACGGGGAGTAGGAGAGGAACTTCACCGGGAACTGCGACGGATCGAGCATCTCGTCCATGTAGTAGCCCATGGTGGCCACCTCGCCGGTTCCGGCCAGGTAATCGCCGTCCTGCGTCTTGTAGAGGTCGTCCTCGCCCTGCGGCAGGTAGCCGGTGCCGAGGAACATCTCGCGGCGCAGCAGCGAGGGAACCATCATCGGCTCGAACCCTTTGCCGGTGAAGTGCGCGAGCGCGAGCTGCGACACCGCGTTCGCGAGCAACACGCCGTCGCCCTTGAGGAAGTAGCCGCGAAAGCCCGCGACCTTCGCACCGCGCTCGAAGTCGGCCATGCCGTTCTTGGTCATGAGCTCGATGTGGTCTTTCGGCGCAAAATCGAACTGCGGCATATCGCCCCACCTCTTGATTTCCTGGTTCTCGGCATCGTCTTCGCCCTCCGGCACCGACATATCGGGGATGTTCGGCACCGAGAGCATCAGCTTCTGCCACTCCTCCATCACCTTTCCGTATTTCTCTTCAAGTTCTGCCGAGCCTTCCTTCACATGGCGCATGCCTTCGATGAGGCGCTCTTTCTCTTCGTCCTTGGCGAGACGGATCGCGTCGCTCATGCGGTTCTGCTCGGACTTGCGGTCGTCTATCTGCGCACGCAGCGTCTTGCGCTCGTCGTCGACGGCGAGAAGGCGGTCTATGTCTATGGCGAGACGCTTCTTCTGCGCTCCCGCCTTCACCAGGTCGGCGTTCTCGCGGATGAACTTGATGTCGAGCATGTCCTCTCTACTATACGGCACGGACGCCAGGGATAAAAGGAGGAAAAGGATATTCTCTTTACGATTCCTTGAACGTCTCTTGAACCCTTATCGGACATACTGCGGGCATGGAAATCCGCGAACTATCCCCTGACAGCTTCCCCGCCGGCCTGCGAGAGATCCCGAAGCCTCCGAAACGGCTCTGGACGGCGGGCAGCTTGCCGCCGTCAGGAACGAAGCTGCTTGCCGTGGTCGGTTCGCGCGCGCTGACCCGCTACGGGAAGGAGGCGTGCGAATCCTTGCTGGAGCGCCTGGCCGGATATCCGATATCGGTCGTTTCAGGGCTCGCCTTCGGGGCGGACGCGTGCGCGCATCGCGCAGCGATGCGCGCCGGGCTGCATACGCTCGCGGTTCCCGGTTCAGGGCTCGACGAAGCCGTGCTCTATCCGCGCGCGCACGTATCCCTCGCGCAAGAGATCCTCACGTCCGGCGGCGCGCTCCTTTCAGAGCATCCTCCCGACCACGTCGCGCGCCTGTACGACTTCCCCAGCCGGAACCGCCTCATGGTCGGCATGGCCGATGCGGTCCTCATGGTGGAAGCCGGCCCCCGCTCCGGCACGCTCATCACCGCGCGGCTGGCCGGCGACTACGGCCGCGAATTGCTCTGCGTACCGCATCGTATCGGCGACCCGCACGGGTACGGCGCGCATCTCTTCCTGCGCATAGGAGCGGCGCTCGCTGCCGAGCCCGCGCACATCCTTGAAGCGCTCGGCATACCGGAACGGGGCGAGGACGTCGAGCCTGCATTCCCGCTCGAACGCCTCTCTCCCGACGAGCGCGCGCTATACGCGCTCTCAGAATCCCCGCTCACGCGCGATGAGCTCCTACGTGCCGCTAGAATACCCGCGCACGACGCGCTGGCCGCGCTCGCCATGCTCGAGCTGAAAGGACTCCTCAAGGAGGAATTCGGCACGTGGCAGCGCACCTGATGACGGGCGGAGCCGTGCCGTACATGAAGCTTCGAAGAACAGCTCGCTTGACCATATATAGGTATGCGCGGTATGTGTTAGAGACATGGCATCCTCCGCGAAGAAAAAACTCCTCATCGTCGAATCGCCCGCGAAGGCGCGCACGATACAGAAATACCTCGGCCCTGAGTACGAGGTGCTCGCCTCCGTAGGCCACGTGCGCGACCTTCCGAAATCCAATAAGGACGCCGTCGACATCGAGGACGGCTTCGTTCCGCGTTACGTCGTCTCCCCCGACAAGCGCGAGGTCATCGAGCGCATCAGGAAGGCTGTCGGAACGGCAGGAGAGATCTTCCTGGCGACCGACCCCGACCGCGAAGGCGAGGCGATAGCCTGGCACCTGAAGGAGGCCGTCGGCCTCAAGGCGCCCAAGCGCGTCGTCTTCCACGAGATTACGAAGACCGCGGTCGAAGAAGCCCTCTCGCATCCCCGCGCGATCGACGAGCATCTGCGCGAAGCGCAGGAAGCGCGCCGCGTGCTCGACCGTCTCGTCGGCTACGATCTCTCCGGCCTCATCTGGAAGAAGGTCCGCTACGGTCTTTCGGCCGGCCGCGTGCAGTCGCCGGCACTGCGCATCCTCGCGGAACGCGAGCGCGAGATACAGGCATTCGTCCCCGTCACCTACTACGTCCTCGACGCCGTCTTCAAGGCGAGAGGAGGCGACGGGCAGGGCGAGTTTCCCGCCGTATGCAGCGTCGAGCCGGACAACGCGACGGAAGCGGAGCGCATCGTGACGCTCGGCCGTAAAGCTTCGTGGAAGATAGGGGATATCCAGACCCGCGAAGAGAGCCGCAACCCGCGCCCGCCGTTCACGACCTCGACCCTCCAGCAGACGGCGAGCACGCGCCTGGGCTTCTCGCCTTCCCGCACCATGCGCGCCGCGCAGAAGCTCTACGAGGCCGGCCACATCACCTACATGCGCACCGACTCCGTGAACCTCGCGAAGGAAGCGGTCGCGGCAATCGGCACGACGGTCGCGGAGGAGTTCGGGAAGGAATACGCAGAGGCGCGCGAATACGTGACCAAGAGCAAGAACGCGCAAGAAGCGCATGAGGCCGTGCGCCCTACTAACCCGAACGTGAAGAAGGCGGGCAGCGTCGGCGACGAGCAGGAGCTCTACCAGCTCATCCGGACCCGCACGCTCGCCAGCCAGATGACGGCGGCGCGGGTCGAGCGCACGAACATACGCTCCGAAGCGGACGCCGACATCCCCGCCTTCACGACGACCGGCTCGCGCATCCTCTTCCCGGGCTGGCTGGCCTGCGATACGAAGGCGCGCGGCGAAGATACCGAGCTTCCGAAGCTTACGGTCGGCGAGCCGCTCTCGGTCGTCAGCCTCGGCAGTACCGAGAAGCAGACCGAGCCGCCGAACCGCTACACTGAAGCCGGTCTCATCAAGGAGCTCGAGAAGCGCGGCATCGGGCGCCCGTCCACGTACGCATCCATCATGAAGACCATCCAGGACCGCGGCTACGCCGAGAAGAACGGCCGCACCCTCATGCCGACCGCAACCGGCATGGTCGTCTCGGGCTGGCTCGAGGAGAACTTCGCCGACTACATCTCCGATTCCTTCACCGCCGAGATGGAGGACGAGCTCGACGAGATAGCGCGCGGCGAGCGCGGCTACCGCGCGACCCTCGAGGAGTTCTACGCGCCGTTCCAGAAGGCGGTGCAGAGCAAGGACAAGCTTCCGAAGGCCACCTCGCTCGGCGAAGCGCCGGAAGAGTTCCCGTGCCCCGTCTGCGGCGCGCGCATGGAATACAAGCTCGGCCGCGCCGGCATATTCATGAGCTGCACCCGCTATCCTGACTGCGAAGGCGCGCGCCAGGAGAATGGCGACGTGCTGGCGGGCGACGAGCCGCTCGGCACGCACCCCGAGACCGGCTTCCCTATTTACGTACGCACCGGCCGCTACGGCCCCTATGTCGAGATGCCGCTCGAGGATGAGCCGCCCGCAGCTGCAGAGGAGGAAAAGCCTGCGGAGACAGCGGAGGCTCCGAAGAAGGGCGCCAAGAAGCCGGCGAAGAAAGCTGCCAAGAAGAAGACGAAGAAGCCCAAGCGCGAGATGAAGCGCGCGAGCATACCGGCCGGCACCGATCCTGCGAGCGTTACGCTCGAGGACGCGGTAAAGTTCCTCTCCCTGCCGCGCGAGCTCGGCACGCATCCGGATACCGGCCTGCCGGTTATGGCCAATACCGGCCGCTTCGGCCCGTATGTCGCGCATAACGGGGAGTTCCGCTCGCTCAAGAAGCACGACCCGTATACCGTAACGCTCGAGGAGGCGCTCGCCGTACTGGCCGAGCCCAAGAAGCTTCCGCGCGGCGTCGAGGCCGTGCGCGACATAGGCCCGCACCCTAAGACCGGCAAGATGATCACCCTCCTGAAATCCAAGCAAGGATATTTCCTGAAGAAGGGCTTGCGGCGCATCTACCTGCCCGAGAACGAAGACATCCAGAAGCTCACGCCAGACATGGCAGCAGCATATCTCGCATAGGCGCGCAGCGTGTGCCTTCGTGAGCGCGCGGAGCGTGCAGGGCCCGAGCGAGCACGCGAACGGAGACATGCGCGCAGCGCCTTGATAAGGTATGCTCTACTCATGACCACGGTGAAGGAGATCATCGCGGCGATGCAGGATCCGACGCCTGAAGATATCGCGCTGGTCGAGAAGGCATACGCGTTCTCGCAGGACGCCCACAAGGAGCACACCCGGTATTCCGGCGAGCCTTATTTCCTTCACCCCGCCGCCGTCGCCAAGCACCTGGCCCAGCTCGGCATGGATGCCGACACGGTCGCCGCAGGCCTCCTGCACGACACCGTCGAGGATACGGGTATCTCGGAAGACGCCGTGGAGGAGGCGTTCGGCAAGGATGTGCGCTTTCTCGTAGAAGGCGTTACCAAGCTCGGCAAGCACAAGTATCAGGGCGCCGAACGCCACGCAGAGAGCTTGCGGCGTCTCTTGGTAGCGACCTCTGCCGACGTGCGCGTGCTCATCATCAAGCTCTGCGACCGGTATCACAACATGACGACGCTCGGGCACGTGCCGGAGCACAAGCGGCGGCGCATCGCGCTCGAGACGCTCGAGATATACGCGCCATTGGCCGACCGCCTCGGCATGGGCGCGATGAAGCGCGAGCTCGAGGATATGGCCTTCCCCGCTATCGACATCGACGCGTACAACCATGCGGTCGAGGTGCGCAAATTAAAGACCAAGGAGACGGAGGCGGGCCTGACGCGCGTGCAGAAGGAGCTCCGGCACGCGCTGGCACGCCGCGGCGTCACCGATTTCAAGACCGGCATCCGCATGAAGGGCCTCTGGAGCCTGCACCAGAAGCTGAAGCGCAAGGGAGACGACATCACGCTCATCCACGACATCGCGGCGCTGCGCGTCATCGTGCCGAGCGTCGACGACTGCTACACCGCGCTCGGCGTCATCCACTCGCTCTGGAAGCCGCTTCCGGGCCAGTTCAAGGACTACATCTCCTTTGAGAAGCCCAACGGCTACCAGTCGCTCCATACCACCGTCCTTACCGCCGACGCCGGCATCGTCGAGATGCAGGTGCGCACCGAGGCCATGCATCAGAAGGCGCAGTACGGCATCGCCTCGCACATGTCGTACAAGCAGCTCCCGAAGGAGGAGATGAAGAAGCTCGATGACAGCGCGCAGAAGCAGGCGTATGAGCGCCTCTCCTTCTCGTGGATGCGCAGCCTCGTGCCGACGCTCCTGCACCTGAGGCGGCGCGACGGCGAAGCCGTCCAGCCGAAGGCGGAGAAGAAGAAGCAGAAGCGCGTCGCGCCCGCCTGGCTCGCAGAGCTTGCGGACGCGCACACGCCGACCGCAGGCAGCGAGGATTTCGTGCAGGCGCTCCGCGAGGACTTCTTCTCTCATCGCGTCTTCGTCTTCACGCCGCTCGGCGACGTGGTCGACCTCCCGACCCGCTCGACGCCGGTCGACTTCGCCTATGCCATCCATAGCGAGCTCGGCAACCATATGAACGGCGCGAAGGTGAACGGGAAGCTCGTCGCCTTCGATACCCAGCTGCAGAACGGCGACGTGGTGGAGATACTCGACAAGACGACCGCACGGCCGACCGTGAAGTGGATAGACTATGCCCGCACGACGCTCGCGCGCCGGCATATCAAGCAGCAGCTCGACGAGTCAGAGCGAGGGACCATATCTGCTTCCGGCGAACTGAAGCCGGTGAAGCTGCGCAAGAAGCGCGCGCCGAAGGATGAGAAGCCGAAGGAAAAGGGCCGCGAACGGAAGGACAAAGGGAAGAAAGGAAAGGAAAAAGGGAACGGGAAACGCGCTATATCGTAAAATTGCGCACGGCGTAGAGGTCGTCTTCCGGTTCTGGCGTGGGTTCCTGGGCAGGAGAAACTGCCTGCGGCTCTTCTCCTGCAGAGGGCGCTTCAGCAGCGTCGCGTACTGGCGACGCGTTCTCCGGCGCCGGCACGAGGTCAGCCTGCGCGGCCGCGGCCTGGCGCGCTTCCTGCTCGCGCTTCTCGGCAAGGAGGGCGGTGATATGAGAAAGGTCTTCCGGCGAGAAGAACTCGATGAGGACGCGGCCGCCGTTCGGACGATTCTCGATGAGGACGCGGGTACCGAGCGTCTCGGTAAGGCTGCGTTCGAGCTCCATCATCTCCGGCGTCTTGTCATGCTTGCGGATGCGGTCGGTCGCGATGCGTCGCGCCATCTGCTCGACGACGCGCACCGTCGTCTTCTTGAGGACGATCTCCTTGAAGAGCGTGTCCTGCTCTTCCGGTCGGTCGGTGAGCATGAGGAGCGCGCGGGCATGGCCTTCCGTTATCTCCTTGCCGACGACGGCCTGCTGTATCGCCTCAGGCAGTGCCAGGAGGCGGATGGAGTTCGAGACGTACTCGCGACTGCGGCCTACCTTCGCGCCAATCTCGGCGTGCGAAAGGCCGAAGTTCTCGGCAAGCTGCGCGAGCGCCTTCGCCCGGTCGATGGCGTTCAGGTCTTCGCGCTGCAGGTTCTCGATGATGGCGAGCTCGAGCTTCATGCGGTCGGTCTGCTCGCCGGCACGGATGACTACCGGTATTTCCTTGAGGCCCACCAGCTTCGATGCGCGCAGGCGGCGCTCGCCGGCGATAAGCTCGTATGCGGTCTGGATGCCGCCATCCTGTTTCTCGATGTCCTTGCGGGTGACGACCAGCGGCATCAGGACGCCGTACTGGCGGATTGATTCGGCGAGGCTCTTGAGATTCTCCTCGTTGAACTCGATGCGGGGCTGGTACGGGTTGGGAGAGATGCGGTCGACTTCGACCCAGAATACGGAATCGTACTTCGTAGGAACGTAAT
>CAZYZM010000024.1:0-11658 GCA_964651935.1 uncultured Candidatus Saccharibacteria bacterium
GAACTCATGCTCGATGCCCCACTTGAAGGCGTTCGGATCCATACGGGAAGTATACCCGCCCGGCTCGGAAGCGGAATACCACAATTAATACCACAACTAGTTGTGGTATTAATTGTGGTATTTTATATATCTATGCCACGACGAAAAATAGAAGAGCGGAATGTCCGCAAGCTGTACAAGAATTCAGGCGGAAGCGTCATCGTGACGCTTCCCATCGAGCTCGTGCGCGAGCTCGGCTGGCGCGACGCGCAGAAGGTCGTCTTCACGCGGACGCAGAAAGGGATCCTCATCGAGGATTGGAAGAAATAAGCGCACAGAGCGGTGACCCCACGGGGAATCGAACCCCGATTTACGCCGTGAAAGGGCGCTGTCCTAGCCGTTAGACGATGGGGCCGGCAGAACTGTTACAACATACCATTTGGATACGGAAAATGATAGGATAGAGCCGAAGGAAAGGTGGCTGAGTGGTCGAAGGCACCGCACTCGAAATGCGGCGTCCGGGAAACTGGACCGTGGGTTCGAATCCCACCCTTTCCGCATCATCAGACATTCATAATTTGCTGTTAGGATGAGCGCATGGACCCGCGTCTCATGCGCTTCTATGACGAACGTCTGCGCCGGTACGGCGCAGACGACGCGCGCGGCGTGGGATGGCGCAATAGCCGCTCGCAGGAGGTGCGCTTCAGGGTGCTCACGGAGATAGGGAACCTCGCGGGGGCGAGCGTGCTCGACGAAGGCTGCGGCACGGGCGCTCTGTACGGCTATCTGGCCGAGCATTTCCCGACGGCGCGGTACCACGGCATAGACGTGAACGCCGACGCGATCGCCGCTGCGCGCGAGAAATACCCGGAAGGCTCGTTCGAGGTCGCCGATTTCAGCGGATATGCCGGCGAGTACGCGGATTACGTGCTCTCGTCCGGCGCGCTCACGTTCCGCATAGAGAACCACGCGGACATATACCGCGAGCACATACGCAAGATGTTCGAGCTCTCGCGTATCGGCGCGGCCTTCAACGTGCTCGACGCGCGCGCCATACAGGAGGATGACGAATACCTAGGATATGACCCTGCGGAGCTGCTCGCCTTCTGCCAAGGGCTCACGCTGAAGGTGGCGCTGCGCCACGATTACTCGGATGAGGATTTCACCCTCTACCTGTATCATTAAGGGATGAAGGCCCACCCGTGGAATCTCACGCCCAAGGAGGCCATAGCGCTGCAGAAGGAGCTGGCCGCGCAGGTGCGGCTCGAACCGCTCGAGAGGGAACCTGAGCTCATCGGCGGCTGCGACGTGTCGATGAACCGCTTCGCGAAGGAAGGCTTCGCGGGCTTCGTGACGCTCTCGTATCCGCAGATGGAGCCCGTGGATCACGCGGTGGTGAAGGACGTCATCCCGATGCCCTACATTCCGGGCCTGCTCTCGTTCCGCGAGATACCGATGCTCTTGAAGGCCTGGGAACGGCTCGGGAAGAAGCCGGACGTGCTCATCGCCGACGGTATCGGCATCGCGCATCCGCGCCGGCTCGGCATCGCCTCGCATCTGGGCGTGCTCCTCGGCATACCGACGCTCGGCTGCGCGAAGTCGGTCCTGACCGGCGTATATGAGGAGCCGGACAACGTGCAGGGCGCTTTTTCGTACTTATATGACCGGCGAGACCCGAGCGAGATACTCGGCGCCGCGCTGCGCACGAAGGTCAACGTGAAGCCGGTCTTCATTTCCGCAGGGCATAAGATAACGCTCGAGGATTCCCTGCGGCTGGTCATGGCGTCCGTACGCAAGCACCGCCTGCCGGAAGAGACGCGCTTCGCGCATAACACAGTGAATGAGTACCGTGTGCAGGATATGGAAATGACCGCAAAGGAAGAGTGAGGGTTATGCGCCGTGCCGTTCGAGCCAGAGGTCCCAGACCGCGGAAGAGAGGTCGATAGGGTCGCCGTAGTAAGGCGACGCGTGCAGGTCTATCCAGGGAAGCGAGTTCGCCTCGATGAAGCCCCAGCGCTGGGAATCGGCCGGCTGCTCTGGGTCGGGGATGATGAGGTCGAAGCCGACGATGGAAAGCCCGGTGAGCCGCGCCGCCTCTTCGATGCGCGGAATGAACGAAGGATGGATATTCCGGCCGCGCTCGCGGTTGCTGCCGCCGGCACCCGTGCCGCCGCGGTAGGAGAGCGGCAGGACGGTGCCTTCCGGCAAAACAGAATCGCGCGCATAGCCGCGCCGCTTGATGAAGCCTTCGTTCACGGCATCAAGCACGATATCGTCGACACCAGGGAGCTTTCGCGCGTTCGCTGCCGCTATAAGCTCGCCGATAGTCGAGATGCCGTCGCCGGCTACCGTCGGATACGCTGATTCCAGAAAGCCGTGCATGACGCCTCCCACGCAGGTAGCGCGGCAGAGGTTTCCTTCAAGGTATTCCTCTATGGTCGCGTAGGCGCTGATCTGCTTCACCCCCTTGAACGCCTCGTCGAGCTCCGCGACGGTGCGGACGTTCGGATAGGTATGGCGGCCGTTGCTTCCGGTGCGGGGCTTCACGCAGGCAGTGCCGACGGCCTCGAAGGCGCCGCGCGCCTCTTTGAGGCGCGCGGCGCCGAAGCTCTTCGGCACAGGCAGGCCTGCCTGTGCCATCTCTTTCTTGAAGATGACCTTGTCGTCCATGCGCAGCGCGCTCGGCTCCGGTGCGAGCGGCAGGCTGCGGAAGAACTGCGTCGCGCGCCCGCGGCTAGCGCGGAACAGGTCGGTGGGCATGCCCGCGAGCATGACCTGCTGCATGCGTATGCCGCGACGGGCGGCTTCCTGCATGAGGAGCTTGGAACGCGAAGAGACGGCCGCTTCAGGGTCGTCGGAAAGCCGCACGAGAAAGAGCGCGCGGCCGATAGAGAGGCAGAGCATGCCGAGGGCGGAAACGACGCCTTCGGCCAGGCGCATGAGGAAGGAATAAAAGGGGATGCGGTATGCCGGGATGCGGAGTGTGGCTGCATCGGCGACGGTGCCTATCCAGAGCGAGAGGTGGGATGCGGGTGCGCCGCCGCAGGCGGCGCACCCGTGTGTCGATGACTTTCCCGCCATATGCCTCGCTACGCTCCCTGCGTTTTCAGCCAGATATAGATATCCTCGAGCGCCTTCACCGCGTCGCCCGCCGCGATGTTGTTCTGATGGTAGAGCTCGTCCGTGCAGTCGCCGGCCGCCCAGATGCCGTCGACGCTCGTATGCTGGTCGCGCGGGTCGGTCACGATACGGCCGACCTCGTCCATCTTCACCAGCTCCTTCGCAAAGCCGGTATTGGGCACGACGCCTATCTCCACGAAGATGCCGCTCACCGGAAGCGTCCGCGTCTCGCCGGTCTTCAGGTCCTTCACCGCGAGCCCGTTCACGAGCTTGTCGCCCAGCACCTCTACCGGCTCGGTATCCGTGAGCACGGTGAAGTTCGGGTATTCGCGCGCCTTGCGCACGGTTATCTCGTCGGCCTTGAAATCGGCGCGGCGGTGGATGAGCGTTACGGACTTCGCATACGCCAGGAGCTGGAGCGCGGACTCGAAACCGGCGTTCCCGCCGCCGATCACCGCCACGTCCATGCCGCCGAACAAGGGGCCGTCGCAGGATGCACAGTACGTGAGGCCCTTGTGCTCGAACTCGTCGGCGCCCGGAACGGGGAGCCGCTTGCGGGCAGCGCCCGAGGCGATGAGCACGGCGCGCGCGGAGAGCGTGCTGCCGTCAGAGAGGGTAGCGGAAAAGCCCTCGTCAGCCTTCTCGAGCTTCTGCACGCGCTTCCCTTCATGTACGGCGAGCACGTCGCCCTTATAAGCGTCCAGGTGGCTCTTGAAGGAGGATATGAGCTCCTGGCCGTGGATGCGCACCGTGCCGATCCAGTTCTCGATGCCTTCGGACACGGTGCTCTGGCCGCCGATCTCTTCGGCGACGAGGTCAGTTTTCAAGAGTTTTCGTGAGGCATACACGCCGCCGGCGACGCCGGCCGGCCCGCCGCCGATGATCAACAAATCTTTCATACATGCAGTATAGCGAATTCTTCAAGAATCCGCCTTGGGGGTAACGAAAGGCAAAAGGAAAAGACCCTGCGCAGCCCAAGTGCTTTCGCTGCGCAGGGTCTTTTCCTTTTGCCTTTACTATTTCTTGTGGCGGCGCAGGAAGCTCGGGATCGCGCCCCATGCCTCATCCTCCTCTTCTACCGAAGGAGGCGTTACCGGGCGCGCGCTGTCGACGCGCGGCGTCGCCGTAACGATAGGCTCCTCGCGCTTCGGGGGCGCCTCGCGGACCGGTTCCTTCACGGGCGCTTCCTCGTCGGCTGCGGGCTTCTGCGGCGCGCTCTGCGCTTCCTCGTCGCTGCGGGAGCCGCGTCCGAGCACGTCATTGAAAATGCGGCCGCGGGTCTCTTCCTGCTCGGGCTTGGGCATCGAGAAGAGGCTGCGCTCAAACCCTGCGGAACTGCCTTCCGGCGTCTGGTCAGGGAAGCCGGTCGCGATGACGATGATGCGGATTTGACCCTTCTTCAGCTTCTCGTCGCGCATGATACCGAAGATGACGCGTGCCGAAGCGTCGACGGATTCGCTGATGACCTTCGCGGCCTCCTGCACCTCGATGATGCCGAGATCCTCGTTTCCGGCGACGACGAAGAGGATGCCCTTCGCTCCCGCGATAGAGACGTCCAGGAGCGGGGAGTTCACGGCCTGTGCCGCCGCGTCCTTCGCGCGATTGTCGCCTTCGGCGATGCCGATGCCCATGAGGGCCGGGCCGGCGCCCTCCATGATGGTCTTGATGTCGTTGAAGTCGGTGTTGATCTCGCCTGGCGTGGTGATGATGTCGGAAACGCCCTCGACGGCCTGGCGGAGTATCTCATCGGCGAGCGCGAAGGCTGATTTCGCGGACGTGTTCGCCTCGACGATGGAAAGGAGCTTGTCGTTCGGGATGACGAGGTAGGCGTCTACCTCCTTCTTGAGTCCGGAAAGGCCCTGCTCGGCGATATCGCCGCGATGCGCGCCCTCGAAGGTGAACGGCTTGGTAACGACGGCGATGGTGAGCGCGCCGAGCTCCTTCGCGATCTTCGCGACGACCGGCGCGGCGCCGGTGCCCGTGCCGCCGCCCATGCCGCAGGTGATGAAGACCATGTCGGAGCCCTGGAGCGCTTCCTGGATCTCCTGGCGGGTCTCGTCGGCGGCGCGGCGCCCCAGGTCAGGGTTCATGCCGGCCCCGAGGCCTTTGGTAAGGTTCTTTCCGATGTGGATCTTGCGCTTGGCAAGGGAGCGATGGAGGTCCTGGGCGTCAGTGTTGACGGCGACGAATTCCACCCCTTTGACCTTCGAGTTCACCATGTGGTTCACGGCATTGTTGCCGGAACCGCCGACACCGACGACGCGGATGCGGGCGAACGTCTCGATTTCAGGAGTTACGCGCTTTGACATAGGGTGCTGATATATAGGGTAATGCTGGCATTATGCGCCTATTTCGCCAATGTATGCAACATTGACGTGATGGATAAGCGTGCTTTCGTTATGGCATGAACTGTGAGAAGAAGTCCTTGACCGCGCGGCCGATATCGCCCAGAGGCGCCTTTTTCTGCGGTTCTGTGTCGCCGGTGAGCCCCCAGAGGGCAAGCCCGTAGGCGACGGCCCAGGTCGCGTCCTTCACCTTCGCATCAGAGGCCAGCCGGATGTCGGCGATGCGGGAAGGGAGGTTAAGCACCCCTTTGGCGATATCGCTCACCGTGCCGTGGCTCGCCCCCCCGCCGGTAAGGATGATGCCTGCCGGAAGGGCGTTCTGGCGTCCGAGCATCTTCACATGCTCGTCGATACGGGCGAACATCTCCTTGAAACGGACGCTGATGATGCGCTCGACCTTCCGCGGCGAGTACATGTTTCCGGAAAGGCGCCCCAGCTTTATGCGTTCGGCATCCTCGAGCGAGATCTTGAAGCCCAGCGCGAGGTCGTCCGTGATATCGGTCGAGCCGATAGGGAAGATCTTCGTGGAGATGGGGTACCCTTCGTCGTATACCACTATGGAAACGGTCTCCGCGCCGATGTTCGCGAGTACGCAGCCCTTCATCTTCTGGTCGCGGGTAAGGGTAACGTTCGAGCCGGCCAAGGGCGAGGCCATCCGGTCGATGACCTCGATATCGGCGTTCTCGACGGCGGCCGTGAGGAGTTCGACGTGCTGCGCGAGGCAGGTCACGAAGAGGAATTCTCCCTCGAGCTTCGTCCCGCGCATGCCGCGCGGCTCGCCGAGCGACTTCACGCCGTCTACCCGCCATCCGAGCGGTATCTCGTGCAGCACCGCGCGGTTGAGGAATCCTGGCTCGGCGGCGCGGCGCGCGCCTTCGCGGACTTTCTCGATATCCAGGTCGGTGATCACCTGATCGGCTCGCGAGATGACGGTATCCGCGCCGCCGCGCGTCTCGTCCAGGGAAACGCCGCCTACGGAAAGGAAGGCGGAACGGATGGGGATGCGGGCGACCGATTCTGCCTGCTTCTTCGCGGCGAGCACGCTGCCGGTTACCTCGGCCAGGTCGACGACGTATCCGTGCCGCATGCCCGCGGTCTCGCTTACGCCGGTGCCGATGACGCGTATCTCCGCGCCTTCGGGCGTATTCACTTCTTCGACGACGACGACCTTCGTCTGCTGGGTGCCGATATCAATGCCGGTCGCGATGCGTCGTGTCATTCGAAAGTGAAGGTGATTTGAAACCAAAGCGGGCAAGATACGCCCGCTCTCGTCCTTCCATTGTAGCCCCGTGCGGGTAGCCTTTCAAATGAAGAAGCCCGTGGATAAAGAGATACGCGATGAAATCCGTGCGCGGCATGCCGTAGCGCGGCGCTTGGCGCGCGGCGACCGGCGGGCAGATGACTATCTCGCCGGAACGGGATGCGCCTTTCGCCGCTATGCCGGTCTCATACGAGAGCACGTTCGGCACGTACGCCTTCCTGCGCAGGGAGACGTTGAGCTGCTGCGCCCGCCGTTCGCCGGCGAAGACGAGCGAGACGTCCCATCCGGGAAGGACGACGCGCGCGATCTCTTTGAAGGGAACCCGCGGCGCGGGATCCTTGCGCGTGAAGTTCCGGATGTCGAGCGATGTCATTGGATACAGAGTAGCAAGAAAGGGCCCCGCATGCGCGGGGCCCTTTCTCATAGCGCCTTAACGGCGCTTGCGGCCCTTGCGGGCGGCGGGATCGATCTTGCCGAGCTTCACCTGCTCATTGTATTCCGTGATGCGCTCGCCGCGGATCATGGCGCGCATGTGCTCGACGTTCTTGGACTTCTGGCGGGAGAAGTAGCGGCGGCTGCGCATGGCGCGCACGAGGCCGAGCCCCTGCGAGCGACGGGAAAAGCGGCGGATGAGCGAGGCTGCGCTCTCGTTCTTTCCGCGGCGGACTTCTATACGGGTTGCGTTCTGCATAATGAGTCGAATCGTAGCATGATTCCGGCGCGGTTGTCCAGCAGCACGGTTCGCTACGGCAGCGGTACGGTCTTCAGGTGGTCGACGAGCGAGTCCAGCGGGATGAACGTCTCGGTATAGGTAGCGCGGTGGCGGAGTATCACGGAGCGCTCCAGCGCTTCCTTGCGGCCCATGATGAGCAGGTACGGGGGGTTGAGTTCCTCGGCCTTCCGCATCTGTTCCGTCAGCGACTCTATGCCGATGGCCTGGGTGAGCGGGATATGGGCCTTGCGGAGCGTATCAGCTATCTTCATGCTCTCTCGCTTCGCCTCTTCGCCGATATGCACGAACACGAAGCGCGGGCTGCTTTCCTTGAGCGTCGGAACCGGCTTCTTCGCTTCGGTCGTGATGCGGATGACCGCGCCGACGCCCGGCATCGCCGCCTTGAAGAACGGACGGGCGAGCTCGTGGTAGCGGGAACCCCAGGCATGTATGCCGTCGCCCGCATCCACCTCGAAGCAGGTCTCGGTCCAGGCGGTGCCGCGCGAGAGGAGTTCCGGCGCGAGCTCGTACTCGGTCTCGCTGCTCTCGAGGTACTCGATGACCGCTTCGAGGTGCTTGCGGCTCGTCTCAGAGAGGTGGTCGGTAGGGGCAGGCAGGCTGCCGGCCTCCATGCGCGCGAGGAGCTCCGCCGCCTCGAAGACGTCGCGCTTGGCGCACGAGACGCACGGCTCAGGAAGCGACGTGCCGAACCTGCGGAAGAACGTGCCGAGCTCGCGCGCGAACCGGCCGCGCGTCTCTTTGTCGCCCATGCTGTTGACGCGCAGCAGGAGCTCGTTCTTCGTGAGGTCCTGAAGCAGCGACCGTACGGCGCGCATGAGCACGGCGTCGGCGATGGCGCGGTCGGTGCCGAGCGCATGGAATTGTATGACGACCTGCTTAGGGGCCGGACGGCCCGCCGCAGCGTTGGTGTGCCAGATGAAGAGCGGCTGGGATGCGGACGGCGCTATGCCCGCATCGCGCACGTGCTTCAGGAAGCCGGCGACTTCGCGCGCGACCGGGTCGAGCGCGTCGAGCTGGATGCCGTCAGGATACGGCGCGCGAGAGGAGAGCTTCTTCGCCGTGAGCGATGAAAGGGGAGAAAATCCGTAATAGCTGCCGATAGCCGCAGCGCGCTTCAATACGTCGTCAGGCTTGAACGTCGTGCTCATTGTGGTAACGCTATGCTTCCGGGCTCAAGGCCGAACGAGCCTGCCGGCAGGAGCCGGAGGAAGGCCCGTCCCATGATGTCCTTCTCGGGAAGCAGGCCCCAGACCCGCGAATCAGAGCTTTTCGGGCGGTTATCGCCCATGACGAAGTACTGGTCGGGGCCGATATGCGTGCTCTGCGTATAGGTCGCGTCATCCTCGACGACATACGGTTCTGACAGCGTGAGCGTGCTGCCGTCAGCCTTCGTTATGGTCACGTCCCCTTGCGTGATGCTGATGGTCTCTCCCGGCAGGCCGATGACGCGCTTTATATAAAAGACTTTCGGGTTGCCCGGATAGCGGAAGACGATGACGTCGCCGCGCCGCGCCTCATGGAAACGGTAGGAGAGCTCGTCGACGATGAGGTAATCGCCGCTCTCGAACGTCGGATGCATGCTCTCGCCGTCGACGACGAACGGCTGCGCGACGAAGAGCCGGACAGGGAGGACGATGATGACCGCCAGCACGAGGAAGATCGCAATCTCTTTGAGCGCGCTTCCGAGGAGCTTCATGCGTTGCATTGTACGCTTACGCCGACGGCGCGCAAGTGGCGGCAGCCGAAAGTGTACTGTTCTTGCTCGCTGCAGAATATATCGATGCTTTCGCTCGCAGCGAACAGTACACTTTCGGCTGCCTTCCCCGCATGTCCAATCTGCTATGATGCGTACATCATGGCGACGGTAATCGTGGGGTTGGGGAACCCGGGAGGCGAGTACGCGAAGACGCGGCATAACGCGGGTCGCATGGTCGTGGAAGCGTATGCGCGCGCCGCGGGCTTCGACGGCTTCGCGCTGCGCAAGGCGGCGAACGCATCTGTCACGGACGGGCTCATCGACGGCGAGAAGGTGCAGCTCGTCGTGCCCGAGGTATTCATGAACCAGTCAGGGAAGGGCGTCGCGCCGTTCGTGAAGTCCGTGAAGGCAGCGAAGAAGCTCCTGGTGGTGCGCGACGACCTCGACCTGCCCATCGGTACCGTGAAGATGACCGTGCACGGGCGCGGCAGCGGCGGGCACAAGGGCGTCGAGAGCATAATGCGGGCCCTCAAGACCAAGGAATTCGCGCAGCTGAAGGTAGGAATCTCCGGCGCGACCGCGAAGGGCCGCATACGGAAGCCCAGCGGCGAGGAGAAAGTCGTGAATCATGTCATAGGGAAGTTCTCGCCTAAGGAACAGGAGGCATTGAAGGCGGTATTCAAGAGGACGGATGCTGCCATAGAGCTTTTCATAACCGAGGGAATCGAAGCCGCGATGCTCGCGGCGAACACGCGGTAACGAGATTTACAGCAGGCCATTATGGCGGTATAGTCAAGTCAGAATGTGAGTTCGAAAGGACATTGAGATGGAACCGATATTCGCGCAGCCCGGGAGCGTCATACCGCTTCCGGACAGGAGCGCATTTATCGCGCTCCTGGATGAGTTCAACGTGCCTTACCATGCGTGGCACAAGGGCGAGGAGAAGCTGGCAAAGTACTGGAAGGAGGTCGAAGAGCACGACGTGGCATACACCACCACTCACGGCCTCATCAGCCCGCACATGCCGAACATGCCGGTCCGCTTCATCATCACCGCCTCGGCCTGGGTGGCGATCCGCCGCGACACGAACACGTTCGTGCTTACCGAACGCAAGTACAATCCTGAGAACGATTCCTACGAATTGAGACGGCACAACGGTTCAGTGAGCGAGAAGGCGAAACTGGATCCCTCAGGCGCGCCTACCGAGACGTTCGCGCACACGATAGCCAGGTGCCTTGCAGAAGAGACCGGGACATCCGTGAGCGAACCGGAGGTCGCGGCCGGCCTTCACTTCACGCCCTGGAAGACGAGAAGCCCGCTTATCGGAGGCGCCGAGCATATCGAGCAGGACTCGAAAGAGAAGGAGGAGGCGCCGGGCATATGGCATTTCAATCAGATCGCGCACTTCTTCGCCTATCTGCCGGAACATGCGTTTTTCGACGGGTGGCGCCGTGATGCGGCGACCCAGTACCTGTCGCGCTGGGGGTCTGCGAACGAGGACTCCTGGCATCAGGACCCCTTTCCCGCAGATCTGGTCATCAAATGAAAAGGCCTCGCGCGACGCGCGAGGCCTCCTCTTTTTGCTGCACGTTCTCTTACTTCTTCGGTCCGGCGTACGTGAGCGTCATGCGCTGGTCCTTCGGCTCGAAGAGCGCGATGACGAACGGATACGTCTTGCCGAGCTCGAGCGTCTCGCGCAGCTCTGCAGGCGTCGCGAATTCGCTGATGTGCACGAGGCCGGCGACGCCTTCCTCGATGGACGCCAGCGCGCCGTGCTTGTTGTACTTGATGATGACGCCGGTAACTTCCTGGCCCTTCTTGTACGTCTCGGCGGCGTGCTTCCACGGATTCTCCTTGAGCGCCTTTATCGAGAGGGAAACCTTGTCGTCCTTGATCTCGATGACCTTCACCTGGACGCGGTCGCCGACGCTGTAGAGCGTGCGCGGATCCTCGACGAGGCCCCAATCGAGCTCGCTGATGTGCACGAGGCCTTCGAGCCCCTGCTCAAGCTTCACGAAGACGCCGAAGTCGACAGCGCCCGTAACCTCGCCTTCCACGATGTCGCCTACCTGGTACTTGTCGATGAGGTTGGTCTTCTCGGCCTCTTCCTCGCCGCTCTTCTCAGAGAAGATAAGCTTGCCCTCCTTCGGGTCGGCGGTGATGATGCGGACCGAGAGCGGCACGCCCTGGAGCTTCAGGAGCTCGCTGAAGATCTTGTCCTTGTCTCCCTCAGGCACGCGCGGGTAATGCTCCTTCGAGAGCTGCGAGGCAGGGAGGAAGCCCTTGATGCCCTGCCAGGAGAGGATGAGGCCGCCCTTGTTCGCTTCCTCGACGGTCAGCGTGTACGCGGTGCCGTTCAGGATGGCCGCTTCAGCCTCGCCCCAGATAGCGGCCTGGCGCGCTTCCTTGAGGGAAAGCTCGATATAGCCCTCAATGCCTGCGGCGTCGACGACTTTCGCAGAGATGGTATCGCCCGGGTTCGCCTTGCGCAGCACGTCGGCTGCGTTCAGGTACTCGCGGCCGT
>CAZYZM010000025.1:0-10212 GCA_964651935.1 uncultured Candidatus Saccharibacteria bacterium
GCGCGAAGCTCCCCGTGCGCGAGGCCATCGGTACCATGGTGCTCGACATCGGCGCGGGCACGACCGACATCGCCGTGCACGCGCTCGGCGGCACGGTGTCGAGCAAGAGCACGCAGGTCGCGGGCGACCGTTTCAATGACAACATCATCGATTTCGTACGCAGCGAATTCCAGCTCGCCATAGGGGAGCGGACGGCGGAAGAGACCAAGGTCGCCATCGGCGCCGTGCTCCCGCTGGCGGAAGAGCGCTCGCACCCGATACGCGGACGCGACCTGGCCACGGGCCTGCCGCGCGAGGTCCTGCTCACGGACAGCCATGTGCGCGAGGCGCTGGGGCCGTCGCTCGACTCGCTCATGGAGTCCATGAAGGACGTCATCGAGCATACGCCGCCCGAGCTGCTTTCGGACGTCCTCGAGCGCGGCGTGACGGTCTTCGGCGGGGGCGCGCTGCTGCGCGGGTTGCCGGAGCTCCTTTCCAAGATGCTCGGCGTGCCGGTGCATGTCGCCGACGAGCCGCTGACCGCGGTGGTGCGCGGCGCGGGCATCATCACCGAGAACCCGCGCGCGTGGGAAGACGTTTTCCTCCATGAACAGGCCATCCTCCCGCAGGCTGCATAGCTATCGCGCCGGACTGTTCGGCGGACGCGGCGGCTTCCTCGCCGCGCTCCTCGCGCTCGCGGTCTGCGCAGCGGCCGCCCTGCGGTTCCTCGCCCCGGGTGCCTTGACCGCTGCCGTCGCGCCGCTGTGGCGCGCGGGCGCGTCGCTCACGGCAGCCGTAGGGATGCATGCGCCGACCGAGTCGCGCGCGTCGCTGCGCGCGCGCGCCGACGAGCTCGCTGCCGATAACGCGTCGCTCACGGCGAAGAATGCCGTCCTCGCCGCGCAGGCCGCGGACCTTACGAGGCTTCTCGGTACGCGGACCGAGCCTGAGAAGGGAATCGTCGCCGGCGTCGTGGCGCGACCTCCGGTCGCGCCCTACGACGTCCTCATCATCGACCAGGGCGCGCGCGCGGGCATCCGCGAAGGCGCGCTCGTGAGCGGGCCGGGCGGCACGCCGGTGGGCCTTGTCGGCGACGCGGGGAACGTTCAGAGCCGCGTAACGCTCTTCTCTACGCGCGGTATCGAGACTGCCGGCTGGGTCGGCGGCAACCGCATCCCCTTGACCCTTACCGGCGCGGGCGCGGGCGCGTTCACGGCTGCCATCCCGCGCGACGCGGGCGCGCAGGTCGGCGACGGCGTGTATGTCGCTGCAGGCGGCGCGTACCCGGTCGGGACCGTGGTGAAGGTCGAATCGGACCCTTCATCGCCTTCGGTGAGCCTCATCGTGCGGCCGTATACCAATCCGTTCTCCCTGACCTGGGTAACGGTGGCTCCGTAGCATGCATATTCCTGCTTACGTACGCATAGGGTGCGCCGTCGCGGCTGTCCTCTCGCTGTTCTGGCTCCCGTGGCCCTGCGCCCTCGCGCTCATGTTCCTCACGGGGCTCGCGTTTCCGCCCGCGGCATTCGCCATCGGCGCGCTCGCCGACATCCTCTACTACCCCGGGAGCGGCCTTCCCTGGGGGGTTCTCGCCGGCCTTCTCTGCATGCTCGCGGCCGTGGCCGTGCGCCATTTCGTGAAGACGCGTATCATGTAGGCGATGGGGTGGTTCCGCAGAAGAAGATATCGCGCTAACTATCGCGATTCCGAGCTCGCGCCGGATGAGATTTTCCTCGATTCCAGCAACCAGCCGGATTTTAATACAGGCCAGCTCGAAGGCAGGCTGGAGCGTCCGCTCTCGCGCCGCAGCTTCGGCGGCATCGGCGCGTTCGTCATCCTGATCTTCCTCGCGCTCACCGTCCAGGCGGCGAACCTCGAGATAGTGAAAGGCGACAGGTACGCGCTCCAGAGCGAGCGCAACCGCCTGCGCTCGCAGGTCATCTTCGCGCAGCGCGGCGCCATCCTCGACCGCAACGGCGTCGCGCTCGTCTCTAATGAGAAGGAAGCCGACGGCACGGTGCGGCGCGTCTATGCGTCGCCCGGCTTCGCGCACCTGCTCGGCTACGTCTCGTACCCGAAGAAGGATTCTTCCGGCAACTATTATGATACCGATATCACCGGCCTGGCGGGCGTCGAGGCGGCCTTCAACGACACGCTCGGCGGACAGAACGGCACGCTCCTCTCGGAAGAGGACGCGCGCGGCCGCATTCAGTCGCAGGGTACGGTCAAGCCGCCGGTGGACGGGAAGCCGGTAACGCTCTCCGTCGATGCCCGCGCGCAGCGCGCTTTCTACGACGCTATCAAGGAGCTCGCCGACAAGACCCCGTTCGAGGGCGGCGCGGCCGTGCTCATGGATGTCGACACCGGGGAGGTCCACGCCCTCGTCTCGTACCCCGAGTACGACCCGAACATCCTTTCGGCAGGGCAGCCGGCGGATATCATCGCCGGCTACGCGACGGACTCGCGCCAGCCCTACCTCGACCGCGCCATCTCCGGCCTCTATACGCCCGGCTCCATCGTGAAGCCTATCGAGGCGGCCGGCGTGCTGACCGACGGCATCATCTCGCCTGACAAGGTCATCCAGACGCACGGCTACATATCCGTTCCGAATCCCTACGACCCGAGCAACCCGTCCATCTTCCGCGACTGGAAGAACCTGGGGCCGCTCGACATACGCCATGCTATCGCCCATTCCTCGGACGTTTATTTTTATACGGTCGGCGGCGGCTTCGACGGGCAGAAGGGCCTGGGTATCGACCGGCTCGGCTACTGGTTCAAGCTGTTCGGCTACACGACCCCTACGGGCATAGAGCTCGGCAACGAGGCGAGCGGCATCGTGCCGTCGCCGGCCTGGAAGGAGAAGACCTTCGGCGAACCGTGGCTCCTGGGCAACACGTACCATACGGCCATCGGGCAGTACGGCACGCAGGTAACGCTGCTCGAGGCCGCGCGCTCCATCGCGGCCGTCGCCAACGGCGGCAAGCTCGTGAAGCCTACCGTCGTCAAAGGGACGCCGCCTTCCGGCGAGAGCATCCCGGTCGACCCGCAGGCGCTCGAGATCGTGCGCGAGGGCATGCGCCTGGGCGCGACCGAAGGCACGTCCGTCGGCCTGAACGACCTCTCGTACGTGAAGCTCGCGGGAAAGACAGGTACGGCGCAGCTGGGCGTTCATAACGAGTTCTACAACATGTGGGCCGTCGGCTTCTGGCCGTACGACGACCCGAAATATGTCTACGTGGTGCTCATGGACCACGGCCCGGCCGGAACCTCGATCGGCGCGGTGTACGCGACGCACCAGGCGTTCCAGGCGCTCCACGCGACCGCGCCGGAGTATTTCGAGAATGATTAAAAGGCCGAAAGTTGACGGAAGAGTGGCCACCCGTACAATAGGGGGAACCCGATCATACGCATACGCATGAACACCGAGCAAGAAACAATGGTGAGCCAGGAGAAGTTCGACGAGATGGTGAAGGAGCTCGAGCACCTCAAGACCGTCCGCCGCACAGAGATAGCGAAGAACCTCGAGTACGCCCGCTCGCTCGGCGACCTTTCCGAGAACGCGGAGTACCAGGAGGCACGCGAGCTTCAGGCCGCGACCGAAGAGCGCATCCGCCGCCTCGAGGACGTGGTCAAGCGCGCCCGCATCGTGACCGACGGCAAGAAGAAGGATATCGTCGGATTCGGCTCGAAGGTCGCCATCAAGAAGGACGGCGGCAGCGACATGCACGAGTACACCATCGTCGGCTCGGAAGAGGCGGACATGCGCGCGCACAAGCTCTCGCACGTCTCGCCGCTCGGCGCAGCGCTCATGGGCAAGAAGAAGGGAGAGGTGTTCACCTTCGAGACGCCGAACGGGAAGCAGACGTACACTATCGAGAAGGTGGCGTAGGAGAATACGAAATAGCCTTCGCGAAAACACGGAATATTTTCCTGCTGGAAAATTTCCTCCTGCTCGGCTCGTCAGCCTGCGCAGAGGTTTTCGCGAAGGCTATTTCGTATTCTCTCCGGACCCTCATCCGTGCTAGTATCGCTATATGTTTTGGGCTGACCGCATCGCGCAGGAGATACAGGAGAAGAAGGCGGACGCCATCACGGGCGGGCGGCCGCTCCGTATCCGCGATGAGAAGACGCTCTCGGGCCGCGTGCATATCGGCTCGATGCGCGGCGTCGCCATCCACGGGCTCGTGGGCGAGGTGCTTTCCGAGCGCGGCATCGCGAACGAGTACCGCTACGAGCTGAATGACATCGACCCGTTCGATTCCATCCCTGGGTACCTGGATGAGTCTGCATACCGCCCGCATCTCGGCAAGCCGCTCTATGCCGTGCCTTCGCCGGAGCCGGGCTTCGAGAACTACGCCGAATACTTCGGCGCGGAGTTTGTTTCAGTACATGCGAAGGCTGGCTTTACGCCCGAATACTACCGCGCGACCGAACTCTATCGTTCAGGAAAGATGGACCCGTTCATCCGCATCGCGCTCGAGCGCGTCGCGGACGTGCGGCGTATCCTGAAGGATGTCTCTGGTTCGGTGAAAGATGAATCGTGGCTGCCAGTATCGGTCGTCTGCGAGAACTGCGGCAAGATGATGACGACGCGCGCCTATGATTTCGATGGCGAGACCGTCGGCTATGCGTGCGACCGCTCGCCGGACGAGACGGTGCCGTGCGGCCATGAGGGCCGCGTATCGCCCTTTGGCGGCGCTGCGAAGCTGTTCTGGAAAGTGGACTGGGCGGCGAAATGGGCGGCGCAGGGCGTCGACATCGAGGGTGGCGGCAAGGATCATTCGACGAAGGGCGGCTCGCGCGACGTCGCGAACCACATCTCGCGCGAGCTATTCGGGTACGAGCCGCCGTTCGACATCCCGTACGAGTTCTTCCTCGTGGGCGGCAAGAAGATGTCGTCCTCGAAAGGGCGCGGCTCGTCGGCGCAGGATATGGCGCAGCTCTTCCCGTCGCCTGAGTTCCGCCTGACCCTCATCGGCAAGGACATCAATCAGCAGATAGACGTCGACCCGGAAGGAGACTCGGTGCCGCGCATGTACGACTGGTACGACGAGCTCGCGCAGAAGGTGCGCGACGGCGTCGCTGACGACTTCACGCGCCTGTACGCGCTCTGCCAGCTGCCCGAGGAGCAGGCGGAAGAGCCTGCCTACTATCAGCTCCGATTCGGCCTCCTGGCCTTCATCGTGCAGATGCCGCACCTTGATCTTGCGAAGGAAGCGGAAGCAGCGAAGGGTAGCGCGCTCACGGACGATGAGAACGCGCTCCTCGAGGAACGCGCGCAGTACGCGCGCTTCTGGCTCGAGAACTATGCGCCTGAGCAGTTCAAGTACGTGCTGCAGGACTCCGTGCCGGAAGGCGTAGCGCTTTCTGACGCGCAGAAGGCGGCGATGCGGAAGCTTGCGGACTACCTCGAGGGCGGCGAGCGCAGCGGGGAAGACGTGCATGCGTACCTGCATGATCTGAAGACGGAGGTGCCCATAGAGCCGAAGGAGCTGTTCGGCGCCATCTATCGCGTCTTCTTGAACCGCGCGTCCGGTCCGAAGGCAGGCTGGTTCCTCGCCTCGCTTCCCAAGGAGCTTGCTGTCGCGCGGCTCGCGGAAGCGGGCGCATAGCGCGCTGCGCAGGTCCTGCTGCGGATAAGGGAAAGGGCGGCACTCATATTGAGTGCCGCCCTTGTATTTTTTTTGCAGCTGACCGATGCTCTCGCTTCTACGGAAGCGCGTACTGCTCGCGGCGTTCGCGCCGCCGTTCCGCGAGCCGCGCAAGGCGCGACTTCTTCTTGCGCTTCTGTCCGAGCCACGCGCCGGTGCGCGGGTCGCGCCAGTGGAAGCTCCTGAGCGCATCGCGCAGCCCGTGCGTCTGTCTGGAGCCGGCGTGCAGCGCTATCACCGTCGCGCAGCGTCCCTGCAGGTACGAATCGTACAGCTTCGGCACGAACAGCCCTTCGCCGCGCGCCTTTTCCAGGGACGGGAGGATGCGCAGATGCTTGCTGGGGAAGCGGAACTTCGGAATCCGCACGGTCGCATCGTCGGGCGCGATGAGTACCACGACCCGGAGCGCATCATAGAAGCGTTCGGGCAGGCGGTCGGTCGCATTGGCGATGGCGATCGTCGCGCCGAGGCTGAGCAGCTCATCGCGCGCGCCGGTCTGTCCGGCGGCCTCCATGGTCATGATGTATACCTTTTCCTTCATCAGTACCTCCCATGCTAAGGATCAGAAAACGAGAATCTTCCGCCCATCCTACGCTCATTTATTCATTTCTCAAGAGAAAATGAACGAAAAGTAGGGTATAGTTGCGCATTTATCGAACAAATGTTCTAAAAACGGCTTAGGTAAGCCGTTTTTCTGTGGATATCGATAGCGGTGTGGGATGAAGTGGCATATAGTGAGATATTAGTGGGATGAAGTGGGAACTCCCGCAAATCTCACCTGCCTGCATTTCCGCTTTTACTTAAGCACCATGGGCTCCGCATCGCATTCTTGACGGGTATCAGGAACACGAAACGGGTACGGGAAATGCAGGCAGGTGAGCGTTGCGGCCCCCGCGCCCTTCCGCTATCGACGCCATGTTCATCGGAGAATACCGCCACACCTTCGACGCGAAGAACCGCATCTCGCTGCCGGCAAAGTTCCGCAAGGAGCTCGGCAAGACGGTCATCGTCACGCGCGGCCTCGACCGCTGCCTTTTCGTGTATCCGATGAGCGCGTGGAAGAAGGAGGCGGAGAAGCTCGCGCAGCACGCGACCGGCAGCAGGGCAGGGCGCGGCCTCTCGCGCCTCATGCTCGCCGGCGCGTCGGAAGCCGATGTCGATTCCGCAGGACGCATCCTCGTGCCTGACTACCTGAAGGCCTTCGCCGCGCTCTCGGCGAAGGCCGTCGTCGCTGGCGTCAACGAGCGGGTCGAGCTCTGGGACGAGTCCGCCTGGGACGAGTACACCGCGACCATCGAGCGCGACGCGGACGCGCTCGCCGAATCGCTCAGCTAAGCCTATGGAACCGCGCACCGAGAACCGCCACGAGAGCGTCCTCTTCCAGGAAGTGCTCGAGAACCTCGCCGTACGGGAATCCGACACGGTCGTGGACGCGACGCTCGGCGGGGCAGGGCACTTCCGCGCGCTCCTGGCAAAGCTCTCGCGGCACGGCACGCTCGTGGGCGTCGACGCCGATGCCGACGCCATCGCGCGCGCGCAGGAAGCCGCCGGCCATGCGCATACGGAGGCCCGCGTCGTGCTCGCGCATGACAATTTCCGCAACCTCGCCCGCATCCTCGACGATGCGGGCGTTCCTGCGCTCGACAAGGCGCTCTTCGACCTCGGCTGGAGCAGCTTCCATCTCTCGAGCGGGCGCGGCTTCTCCTTCCGCGCCGACGAGCCGCTTTACATGACCTACGGCGAGCCGGAAGGCGCCGAGACGGCGGCAGACATCGTGAACTCGAGCCCGGAAGAGACGCTCGCCGACATCTTCTTCACCTACGGGGAAGAGCAGTTCGCCCGCGGCATCGCGCACGGCATCGTGCGCGCGCGCAAGGCGGCGCCCATCCTCACGACGCAGGCGCTGGCCGAGGTCATCGCGGATTCTACGCCCTCCTGGTACCAGCGCCGCCGCCTCCATCCGGCGACGAAGGTCTTCCAGGCGCTGCGCATCGCGGTGAACGACGAGCTCGGCGCGCTGCGCGACGGGCTCTCTGCGGCGATGGAGCGCCTTTCTCCCGCCGGCCGCATCGCCGTCATCACCTTCCACAGCATCGAGGACCGCATCGTGAAGACGATGTTCCGCGATGCCGCGCACGAGGGCGCGGGCGTGCTCGTGACCAAGAAGCCGATCCTTCCGGCCGCGAGCGAGACCCGGCGCAATCCGCGCGCCCGCAGCGCCAAGCTCCGCGTCTTCGAGGCGTCGAAGCTCGCGCGCAGCCCGATCCACGCTTCCGTGCGCCATTATTCCTTCCTATAGAAACCTGCCTATGACCATCGCCCTCGCCGCCCGTCTCCGCCCGATACCGCTCCTCTCGCTCTTCGCGGGGCTCCTCGCCGCCGCATACGTG
This sequence comes from uncultured Candidatus Saccharibacteria bacterium, assembly GCA_964651935.1. Classification (GTDB taxonomy): domain Bacteria; phylum Patescibacteriota; class Minisyncoccia; order Phycocordibacterales; family Phycocordibacteraceae; genus C7867-001. The sequence continues at coordinate 8,021 of CAZYZM010000025.1, forward strand.
GCGCTCATGGTCGCGACGGTCCTCTTCGCGACGCTGCAGACCCAGCTGGCGCAGGAAGTGCAGCAGAAGCATATGCAGATCGCCTCGCTCGAGCGCGCCTACTACGGCAAGGTCGCCGAGCTCGAGGCGACCGACCCGAGCACGCTCGGCTTCGTCATGCCCAAGAACGTGCGGTACGTATCGGCTGCGCCGCTCCCGAACCTCACCTTCGCCGACTAGCCGCAGGGCAGCAGAGACGTCATGAGACGCGCCCTACGGTCCCGGCTCCGCATCATCTCAGGAGGCATCGCGCTCGTCGCGCTCCTCCTGGTCACCCGGCTCTATTTCGTGCAGATCGTGCACGGCGAGGAATTCTCGCTGCGCGCCGAACGCCAGTACGTGAGCTCGAGCCAGGAGCTCTACGACCGCGGCTCCATCTTCTTCACGAACAAGGACGGCACGCCCATCTCCGCAGGCACGCTCGCCATCGGCTTCCTCATCGCGCTCGATCCGGAACGCCTGCAGGACCCTGACGCCGCATACCAGGCCATCGCCGCGCTCGTGCCGGAACTCGACCATGACGGGTTCATGGAATCCGCCGCGCAGAAGGACGATCCGTACGAGGTCGTCGCGCACCACGTCTCTGACGAGGCGGGCCGCGCCGTCGACGCGCTCGGTATTCCCGGCGTGATGGTCGAGCGCGAGCGCTGGCGCTACTATCCGGCAGGCCCTGAGGCGGCGCAGTCGGTGGGCATCGTCGCCTACGACGACGACAGCACGCTGGCCGGCCGCCTCGGGCTCGAACGCTACTACGAGGACGTGCTCGCGCACGGCGGGGAAGGGGTCTTCGGCAATTTCTTCGCCGAGCTCTTCGCGAACCTGTCGAGCACGGTTACTGACCCGCGGAAGGCGCAGCAGGGCGACGTCATCACCTCCATCGAGCCGATGGTGCAGAAGGAGCTCGACGACCAGATAGCCGCGGTCATGGCGAAGTACCACTCGCAGGAGACGGGCGGCATCATCATGAACCCGCGCACGGGCGAGATATACGCCCTCGATACCGCGCCGACGTTCGACCCGAACAGCTTCCGCGATGCCGACGCGCAGTATTTCGGGAACCCGCTCGTCGAGAGCCGCTACGAATTCGGTTCCATCTTCAAGACCATGACCATGACGGCGGGCCTCGACTCCGGCGTCGTTACGCCGGAAACGACGTATAACGACACGGGCTGCATCGTGGTAGATACGGCGCGCATCTGCAACTGGGACCTCAAGGCCCGCGGCGTCATCCCCATGCAGCAGGTGCTTTCCCAGTCGCTCAACGTGGGCGCGTCCTTCGTCGCCACGCGCCTGGGGCACGAACGCTTCCGCGACTACTTCACGCGCCTGGGGCTGGGTACCGAGACCGGCATCGACCTGCCGGGCGAGATCCATGGCGACATACATAACCTGAACAGCCCGCGCGACGTGGAATACGACACCGCCTCCTTCGGCCAGGGCATCGCGACGACGCCGATAGAGACGATACGCGCGCTCTCGACCATCGCGAACGACGGGAAGATGGTTACGCCGCACCTCGCGACGGCGGTCCGGCTCGAGTCGGGCGTTACGAAGCAGCTCTCCTGGGGAGAGCCGGTGCAGGTCTTCTCGCCGAAGGCCGCGAGCGAGGTTACCGGCATGCTCGTGAAGGTCATGGATGAGGAGGTCGGCGGCGGGAACCTGGACATACCTACCATGAGCGTCGCGGTGAAGACCGGTACGGCGCAGGTGCCGGGGCCTGACGGGAAGTACCTGGCCGGGAACGTGTACTTCCACTCCTATTTCGGCTATTTCCCCGCATCCGACCCGAAATTTGCTATCCTACTCTATACGAAGGAGCCGCAGAACATCGAGTATGCCTCCGAGACGCTAACCACTCCGTTCATGAACCTCACGCATTTCCTTATCAATTATTACAACCTGCCGCCTGACCGCGGGACGGAGGCGGCGCGCTAAGGTATGAAACGATTCTTCCGTACCATCATCGCCGCCCTCCTGGCCGCTTGCGCGCGCGGAGTCGTGCGCCGCTACCGGCCGAAGGTCGTGATGGTTACGGGAAGCGTCGGAAAGACCTCGACGAAGGACGCTATCGCCGCCGTGCTGCGGCACCGCTTCTACCTGCGCGCGAGCGAGAAGAGCTATAACAGCGAGTTCGGCGTGCCGCTCACGATACT
>CAZYZM010000026.1:0-10020 GCA_964651935.1 uncultured Candidatus Saccharibacteria bacterium
ATGCGGCATGGGCGCTCTGGCACCGCGTCGCCGACCAGATCGCGCAGGCTATCGCTACATAAGGCCGTTAGCGCTTGGAACTCCGCTTCCCGGCCTTCTTCTTAGACCGCGTATCGAGTATTCCCTGCACCGAAGCGCTCACCGCCTTGTCTGCGCGATGTATGCAGCCGATCCAGCAGCACGGCCGGCGCTTCCCCTCTTTGAGCTCGCTGACAACCCGTTTGACATGGTCCTTCCTGGTCTCAGCTTTCTTGACGGAGATGGTCCAGCAGATCCACTCGTTGCGCGCGAGCGGCGTGATGTCCTCCCACGCCGCCAGCGCCGCCCGGTCTGAGGCGAGCGCCTTCCGCAGATCAGACGGCAGCGCATGCACCGTGCCGCCAGGGATAGCTTTCTGTGCCATGCGCATATGGTAGCAAACTTTGGTATTGGAATCCGGCCGCCTTTGCGGTAGTTTCAGTGGATATGGCTTCTGCCCTGCGAAACTTCGCGCTCGAATTCCTCGTATTCGGCATCAAGCAGGCGCGCGCCTGCGTCTTCGCCGGCTCATTCTTCGCACTGCTCTTCCTTTCCAGCCATATCCCCCTCTTCGGCCTGGCCCGCTACGACTTCCTCTTCCTCGCGGCCATCCTCATCCAGGCCGCGCTCTACCTGCTCAGGATAGAGAACTTCACCGAGATAAAGGTCATATCCCTGTTCCATATCGTCGGCATGGTGCTCGAGCTGTACAAGACGAGTCCGGCCGTCGGCTCGTGGAGCTACCCGGAAGAGGCGTTCTTCAAGATCGCCACCGTACCGCTCTTCAGCGGGTTCATGTATGCGGCAGTCGGCAGCTATATCAGCCTGTCGTGGAAATACATGAAGCTCTCGCTCGAGAACGCGCCGAACTACCTCCTGAGCGTCGCGCTTTCCGTCCTCATCTATCTCAATTTCTTTACGCACCATTTCCTGCCTGACTTCCGCTGGCTCCTCATGGCCCTGGTCTTCATCCTCTTCTACCGCACCCGCGTCTATTTCACGGTCATCAAGAAGCGGCGGTGGATGCCCATGAACCTCGCCTTCGTACTCATCGCCTTCTTCATATGGATAGCGGAGAATATCTCCACGTATTTCGGCGCGTGGAAGTATCCTGACCAGATCCACGAATGGACGCTCGTGGGCTTCGGGAAGATAAGCTCCTGGTCGCTGCTCGTCATCATCAGCTTCATCATCGTCGCCTACCTGAAGCACTACCGGAAGAAGGCCTGACGGGCGATGGTCGTCAGGCTATGCGCATCTAGCGCGCGCTGGGAAGCTCTGAAGCGGTCGTCGTGCCGGTCAGCGTGAAGCTGAGCGCGTTGCTCGTCGCGCCGTCGTCGTTCTCTACGTACAGCTGGTAAGCACCCGGCTTGAGGAGCATGAGCCAGAGCGGGCACGCCTGCCCCGTGCGGCAGTACGCGCCGATGCCGTCCGGCATCGTGAAGGTGAGTGCCGTGCCTGAGGCGTTCACGGACGCCTGCGCTATCGCGCCCTTCTCGAGGCGCACCTGGCTGGTCTTGTCGAAGCCGGTACCCGTGAGGGTTACCGTCGTGCCGACCGGGCCGGATGCCGGCGCTATCGCGGAAAGGCGGAGCGATGCGGGAGGCGCGCTCGGCTCGTCCTCGCCGCCGGCTGCAGCGCCGGCATCGCTCTGTCCGCTTGCCTCTTCAGCGCTCTGGGCATAGCTCGTTATCTTCCAGGCGCCGTCCTCTTCGCGCAGCGTCATCGTTACAGGATACGTGCCGGCGTTGCCTCCGTGCTCTGTCTCGTTGCTCGTCATGAGCACGAGCGTGCCGGAAACAGCGTACGTGCCGTCGTCGTTCTTCTCGCTTTCCGTTATATCGATATGGTCGGGCCACGGGCTCGAGACCTGGCGGCCAGGGGCGGAAGCCGGGTCCTGCTGCCACTGCGCCAGGAGCTCAGCGTCGACATACGGGCCGTACGTCTGCGCGATGGTGTCGCCCGCATCCGGCGCGAGCAGCGAGACCTTCTGAAGCTGACTGCCGAATTCCGTAACCTGGGCGTGCACGGCCGCTTCCGCGGTGCCGCTATGCGACTGGCCGTACATGAGCAGGATCCCGCCGATCACGGCGGCAAGGACGACTATTCCGATAGGTAGGTATATGGCTTTGTTCATAAAAGGTTCAGATACGGTATATAGCTTACTGACGGCCGTGGACGGCTCTGCTTACGCGCTCTGCTTCTCTTCCTTTTTCGCGGCCCGTTCCTTCTCAAGGAGGCGCGCATAGAAGGACGAGAGCTGTTCCGCAAGGATATCGCCCGTGAACTGGAGCGATGTCTCATATGCGCTGCGCGACATGCGTTCGCGCAAGGCGGCGTCCCCGAGAATCTCCTTCGTACGGAGTATAGCCTCGCGTTGTGAATTAACGATGAAGCCGTTCTCCCCGTCACGGAGCACTTCCGGAACGACGCCGACCGGATACGCGACCGGGATGAGGCCCTGCGACATGCCCTCTATCAGGCTCAGCGAGAATCCTTCATAGCGGGACGGCAGGAACAGGACGCTGCCGCGGAGCGGGCGGACCAGGCCCGGGATGAGGTCCTTCTTCACGTTCGCGAACCCTTCGTATGCGCTGAATGAATCGCGCATCCACTCCCTGAGCTTGGCGTGCGTGCTCATGTATACCGCGGTCTTCGGAACTTCCGGAAAGGCCTTGAACAGATGGATGAGGCGGTCCAGGCCCTTGAGCTTGAGCGTGAACGCGTCGTTCCCGATGCGGCCGAGGAAGACGATGTGGGGAGGTTCGGCGATTTCCGGCGCGAGAGGCTGCTCGAACCAATAATCCTCGATGGCGTTATGGACGACCTGGATCCGGTCGGTAGGGACCCCTTGCGCGATGAGTTCGCCACGGACGTTCTCGCTCGTCGCCAGCACCGCTTGGGCGCGGGACGCGACGTACTCCTCGATCTCGGCGATGTCGCGCAGCGGGCGGCGCGTGCGTATGTTCACTTCGGAAAGCACGCCCTCTTTCCGGAGCGTATACCATATCTTCTTCATCTCCTTGTCCATCTGCGCGGCGCGCGGCGTCGCGTCGAGGAAGCCGCGGGTCGTCGAGCCGAAATGCGACACCACCGGGATGTCGAACGCCAGGAACGGCAAGGGCGTGTACGTCGTGCCCTGGATGAGATCGCGCTTCAGTATGCCGCTCTTGTGCTCGAGCAGGCTGTAGAAGAAGAGGATGTTCGAGAGGCCTTTCAGGTGCTGCGGCGCGTCGATGAGCGAGGTGCGCGGATAGAAGTTCTTCACCTTGACCCCGAACCGCTTGAGCTTCGTGGACATAAGCTCGTTGATGTAGTGCGCGCCGGTGCCTATCTTCTTCTCGTTGTGAATGAATGCGACCTTCATCAGACCAGTGTATACAAAAAGCGCGTATCCTGCTTACGGTTATCCGCCCGCGACATACCGGCGCCGCACATGGTAGCGGCGCTCGCGCGCGGAGGTGTTCGCATGGATGCGCATGAGCAGGTCGATGATGAGGCCGAACGAGAAGAGCATGACTCCCACGATGAGGAAGAAGAAGGTGAGGAAGAACCAGCCATCGCGGTTCAGATGGATGCCGAGCGCGAAACGGTCATGGAGCGTGATGACGCCCGAGGCGGCCGCGAGGGCGAACGACGCCAGTCCCAGGTAGCCGAAGAGATGGAGCGGGCGTTCGGCGTAGCGGTAAAGGAACCAGATGTAGAGAAGGTCGATGAGCCCGCGGAAGACCTTGCTCGCGCCGTATTTGCTCTTCCCCGCCGTGCGGGCGCGATGCGACACGGGAATCTCAACGACGCGGAAGCCCTTCCACACGAGGAGCGCGAGGAGGTAGCGGTGCATCTCGCCGAACAGGTCGACGCTCTCGATGGCGGCGCGCCGGTATGCGCGCAGCGTGCAGCCTGAATCGTGGATATAGTCGCCGATGATGCGGCCGCGCAGCGCGCGTCCGAGGCGGGTGATGAGGCGGATGCTTCGCGGGTCCTTGCGCTCGACGCGCCAGCCGGTCGCCACGTCGACTTCGGGGTCGGTGAGCGCTTCGAGCAGCTTCGGGATGTCGCGCGGGTCGTTCTGCCCGTCGCCGTCCAGCGAGACGATGATGTCGCCCTCGGCAGCGCGGAAGCCCGCATCGAGCGCGGTGGACTGGCCGTAGTTGCGGGCGAGCGAGAGCACGATGCTTCCGGTGAGCGCCTCGAGCACGGCAGGGGTGCCGTCGGTACTGCCGTCGTCGACGTATATCAGCTCGTACGGCTGGCTGAACGAGTCCAGCACCTTCCGCAGCTCCGCATGAAGGGTTTTCAGGCTTCCCTCCTCGTTATAGACCGGCACCACGACGGATATGAGCGGTTTCATTGACTTGCTATACTACGAAATATGCCTCTCGACAACCTTTCCGCCGCCATCGCGTACCTGCTCAACCCGTGGATCCTCATCGGTTTCTTCGGCCAGTTCCTCTTCTTCATGCGCTTCATCGTGCAATGGATCGCGACCGAGAAGGCGGGGCGGGTCGTCGTGCCGAAGCTTTTCTGGTACTTCTCTATCTCCGGCGCGCTCATCATCCTCGTCTACGCCGTCTATCGCAAGGATATCGTCTTCATCACGGCGCAGACCCTCTCCCTCTTCATCTATGCGCGTAACCTCATGGTCGAGCGGCGCGCGGTGCTGGGGATGGCCGCTCAATCGGTAACCGAGAACAGTGAGACGAACCTGCCTGAGTAGAGCTGGGCGAACTCGAATGCAGGGAATTCTTCCGCGAGTTCGGCAAGCGACGCCGTCGCGAGTATGAACGTCGTTCCGGAAGGCTCCCGCTCGGCATTCCACGTGCCGATATAGGGGTTCGCAGAATCAGGGAGCCGGCTGTAATAGAGGATGGCGCCGATTGCGTCGTAGCCGTACGCGTAGACGGCCGGCTCATCCGCAGCGCGGATGAGCGCGGCGACATCGCGTTCCTCGTACGCCTGGCCTATCTCCCAGCCGTAGTACGGGTTTATATGGAAGGCGTTGAAGCGCGTCAGGCGCGCGGCGTAGGCAAGGAAGGCAGCGAGGACGACGAGCGCGAGCACGGCGAGGATGCGGCGAAAGAGACTGCCGGTGGTGAAGAACATCTGCGCATCGCCGCGCATGCCAGCGCGCGCCCGAAGCCAGCGCCATACCTCCCCTGCCCCGAGCGCGAGCGCGATGGCCGCGAACGGATACATCGGCATCAGGTAGCCGAAGGCCTTCGTCTGCGCCGTGAACATGACGAGAAGCACGGCGAGGACGGTCGCGACGGAGGCGCCCAGCGTGCTTCGCACGCTGGGCGCCATCTTCCGGAATCGCCACGGCAACGCAGCAAGCAGAAGCACGAACAGTTCTGCCCACGGTGCCGCATACCCGAATATGTGCGCCACGTACTCGCTGCTTGTCGGATTGTTGCTATTTGGAAAGAGGTTCGTGCCCGCGCGTTCCAGCACCTCAGTGCCCAGGTAGCTGTGCCAGAAGGCGCTGCCGTAGGCGAGCGTCATGGCGATGTGCCACGGCGCGGCCACGAGCAGGAACGCGCCGATGCCGAGCCACACGTACCGGTCCCTGAGGAGCGCGGCAGTGCCCGCCCATCCCAGCGAAAGGAGCGCGTACGCGAGGAGCGCGACGCCGCCGAAGGCGACGATGACGCTCTTCGAGAGGACCGCGAAGGCGAGCATGATGCCCGCGAAGGCGTACCAGCGTCGGTCGCGCCGTGCGCGCATGCCGGCATAGAAGGCGGCAACGATGAAGAGCGACACGAGGTTGTCGAAGCGCACGTCGCGCGCGAATTCCATCCAGGGAGACGTCGTCGCGAGGATAGCGCCGGCAAGAAGCGCGACCGGCAGGCCGGCGCCCGCCTCGATGCAGACGAGAATGACCAGGAGGACGGCGGCGAGGCCGGCCAGCGCGCTCGGGAAGCGGTCGGCGGCCTCTATGTCCGGAACTAGCTGCGTGCTCGCCGTCGTGAGCCAGAACAGGAGCGGCGGCTTGCGGAAGTACGGCTGGTTGAGGAACGTCAGGGTCGAAGGATTCCCGCGCACCAGGCTCTCGTGGGTAACCTCGGCATAGGTCGCCTCGTCATAATCCTGAAACGGCTCGTTTCCGAGCTTATAGAACAGGATATAGGAGGAAAAGAGGACGAGTGCCGCGAGAAAGAGCCAGCAGGCGCTTCGTACGGTGAAGAGGCGTGAGATATGCATATGGAACCGGTCGTCCCTCTATAGTACGCTACTCAAGGACCAACTCTTAGGGAGGCACGCTATGTCTGAACCTCGTGGCCAGGTCATCCGCCGGATGGCACGCGACGTCGGTATGGAAAATCCTGTACGCGCGACATATGCCGCGCTCATAGCGCACATCAATGCGCGCGCGGAGGAAAAGGAGCGCCAAACGCTCCATGCCCGGCTCGAAGCCGAGCTGGACGGCGCCCGGCCGTTCTTCTGACATTCTCAGCCCCGCAGGAGCTTCGCTCCTGCGGGGCTCCGTTCGTAAAATACGTTGTAAATCAAGCATAATCGCGGTAGTATAGGGAAATCCCATGGCAGCTGTCGAGAAAGTACGCATAAACCGCGAGATTCGCGTGCCAGAGTTGCGCGTGATAGGGGCCGCAGGCGAGAACCTCGGCGTAATCTCTATATCTGAAGCCCTGAAAGCCGCTCAGGAGGCCGGTCTCGACCTTATCGAGATATCGCCGAACGCCAAGCCTCCCGTTGCGAAAATCATGGATTATGGTAAATTTCAGTACGAGCAGAAGAAGAAGGACAGCGCAGCGCGCGCCAAGGCCAAAGTCTCTGAAACCAAGGAGGTGCAGATAAAAGTCGGCACCGGGGAGAACGACATGCGGCTCAAGGCCCGGAAGGCAGCCGATTGGCTCGCCGAAGGCCATCGGGTGCGCGCTGAGCTGTTCCTCAAAGGACGCTACAAGGGCATGGAGGAAGCCTTCCTCAAGACCCGGCTCGAGAAGTTCCTGCTCCTCATCCCCTACCCGTACCGGGTAGCCGATCCGATCGTCAGGGCGCCGAAAGGCTTCGCGACGATCATCGAACGGGATCCGAAGGCAGGAACGGCGCCGAAAGCGGAAGCTGCAGCAGCTGTGCCAAGCGGCGAAAGCCAATAAACCTTTATGAAAACGAACAAGTCATACACCAAGCGCATCCGCGTCACCAAGAAGGGCAAGCTCGTCGTGCGCAAGCCCGGCCAGAACCACTACAACGCGACGGAGAGCGGAAGCGTCCGCATGGCGAAGAACCGCGACCAGTCGCTCACGGTGACCAACCGCATCCGTCGCCGTTTCCTTTCCCAGAAGAGCAAGTAGCCGCCTGGAATCTTTACCTAGTTTAAGTAATCATCTATGTCACGCGTAAAAGGAGGAGTCATCTCGGCAAAGCGCCGCCGCAACGTGCTTTCCCGCGCCAAAGGGTACCGCCATGGCCGCAGCACGAAGGAGCGCCTCGCCAAGGAAGCGCTGGTGCACGCCGGCAAGAACGCGTTCAATCATCGCCGCGACAAGAAGACGGTCATGCGCCAGCTCTGGATCGTACGCCTGAACGCCGCTATCCGCGCCGAAGGCTTCAAGTCCTACAGCACGTTCATCAATGCCCTCAAGAAGAAGGGCCACGGCCTCGACCGCAAGGTCCTCTCTGAGTTCGCTCAGAAGCATCCGGAGGTATTCTCCCGCATCGCCAAGGAGGTGAACGCATAGCAGGCAAAACGCAAAAAACTTCCGGTGAGACCGCTCCAGGCCGCTAGGCCAAGCCTTAGTCTCACCGGAAGTTTTTTGCGTTTTGCCTTAGCAACGGTGCGCTATTCCGCCACGACCGCGGTGCCGTAGGCGAGGACTTCGGTGATGCCGCCGCCGATCTCGGTGGCATCGTAGCGCATGCCGATGACCGCGTTCGCGCCCATCTCTTCAGCATGCGCGATCATGCGCTCGTAGGATTGCTCGCGCGCCTTCTCGCAGAGCGTCTCGAAGAGCGTGATGTTCCCGCCGACGATCGTCTGCAGCCCGGCGCCGATAGCGCCGACGATGGAGCGCGAGCGCACCGTGATGCCGCGCACGATGCCGAGGTTCTTCGTGATGCGCTTTCCTTCTATCTCGAAGGAGGTCGTTATATTTCCGTGTTCAAGTGCCATATGCAAATAATTATTTCGTAAGTTCCCGTGCGCCCTCTTTCGTGATCTCCCACACCTGCCCCTCCGTGGGCACGATGGCGCGGACGCCGAGGTACCCATGGATGCGCTGTGCCAGGAAGCGGGCGCTCGAGGGCTCGCCGAGCGCCGTGAAGATAGTCTTCGTGCGCGGCTGGGTGCTCTGCGCGAAGGCGAGCAGCCCGTCGCGGTCAGCGTGCGCCGACCAGCCGCTGAAGCTCTGGATATGGGCCCGCACGGCAACATCCTTCCTATCCAGGCGTACGCGCCTCGTGCCGTCCTGCAGGCGGCGTCCGGGCGAGCCGGGCGCCTGATACCCCACGATGAAGAGCGTCGTGCGCGCGTCAGGAAGATACTTCTGCTCCCATTTCCCGATACGCCCGCCATGGGACATGCCTGCGCCTGCCATGATGATCTTCGGTTCGGGCGCGTCCGCTATCTCCTGCGATTCTTCGCGCGACGGCGTCTGCGTGAGCTGCGGGAAGCGGAAGATGTCGCGCTCCTCCTTCAGCTCCGCCTGCACGCCGTCCTTGAAGAACTTCGGCCCCCATTTCGCATAGACGTCCGTCGCCTTGATGGCGAGCGGCGAGTCGAGGAAGACCGGAATCTTCGGCAGCTTTCCCGCCTCCATCATGTTGCTTATCTCGTAGAGCATGAGCTGCGAACGCTCGAGCGAGAACGCGGGGATGAGGATGGCGCCGCCGCGCTTCACCGCCTCGTTCAGTGCCTTCTCCAGCTCCTCGACGCGGTCGTCCGCGTGGGTATGCAGCCGGTCGCCATACACGCTTTCCATGACCATCGCGTCCGCATCCGTGATAGCTTCCGGGTCAGGAAGATACGGTGAAGGGCTGTTGCCGATGTCGCCCGTAAGCGCGAGCGTAACGCCGTCCGCTCCGTCTGCCAGGTCGCGGATGCGCACGCTGGCAGAACCGAGGATATGCCCGGTATCGCGCAGGAAGCAGGAAAGCCCTGGCGCGGCTTCCCACTCCTGGCGGTACGGGACGGTCTCTATGCGCTCCATGGCAGCATCGACATCCCGCTCCTCATACAAGGGCGCATAGCCCCGTTCCCGGGCATTCTGGCCCAGGATGCGGGCAGAATCCTCCATGATGAGCTGCGCCAGGTCTTTGGTGGGCGCGGTCATGTAGATCTTCCCCGTGAACCCCTCCTTCATCAGCTTCGGAATGCGGCCGACATGGTCGAGGTGCGCGTGCGTTACGACGAGCGCATCGATGGCAGGCACGTCATACGGGAACGGCGCATACATCTCTTCCTGACAGAAATCCCTCCCCTGCTCTATGCCGCAGTCCACGAGGAGCTTCCCGCGAGCGCCTTCCACGAGGAAATTTGATCCCGTTACGGTCTCCGCACCGCCATAGAAGGTGAGTTTCAGCGCCATACGGAAGAAAGCCGTGCGGCATACATGGCGATGCCGGCGCCGATGAGGCCGTTCAGCATGTCCTGCGCGGTATCGAGCGCATAGTGCGGCTGGCCGGGCGAGATGCCGCCTATATACTCGAACACTTCCCAGCCGATCACGACGACAAGCATGCAGGCGAGATACAGGAGCGCGCGGCGCGTGCCGAAGAACGAGATGAGGAACATGCCGACGGCCGCGCCGCCTAGGATATGCATGGGGATGTCGAACCAGCCGTGATGCCAGTACAGGTACGTATCCAGCGCATACAGGTGGAGAAGCAGGAGCGCCAGCGCCAGGATCAAGGCGGCGAAGAGCGATATGCGGTTCATGGTAGGTATAAGTATAGCAAAGGCCGGCACGTACGTGCCGGCCTTTGCTGGAACCACCCCCAGTGTGGCAACTGTATGGTGCCACGTGGGTGCTCGCATCGCGC
>CAZYZM010000027.1:0-9836 GCA_964651935.1 uncultured Candidatus Saccharibacteria bacterium
TCCTGGGCTTAGTGCTTATTATCGCGCTCGGCCTCATCTTCTCAGAGCGGCATGGAGCAGAACCTGTTCCGACGGTCCCGCAGGCGGCGACGAGCACCGGCATCGGCACCGGCACGACGACCGTCTCGGCGACGACTCCTGCGCTCTCTCCTGATTCGCTCGGAACTGCGGGAAGCGCCGGGCAGGGCGGTTCCTGGAATCCTTCGGGACCGACGAGCTACTATCCGTACGGTAACGTAACCCTCTCCTTCGACCAGGCGGCAGGCTTCAAGGACGGTCTCTCCCTCCGCCCCCTTGCGCTCATCGAGGACAGCCGGTGTCCTGCCGACGTAGAGTGCATCCAGGCGGGTACGGTGCGCATCTCGCTCAGGACGAATGCGGATGGCACGGCAGAGACGAAGACGATCGCCCTAGGCGACCGCATCATTGCCGGCGACGATGCCGTTACGTTCGTTTCGGTCGCGCCTGCGCGCCTGCAGGGGAACGCGCCGGCACAAGGCGCGTACCGCCTCACGTTTGCCGTGGAGCCGGCTCAGCAAGGAGGCGGTTCCGGCACGGCCGGCGGCAGGTGCTACGTCGGCGGCTGCTCGAGCGAGATCTGCAGCGATACGCCGGACCAGGCGTCACCCTGCATCTACAAGCCGGAATTCGCCTGCTATCGCAAGGCGACCTGCGAGCGCCAGGCTGACGGCGCATGCGGATGGACGCAGACGGCGGAGCTTTCCGCCTGCTTGGCGAATCCTTCCCCATAGTCCCCTTTGCCGCTCCTTCAGATTCCCTGCATAATCTCAGTATCTTCTATGGATGACCAGAACGCGCAGACGCTCGCCCGCTTGGAACAGACGCTCGAGGACCTTCAGGACGCGGTCGAGGAGAATAACCGGATACTCCGCCGCATACAGCGCACGTCCAACTGGTCGTTCTGGGGGCGCATCCTCATCTGGCTCATCGTGCTCGCGCTGCCGTTCCTCGTCCTCGGCCCTATCATCCACGCGCTCATTCCGGTCGCCTATACGAACGGCGAATCCGGCAGTTTCCTCGGCCTTCCATCGGCAGAGCAGCTACAGGAGCTCATACGCGCCTACCAGTCCTCGAGAGGGCAGTCCTAGGGTGGGAGAACGTACGGGGATATGCTAGTATACTCTTGCTCGGACGGTTCCGTTCGCGGGCAGCTGCTTGGGTAGCTCAGTTGGTAGAGCATTCCCCTGAAGAGGGAAGGGTCGCCGGTTCGACCCCGGCCCCAAGCACCGAGGAAAGAGGAAAGCCGCGACCGAAGGTCGCGGCTTTCCTCTTCGGTCCTGTCATCCTCCTGCCGCCGTCATATACTGTTACTGTATGAGTATGCTTTCCCGCTATTACGAGGCGACGCTCGCCTTCCTGAAGCGCTATGAGCGCCCGCTCTCGTCGCTCCTCTTCGTCTCAGGCTTCGTGGGAGACCTCCTCACGTTCGGCCTCATGAGCCTGACGTCCATCACGCTCCTGTTCACGGCGTATCTCAGCTTCGTGCTCGTCGCGACCGTCGTGGGGCACGGCACCCACGGAAAGCGGGGGAAGCTGGCCCGGCCGCTCTCGGTGCTCGCGCCGCTCTTCGCCCAGTTCACGTTCGGCAGCATCCTGTCGGGATTCCTGATCCTCTTTACCAAGAGCGCGGTCCTCGCGGTCTCGTGGCCGTTCATCGTCCTTATCGCGCTCGTCTTCTTCGGAAACGAGCTGTTCAGCAGCTACCGCGAGCATCTCATCTTCCAGACCATTCTGATCTACTTCTCGCTCTATGCCTTCGCCATATTCGTGCTGCCGCTCTACGCTGAACGCATCGGAACGGAGATATTCCTCGGCAGTACGGCGCTCGCTCTCGCCGCCTTCGCGCTCTATGTGCTCGTGCTCGCGTGGGTAGGGCGCAGGCGCCTCCTGGACGCGCTCAGCGGCATACTCGCCGCCGTCGCGCTCATCACGGCAGCCATCGTGGGCGCGTATCTCGCGGGGCTGTTACCGCCCATACCGCTCGCTCTCAAGTCAGGCGGCATATACCACGAGATCGCGCGCGAAGGGCCGGCATACGTCGTCTCCGGCGAGCCTGCTCGCGCCTGGTGGGATCCGCGCCCGCAGGAGGTCCATCACCTTCCCGGCACGCCGCTCTACGCCTATAGCGCGGTATTCGCGCCCGGAGGCTTCACGACGAGCGTCGTGCACCTATGGCAGCGCTATGACGAGACATCCGGCTCTTGGGTTACGGAGTCGACCGTCGCCTTCGCGCTCTCTGGCGGCCGTTCAGGCGGGTATCGCGGCTACTCCCTGAAAGGGGACCCGGCACCCGGAAAATGGCGCGTGCTGGTACAGACCTTGAACGGGCAGACCATCGGAGAGTTCCGCTTTGATCTGCAAAACGCCAGCGCCATGCCGGCGCTGGTCACGGAGTCGCTCTGATTCTGTCCGGCAGCCTATCCTGCGCGTACCTTGAGCTTCGTCTGCTTCGCCTTGTCGAGCTTCGGCAGGATGAGCGTGAGAAGGCCGTCCTTCGCGTTCGCGGACGCGTTCTCGACGTCGATTTCCTGAGGAAGAAGGATCGTGCGCGAGAACGAGCCCCAGAAGAGCTCGCGGTTGAAATACTCTGAATCCGCTATCGATTCGCGCTCGGCGCGAGCGCCTTCGATAACTACCATATCGCGGCTTATGGAAAGGTTTATCTCGTCAGGACGGACGCCGGCGATGAAGGTGCGCACGACGATCTCGCTCGGGGTCTGATAGACATCTACAGGCAGCTGGCCTTCCGGCTCGTCGTCCTGGAGAGGGAAGGAGGTATGCGGCGCGGCATCCTGCTCGATATGCATCGTGGGATGCGCGGCAGGGACCGCCGGCTGACGGCGTACGAGCGGCGCCTCGTCCTCGAAGGCGTCATAGTCGTCGCTGACGGGAACCGAACCGGAAAGGCGTTCGAAGAAGGAGCGTTTTTTCATGGTGGATAGGGGTACTACACGTAGGGTGCGCTCGGCGCACGGTACTCGAAGTATTTTAATAGTTCGAAGAGCCCGAAGAAGATGACGGCACCGCACCAGACGAACAGGAATGCGCCCAGGATGCTGTGCGTGTCGCCTCTCGGAATTATAAGGAAATTAAAGGTCGCGTGCAATGAAATGGCGAGGATAAGTCCGCAGGCGGAGACGAAGGCGCGGGCATAGCGCGGCAGCGAATGCGCGAGCGCGAGCGCGAAACCGATGACGCTCGACGCGACGACATGCAGGAGCGTCGACCCGACGAAGCGCAGGTTGTCGGTGGCGAGCGCGGCGAGGAAGTGGCGCGCGGCGATCGGCTCGAAGAGGAAGAGCGCGTTCTCGAGCGCCGCGAAGCCGAGCGCCGCCGTGAGCATGTAGATGACCAGGTCGATAGGCTCGTCCACGTCGGTGCGCCAGAGCACGAAGGCGGCGCAGAGCCCGTATTTCAGCACCTCCTCGACGACCGCCCATGCCGTGATGATGGGCAGGCACAGCGGCAGGTACGGCGAGCAGGACGCCACCGCGCCGTAGGCGTACTCGCGCAGCAATGACTCGAGCGGCACCGCTATGGGGACGGCGACCATGCCGGCCAGGAAGGCCATCAGGAGCACGGAGCGCGGCTCAGGATGGCGGTAGTCCTCCTTCAGTAGGAAATAGAGCCAGACCAGGGCGGGCAGGAGCCCGCCGACGAAGGAGTAGATGACGGTTGCAAAGGTCGAGGAATCAAGAGGGTCCATGCGCAGGCCCGCCTATGCGGCCGCATACGGCCAAGGCGATACCATAAGCATACCCCGACTTCCCGGCAATGACTGCCAGATTTCCTCAGTTACGAACGGCATGAACGGATGGAGCGCTGCAACCGCGTCAGAGAGCAGGGACCGCAAGAGCCTTCTGCGCGAAGCTTTCGCCTCGTCGCTCTCTCCCGCGAACACTTTCTTCGAGTCCTCGAGTATCTCTGCGGCAAGGCGGTCCCACACATAGTGGTACAGCTTCTCGGCGGCGAGATACATGCGGTACTCGTCCATGTCCTTGGTGATGTCGGCGAGAAGCGCATCGAGTTCCGCGCGCATCTCCTGGTCGCCTGCGGTGAGCGCTGCGTCTGAGGCATCTAAGGCTCCTGCCTCGTCAATCGTATTCTCCAAAATGAACCGCGTGATGTTCCAGAGCTTGTTCGCGAAGTTCTTGTAGCCCTTGATCTTGTTCTCGTCGAAGCGGATATCGTTGCCGATGGCGGTTCCGACGAGGAGGCCCATGCGGAGCGCATCGGCGCCGTACTTGTCGATAATCTCCAGCGGATTGACGCCGTTGCCGAGCGACTTGCTGAACTTCTGGCCCTTCGCGTCGCGCACCAGGCCGTGGATCATCACCGTCCTGAACGGCACCTGGCCCAGATGGAAGCCGCTCATGAGGATCATGCGCGACACCCAGAGCGGGAGAATCTCGTAGGCAGGGGACATGAACGAGGTCGGGTGATACGTCGCCAGGTCGCGCGTCTGCTCTGGCCATCCGAGCGTCGAGAAGGTCCAGAGCGCGGAAGAGAACCACGTGTCGAGCACGTCAGGGTCCTGCGTCCAGCCCTCGCCCTCCGGCATCTCCTGCTCACAGCGCACGTCGTCAGCGCGGTACCACACCGGAATGCGGTGCCCGAACCATATCTGCCGGCTGATGCACCAGTCGTGCAGGTTGTCTATCCAATGGAAATATATCTTTCGGAAGTTCTCTTGAGGGATGGCGACCTCGCCGCTCTCGACGGCAGCGCGCATGAGCTGCTTGAGCGTCGTCTCGGAGCCGCTCTCGATGCCCGGAATCTCTGAATGCGAGATGATGAACGGCTTGTCCACGGCGACGAACCACTGGAGCTTAGGAAGCGGCTCGATGATGCCGCCCGTGCGCTCTGCGGTAGAGACGTTCTGCGATATCTCCTCTTCTTTCTCCATGAGCCCTTCGTCGCGCAGCCAGGAAGCGGCCGCTTCGCGCGCATCGAGCACCTTGAGGCCGGAGAGCCGTCCTTCTACGGTCATCTTCGCGTACTCGTTGATGACCGCCTGGTCCTTCGGCAGCCCGTGGCGTTCTGCCATCTCCCAGTCCGTCATGCTGTGCGCCGGCGTAACGCCGAGCGCGCCGGTGCCGAACTCGGGGTCAACTTCCTTGTCGGCGATCACTCGAATGGAAAGCGGCACGTCGCAGAAGGTAACGTCATAGGTCTTGCCCACGAACTCTGCGTAGCGCGCATCGTCGGGATGCACGGCCACTGCCACATCGCCCACCTTCGTCTCGAGGCGCGTGGTCGCTATCGGAATAGGGAAGTCCTTCGCATAGCGGAAAGTATAGAGCGTGGAGGTACGCTCCTGGTGCGCGATCTCATCGTCAGAGATGGTCGTCTGGCCTTTCGGGTCCCAGTTCACGATGCGATGGCCGCGGTAGATGAGCCCTGCGTCGTACATGCGCTTGAATGCCGTGAAAACAGCATTGTTGCGTGCGTCATCAAGAGTGTAGGCGTAGCGCGACCAGTCGAGCGACGCGCCCATGCGGCGGATCTGGTTCAGGATGGTGTCTTCGCTGTTCTTCGCGAATTCCGCCACGCGCTTCACGAGCTCGTCACGACCGATGTCGTGCCGGCTCTTGCCTTCCTCCTTCTGAAGGTTCTTCTCGACGCGCGCCTGCGTCGCGATGGCGGCAGAGTCGGTGCCCGGGACCCACAGCGCGCGCTTCCCCCGCATGCGCTGGTAGCGGATGACGGTGTCTTGGAGGGAATCCTCGTATGCATGGCCGAGGTGGAGCACGCCGGTAACGTTCGGCGGGGGAAGCACCACGGTGAACGGCTCCCGCGCTTCGGCGTCAGGAAGGGAATCAGGGTTGAAATACCCGCTTTTCTCCCACGCCTCGTATATCCGGCCCTCCGTCGCGGCCGGGTCGTAGGGTTTCAGGAATTTGTCGTCCATTTAGTCTGAATATAGCAAAAACCGCGCTATTTTGCGCGGCCTTGTCCTATGCCCGCAGCTTGCGGTTCCCGTCGGCGCGCAGCGTCGCGGGGTCGGCGAAATCCTGCATCTGCGCGTGGTAGAAGCCGGCAAGGCCTATCATGAGGGCGTTATCGGTCGTGAGGACGGGGGCGGGGATGGCGAGGCGCACATAGGGGAAGTCCTGCGCGAGGCGCTCGCGGAACGTCCGCTGTATGTGGGTGTTCGCCGAGACGCCCCCGCCGAGCGCGAGCGTCTGTGCGCCGGTCTTTTCGAGCGCGCGCGCCGTCTTCGCGTACAGGACGTCGGCAGCGGCGTCCTCGAAGGCGCGCGCCATGTCTTCCTTCTCTTCCTCCGAAAGCGTGCGATCCTTCACCTGGTACAGCACGGCGGTCTTGAGGCCGCTGAAGGAGAAGTCGCAGTGCGGGTCGTGGATCATCGGACGGGGGAGCGCGATGTCGTTCTCTCGGCCGGCTTCGCGTACCTTCTCGGCAAGCTTCGAGATTTCCGGGCCGCCCGGGTACGGCAGGCCGAGCATGCGCGCGACCTTGTCGAAGGCCTCGCCTACGGCGTCGTCGCGCGTCTGGCCGATGAGTTCATACGTCCCCCACTCCTTCGAGAGCACCAGCTCGGTATGGCCGCCGGAGATGAGCAGGGAGAGAAGAGGAGGCGAGAGTTCCGGAATGGAAAGAGTGCGCGGCGCGCCGGAAGCCTCATCGCGCTCCGTGATCTCTGCGAGCGCGGCGCATATGTGCCCTTCCATGTGGTTTACGGGAATGACCGGCACGTTCCAGACGAGCGAGAGCGCGCGCGCGAAGTTCACGCCGACCCAAAGCGCCGGCTCGAGGCCGGGGCCGGCGGTAACGGCGATGGCGTCGATGTCCGGCTGAGCAGCCTTTGAAAGGAAGGCTACGAGCGCCTGAAACAGCTTCGGCTCGCGCTCGAGGATGGCGGAAAGCTCGCTGCGCTGTTCCTCGGAAAGCGGCGTGCCTTGTAGTGTGCCGTGTGATGAATCCCGCTGCGAGCCCATGCCGGCCTGTGCGAGCGCGCTGTCCAGTAGCGGCACGAGATTCTTCGCGTGCTCGCGCTTGGCGATCATCGGGTATACGCCGCCATATTCCTTATGGATATCTATCTGCGAGATGAGCGCGTTGCCGAGGATGCGGAACTCGGCGGCGCTGCCCGCGGCATGCGCCGCCTCGCCATTCGCAGCATCGCCCGCACGCGCCTCAAGCACAGAAACGGCGGTCTCGTCGCAGCTGGTCTCTATGGAGAGGAGCTTCATTTCTCGTCCGGTCCGGTCAGCGGCTTCCATGGTATCTCGTCGCTCCATCTGAGCGAGAAGGCGGCAGCGTACGGGTGGCCGTTGCCGCCGTACTTGCGGGCGAGAACAGAGACGTCGGTGCTGCCGTCCGAACGCAATGAGACGCGCAGGCCCCATGCGTGCACGCTCGCGACCAGGGCGATGGGCGGGAGCTTCCGCGAGAGCATGTTCCCGACCGGCGAGGTGAACTGCTTCGAGCACGAGGCAAGGTACGCGCGGTACCCTTCGAATTCTACGACCTCGGCCGTATGCATGATCTGCTCGACCGTTATCCTCTTGTGCTCGGCATAGCTCGCGCCCTTCTCGATGATGCGCGCGCGCTCGAGCGGGTCTTCGAGCTGCGAGGCGAGCATGTCCCACTCAAGGTATGCCTGAGGGCGGGTATAGACGTAGGAAAGAATCTCCTCCGACTCAGGCATCTCGAACTTGTAGAGGTCGCCCTGCTCGATGTACTGCAAAAGAAGCGGTACGGGAGTGCCCGGATGGAAGTACTGCCAGGCGATGACCGCGCCGGAATGCTCGCTCGTGTAGCGGTACTCGGGCATGCGGGTTATGACCTCTTCGACCCCTTCGTGGTGGTCGAGCACGGTCACGGCTTGCGCATGGGCCACGTAGCTGTCCATCTGCTCCTGCGGGTAGCAGAAGTCTATGAAATAGAGGTGCGCGTCCGCGAAGGATTCCGGCGCAGGCGGGGGAACGTCGCGGAAAAGTCCAATATATTCGGCATCGTCGCCGAACTTCTTCCAGGCGGCATACGCGCCGCCGAAGCCGTCAGGGCAGTTGCCGTGATAGAGGATGACGGTGCGCGGGGAGGCAGGAGCGGTAGAGGGTTCCATCATCCCACTCTAAGCCATGGGTATGGACTTGTGAAGCAGCAAAAGGCCCCCGTGCGGCGGGGGCCCTGAGTGGCACGGTCAGCGTTTCCTGACCGTGCAGACGTACTTGCTATTCTTGGAACTGCACGACGTGTCGAGGTCGTCCGAGACCTGGACGCCGACTTCGAACGCCTGCTGCGTGTCGCAGGTGACGGTGAGGATCTTCCCGTCATCCGTGTAATCGACGAGCGTCGCGCATCCGGGGACGGCGCCCCGCTTGATCGCAAAATCACGAGTCGACTTGATCTCGACCGAGCCGGTATCGGCGAGCGCGGCCGGGATGCATGAAAGCGAGAGCGCGGCGATTGCCAGCGCGGTCGGTACCGTACGCATGATGCGTCTCCTCTTTGCTGGAACAGATCAGAAGCGATCTGATATCGTTATACTCCTTGTGCCGGAAGACGCAACCTCCGCGCTTGCCGGGCTGTGTGTGCGCGATACAGGACTCGAACCTGTGACCCTCCCCACGTCAAGGGGATGCTCTACCAACTGAGCTAACCGCGCATGGTTCTGCCTCTGAAACATACCGTATTTCAGGAAGGATTTCCACTGCCGCGGCGTCCCGCGGCCGGGCCGTCAGTCCTGTATGGCGGCCTCGATGATGCTGCCGCTCCGGGCGTACGCGTCGAGCATGTCGTGGGCGCGTGCCCTCCGCGAATCGAGCATGCCGCGCAGGCGGCCGAGCGGCGCGGCGAGCTCGTGCGGCAGTGCCGCCTGCGCGGCCGCGAGAACCGCTCCGCACCCGCTCCTGATATTCTCGTCCTCGAATCCTTTCGTCGCGGCCTTCTGGTGGAGCGCCATATCGGGCGTGAGCGCGCGGCCGGGCAGCGTATCGTCGAGCGCGATTCCCAGCAGGAGCATGCCGAGCGATTCATACAGCGAGAGGTCCGCGACCGCATCGAAGGCCTTGAACTCGATGCGGCCGGCCTCTGCCGGAACGCGCGCCGCCTTCGTGAGCGAGGGCGTGCTCGGAATCAGCTTCTTCTCGTCATCCAGGAAGACGAGCGCGGCAGGGCGCTTGCCGGTGCGATAATGGGTGCGGCGCGAGAGGCCGCCCCACGGCGCGCCCTCATAGAACGGGGAAGAGAAGCTGAACGGCACGATGTAGGGGCTGTAGTAGGTGAGTTTCTTCCCGATATCGATGATGTCGTCCGCGCTCCATGCCGGATGCGAGAAGCTGATGTCCGGCCCGTTCGTGAGCATGTGCATGTAGTCGGTCAGGTCTTCTGGCGAGGTCTGCTGCGCCCGTTCCCACGCGTTGAGCGGCGGCTCGGGAACATATTCGGTAGCGAACGGGTTGAACGATACGGGCGCAGCAGCGAAGCCTTCCGGCTTCGCCGCCTCCTCCCACAGCGCGAAATCATGCGCGAGCGTAGCGACGGATTCTTCCAGAGAAGCGCAGACCGGCGTCCGTATCTCGAACCCTTTGGGGACGAGCGTGACGAAGCTCCCTTCTTCAGAGAAGCGCTCGAGCCCTTCGATGTACCACCGCTTCTTCCGTATGCCCAGGTCGCCGACGCGCAGCATGGGGTAGTCGCCGGGGTGAACAGGAAGCTTCTCGATGACCCGGTCGAAATCCTCGAAGGCCGTATTCGTGAAGTCGCAGTACGTCTCGCCGTCCTTCACGACGCTGAACTCATGCTCGATGCCCCACTTGAAGGCGTTCGGATCCATACGGGAAGTATAC
>CAZYZM010000028.1:0-8889 GCA_964651935.1 uncultured Candidatus Saccharibacteria bacterium
TGTTCTCGAGCTCCGCGAGGATGTTCTGCTGGTCCATGAACTGCGAGAGCTGGTTGGCGGTGAAGAACTCGCGGATGGATGCCTGGTACGGGCGCGGATTCACGAAGGCCATCGGAAGCGTGGTCTCGCTCTCGATGGTAGACATGCGGTCCTGGATATTGCGCTTCATGCGGCTCATGCCGACGCGCATGCGGGCCTGCAGGAGCTCGCCGACGAAGCGGACGCGGCGGAAGCCGAGGTGGTCGATATCGTCAGGGCGCGCGTTCGGGTCCTGGTTGAGGCGCGCGATCTCGCCGACGATGCGCACGAGGTCGTCGAGCGTGAGGGTGCGGTTCTCGAGCGTCTTCGCATCGGTCGGGAGGCCGAAGCGCTGGTTGAGGCGGTGGCGGCCGACCTTGTTGAGGTCGTAGCGGTCGGCGGTGAAGAGCGCGTTGATGTATGACTTCGCGTTCTCCGGCGTCGCGAGGTCGCCGTCGCGCATGCGGCGGTGCACCTCGACGTAGGCGTCATCGACGGTCTTCGCGGTGTCGTGCACGAGGGTCGCCTTGAGGGCGTTCACGGCAGCCTCGTCCTTGAAGCGGCCCAGGAGCTCCTCGCCGATGCCCGCGCCGAATATGGTGAGCAGGTTCGTTACCGGGAACTTGCGCTTGCGGTCGATCTTCACGTAGATAGCGCCGTCGTTGTCCGATTCGATCTCGATCCAGACGCCGCGGCTCGGGATGATCTTCGCGCCGAACCAGTTCTTGCCCTTCAGGTTCTCGGCGACGAAGAACGCGCCGAAGGAACGGGCGAGCTGCGGCACGATGGCGCGCTCGACGCCCGACACGATGAAGGAGCCGTGCGGCGTCATCACGGGGATGTCCGCGAGGAAGATATCCTGCGACTTCTCGGAACCGAAGGTCTTGTTGAGGAGCGTTACGCTCACCTTGAGCGGCGCTTCGTAGGTGCGCATGTTCTCGCGCGCCTCCTCGACGCTGCCCTTCGGGTCGCCGATCTCGAAGCCGTCGATGCGGAGCTCGAATTTCTTATTCGAATAATCGCTGATGGGAGAGAACTCCTTGAAGAGTTCCTTGAGCCCGTCGCGCATGAGCCATGCGTAAGAATCCCGCTGGTGGCCCACCAGGTCCGGGAACTCGACGCGAGGCGCGCGGTATGCGCCGAACGTCTTCTGCACAAGCGTTTTGGGAGTACGCATGTCGTCGTATTCGGTTATGCGCCAAGGAGAACCAAGGAAGGGTCAGGCACGCCCGTAACCCTATAAACTGGAATATGGCCCATGCACATGCATGAGCCGCGTCCCTCGTTCTCCGAGACGCGTAATCTTTTAATTAAATTGCCCTTTCGCCCCCCAGATTGCCGCCGCCACTCAATCCGTTTCTGGTTATCCCTAGTATACGCCTCCCATAGGAAGACCGTCAAGCGGATATAAAGAAAGCCTGAATATCATATAAAAAGCGCCCCCGATGTGCGGGGGCGCTTTAGTCTCGCCTATTTCCACGGAACGCCCTTATGCGCACGCGGGAGGGTCCCTTCGACCTGCCAGGGCAGGGCCACGAAGGCGAGCATGAGAACCGCGGCTTCCGCGACGATCACGGGCATGAGCGACATGCTCTCGAACGGCGCATACAGGTATATCGGCAGCAGCGTCGCCCCGAAAAGCCCCCACCATGCGCTCAGCATGAGCCGTGCGAAATGCCCGCTCCACCAGCTTTCCCTCCGTTCGGCGACGCACGCCAGGAACATGCCGGCGACGAAGGCCAGCACGAGACGCGCGGCAAGGCCGCCGAACAGGGCGAACGCGATGCCCAGGAAGAGCGGGTGCAGGCACGCGGAGAACGCGGCAATCGCTACGCCGAATTCCTGCGCGCGCAGTGTCCCCCTCCACCACATCATGAACCCCGCGAAGATGCCCGCCGTGCAGAGCACGGCCATCAGGAGCACGATGCCGTCTTCCTGTTCGAACGTTACGCTGAGCATGAGCACGCTCGTGACGATGCTGGCCGCGGCCAGCGTGAAGAGTATCCGCAGCATGTCTGCCTCCTTCTGAATGTGAGCGATACTGGACCGAACGATTCTGCCCCCATTACCGCACGGCCGGCAGCGATTTGCAACCTTACCGCGACGGCTTCTTCGTCTTCCACGCCTCTATGTCCGCGTGGTTCCCGCTCGCGAGCACCTTCGGCACGCGGTACGCCTTCCCCTCCCATTCGATGCGTTCCGGCCGAGTGTACACCTCGCGCGACGCGGTGCGGCGCTCTTCTACCGACTCGTCCTTGCCGAGCACGCCGGGGATGCGGCGGGTCATCGCGTCGACGATGGCCAGCGCAGGAACTTCCGCGCCGGTATAGGTCGCCTTCCCTACCGCATAGCTCTTCACCGTGCCGAACGTCTTCAGCATCTTCTTCGCGCGCTCGTCGATGCCCTCGTACCGGCCGCAGACCAGCACCACGTCGTCGTATTTCAAAAGCTTGTCCGCCTCGGCGTTCGTGAACTCCGCACCGCTCGGAGAAAACCACACGAGCGCGATCTTTTTCTGCTTCCGCCGCGCGAGCGCCTTCTTCACGGCGCGCACGACCGGCAGCGCGGTCATCACCATGCCCGGGCCGCCGCCGTAGGGACGCTCGTCCACTTTCCCCCACCGGTTGTCGACGTAGTCGCGGGGCGTCTGATAGTCCACGGAGATCTTCTTCGCCGCGCGCGCGCGACCGAGTATGGATGCGGAAAGGTACGCCTCGCAGGCGTCAGGAAAGAGGGTTATGAGATGGAAGCGCAGCATAGCGGAAGACGGGGGCGGAATATGGGTTCGTGCCGTACATGCGAGAACGGCCGCGTCGCGGCCGTTCTCTATCTTTTACGAAATCTGGTTCAGGACGTCGTCGAGCGAGGCCCCTCCCTGCTCGCGCTTGCCGCCTGCAGGCTCGTTGATCTTGAGGTTCACGCGGGCGTTGTGCTTCATGCCGACGACGCGCAGGAGCGTGCGGAGCGCCTTGGCGATATTGCCGTCGCGGCCGATGATCTTGCCCATGTCTTCAGGCGCGACCGAGAGCGTGAGGAGCACACCCATCTCGTCGACCGAGCGGGTCACGGAAACAGCGTCAGGGGCATCAACAAGAGCTTTGACGACGAACTCAAGGAATTCTTGGTCAGAGTACATAGGGTGGTGGATGAGCGGAGTGGTAAGCGTACGGGAATCTCGGAATCAGGAGGCGCAGCCTCCGTCGGGAACCGGAGCCGCTATGCGGCGGCGGTCTCCTCTACCTCTGCAGCCTTCTCTTCAGGAGCGGGAGCCTCTTCTGCGGGCGCTTCTTCGGCAGGAGCGTCAGCGGCGGGCGCTTCAGGAGCGGATTCTTCCTCTGCCGGCGTCTCGGCCGCAGCGGCTGCTTCAGCCTCGGCAGCTGCCTTCTCTTCTGCGGCCTTCGCGGCAGCGGCCTCTTCCTCGGCCTTCTTCTTCGCGATGTTCTTGCCGAGCTCGGACTGCTTCACGACCTTCGCGGTCTTCACGCCTTCGATGACGCCCTGAGAGACCAGGAGGTTGTGCACCGACGGCGATACCTGCGCGCCCTTCTTCATCCAGTCCTTGATAGCGTCCGGCTTGAGCGTGGTCGCCTTCGTCTTCGGGTTATAGGTGCCGACGAGGTCGACGTAGGAACCCGCCTTCGGACCGGCGGTCTTCTCGAGCACGGCGATGCGGAACGCCGCGTCGTTCTTGCGGCCGATTCGCTGGAAACGGATCATCAACATAATGTGGGAAAGAGTACCAAAAAGGCTGTAGTCAGTCAAACTGCCGGAAGGCGAATGAAAAGCGGCAGCCCGGGGGAGGGGCTGCCGCGAGGATACGAGGAACGCTCATCTGACGTGCAATCGGATGAGATGCTTGGGAGCCTTCGCCCCTCATAGCCCTACGGAGCGGTATACCACGTCTCCTTTGTTTGGTACAGTGCATGCATGAATTCTCCGCATACCTATCAAGGCCCGGTCTCGGTCACGCGCACCGGCAAGGGCTTCTTCTCGTACGACCCCGACCAGGAAGACGCGTTCATCCCCGACGAGAACCTGCACGGCGCCTTCCACGGCGATATCGTCGAAGTGGCCCTTACCGGACAGGAGCGCGACCGCAGGAGCGGCGAGATGCGCAGCATCGGCCGCGTCGAACGCATCGTCGAGCGCAACCGCACGACCTTCGTGGGAACGCTCGTCTCCGGCCGCGACATCAACCAGAACCCCGCCGACGTGTACCTGATGCCGGACTGGAAGAAGATGTACACGCCGCTGCGCGTTGCGGGCGAATCGCTGCCTTTGGGCAAGAAGGTACTCGTGCGCCTCTCGGGCTGGCCGGAGGGCGCGCAGTTCCCCATGACGACCCTCGAGGAGATCATCGGCCCCGCCGGCGAGCACGAGACCGAGATGCGCGCGCTGGCGCTCGGGAGCGGCTTCCATTCCGATTTCCCGCCAGGCGTCGTGCATGAGGCGGACGAGCTCGAGAAGAACGGGCGGGCGCAGCTCGCGCAGGAGGCGGAAGCCGCCGTCGCGAGCGGCGAGCGTCGCGATTTCCGCCAGACGACGACGTTCACCATCGACCCGTTCGACGCGAAGGACTTCGACGACGCCCTTTCCGTGAAGAGGCTCGAGAACGGCAACGTCGAGGTCGGCGTGCATATCGCCGACGTCTCCTTCTATGTGCGTCCGGGCACCGCCATCGACGACGAGGCGCGCAACCGCGCGACCAGCGTCTACCTGGTCGACCGCACCATCCCCATGCTGCCGCATATCCTCTCGACCGACCTCTGCTCCCTGAACCCGAACGAGGACCGGCTCGCGGTCTCGGCCGTGTTCGAACTCGATGCGAACGCAGGCGTCGTCTCCCGCTGGTTCGGCGAGACCGTCATCCATTCCGACAAGCGCTTCACCTATGAGAACGCGCAGGACGTGCTCGACCGCCAGGAGGGCGAGATGCTCGAGGAGCTGAACGCGCTCGATGCGCTCGCGGGCAAGCTGCGCAAGAAGCGCGAAGCGGCAGGATCCATCGCCTTCGATACGCCGGAGGTGAAGATCGAGCTGGATAGCGAAGGCAAGCCTATCGCGGTGCACCTCAAGGAGCGCAAGGCGACGAACCTCCTCATCGAGGACTTCATGCTGCTCGCGAACGAAGAAGTAGCGACGTATCTCACGGGCGAGGCGAAGAAGGCCGGCCTTACGCAGATGCCGATATACCGCGTGCACGACGTTCCGGATGCCGACCGCATCATGAACCTCGC
Organism: uncultured Candidatus Saccharibacteria bacterium; assembly: GCA_964651935.1. Classification (GTDB taxonomy): domain Bacteria; phylum Patescibacteriota; class Minisyncoccia; order Phycocordibacterales; family Phycocordibacteraceae; genus C7867-001. Next base: position 5,256 of record CAZYZM010000028.1, read on the forward strand.
CGCCTTCCTCAAGGTGCTCGGCTATGACCTCAAGCAGCACAACGGAAAGGTGAGCGGCAAAGACATCAATGCGCTCCTCGAGCAGGTGAAGGGGAAGCCGGAAGAATATCTTATCAAGGTCGCGGCGCTGCGCTCGATGTCGAAGGCCATCTACAGCTCGAAGAACATCGGGCATTTCGGCCTCGCCTTCGACTACTATACGCACTTCACCTCCCCCATCCGCCGGTACCCGGACCTGCTCACCCACCGTCTCGTGAAGCACTTCGCCGACCGCGAGCCGATGACGAAGGAAGAGCTCGCCGAGTTCGACGGGCTCGCGCTGCACTCAAGCGAGCGCGAAGTCGCCGCGACCGAAGCCGAGCGCGATTCCATCAAGATGAAGCAGGTGGAATACCTGGAAGGACGCATCGGCGAGGAGTTCGACGCGGTCATCTCCGGCGTCTCGGACCGCGGCCTCTACGTGGAGCTGAACGAGACGCGCGCGGAAGGCATGGTGCGCATACGCGACATCGGGAACGACTACTACGTCCATGACGAGAAGCGGTACCGGCTCGTCGGCGAGCGCACGAAGACGCAGTACGCGCTTGGCGACCCGGTGCGCGTGAAGCTGCTGGCAGCGCGCGTCGCCGAGAAGGAGCTCGACTTCGCGCTCGTGCCGAAGAAAGCGTAACGGTGCTTTCAGGAGAATGAGGAATACCACAACTAGTTGTGGTATTAATTGTGGTATTCCTGAAAAGGGCCGGCACCAGAGGTGCCGGCCCTTTTGCGCGCCTAGGCGCGCATTCGTCATTTGCTCACGACGGAGACCCTGTCCGGGTAGACCCAGTGCAGCGGGAGCGATCTGCCCGGGATGACTATGGAACCTATCGGCGCCAGGAAGTCGCGGGCGTGATCGCCTTCGACGAGGTAGGGCCAGAACTCGTGGATGACCACGTACGCTTCCTCCCCCTGCTCCGCCAGTTCGAATGCGCGGCGTGCGACGCGCTCGAGCTCGCGGGTGTACGGAACGATGTACCAGTACACCAGCAGCACGAGTATCAGCGCGAACGCTGCTCCGAAAACAGAGAAATTGAACCAGTCCATATCCCTATCCTCCCTTCTGCCCTCAGTGAACCATGGTAACGGGCTGATGTCAATCAGCGTTCACGGACTCTTTATGCACGTTCTGCGATAGTGCGGCGGTATGGCAAATTCAGAAGAACTGCGCGACGAGCGCGATCAGCTCGAGAACGACCAGGAAGATAAGCGCGAGCGGCTGGACCGCGCCATCGAGGCGCGCGAGCATGCGGAGGACTACCAGAGCGATTCAGACGAGGCGAACCAGGCAGCCGACGAGGCGGAAGCGGATGCGCACGACGATAGCGGCTCGTAAGCCCCGTACGTGAAGACCCGCTACTTCGCCACCTGCGCGGCCTCCTCGAACTTTATGGAAAGGAGCTTCGACACGCCGTCGGAGCCCATCGTAACGCCGTAGAGGATGCCGGCGCGGCTCATCGTCTCGCGATTGTGCGAGATGACGATGAGCTGCGACTTCTTCGCCAGGCTCTCGATCATGTCGCCGTAGCGGCGGCTGTTCGCCTCGTCGAGCGCGGCGTCGGTCTCGTCGAGGATGAGGAACGGCGGCGGGTTCACCTGGCTCATGGCGAAGATGAGCGCGATGGAGGTCAGCGCGCGCTCGCCGCCGGAAAGCTGCATCAGGGCCTGCACGCGCTTCTTCGGGAGGTTCACGGAAATATCGATGCCCGGCTTGCGCTTCTGCGCCGCCGGCTCTTCGTCGCGCGCCTCGTCATCGTCGAGCGATGCGTCCGGCGCGAGCTCCTCGAGCACGAGCTTCGCGCTGCCGCCGCCGAACATGAGGCTGAAGAATTCGCCGAAGGAGGCGTTCACCTGCGCGAGGCCTTCCGTGAAGGTGCGCGTGAGCTCCTCGTCGAGGTCCGTGATGAGCGCGCGCAGGCCCTCGGACGACTTCGCCAGGTCTTCCAGCTCGCGCGTCAGGAACTCCTCGCGCGCGACCGCTTCCTCATATTCCTTCTTCACGTCCTCGCTGCCGCCGCCCGCTTCTTCCACGCGGATCTTCAGGCGCTCAAGGGTGCGGCGGCGCTCTTCCTGCACGCGACGCTCTTCCTGCGGCAGTTCCGTGAGCGGGCCGTAGGAGAGCGCGCGGCTTCCGGCGAGCGCGAGCGCTTCGGCGCGCTCGCGCTCGAGCGCCTCGCTCATGGAGGAGAGCTCGCGCAGGCGCGCGTCCAGACGCGTGACGGCGTTCTCCTCCCGGGCTTTCTCCTCGGCGAGCTCCAGCACGCGGTGCTGCTCTTCCCTGCCGGTCTCGTCGTGCGCGAGCGACGCTTCGCGGGCCTTCATGAGCGCCGCGCGCGCGTCTTCGACGCGCGCCGCCAGGTCGGCGTCGCGCTTCTGCAGCGCCTCAAGCTCGCGGGTGAGCGAATGCACGAGCTGTTCCTCGTCGGCGAGCACGTCCTCGCCGGCCCGCGCGTACTTCCCGAAGAAGGCGGTGATCGCGCCGCGCAGCGTACGCAGCGCGGCCGAAAGCGCGGCCGCGCCCGCATGCTCGTCGAGGCTCGCATGCTCGTGCGCCAGGTCCTGGAGCGCCTGCAGGTCTTCCCGCGGGATGCGCACCTCGTTGGATTGCTGGATGCTCTTTCCCCGCCGTTTCGCGCCCTCGAGCGCGCCTTCCACGCGCCCTATCTCGCGCCCGAGGGCGCTGCGCTCGAGGGCGACGCGGTCGGCTTCCCGCTCGGCGTCGCGGATGCGCTGCGCGAGCCTCGTTCCCTCTGCGTCGTGCGTCGTGCGCTCGTCGAAGTCCGCGAGCGCCGCGCGCGCCTTCCCGAGCTTCTCTTCGGACGCTGCGCGCTCGCGCGCTGCGCTCGCGCGCTCCTTCTCTATATACAGCTCCTCGATGGCGAAGTAGGTGCGGCACGCCGTCGCGAGCTCTTCCGTGAGCGCTTCGGCGCGCTCCACGCGCTCTACCTGCTTCTTGAGGAAGCGGATGTGCGGCGCGATCTCGCGGCGCAGGCTCTCTACCTCGCGCACGTTCGCATCGGTCTTCTCGAGCTTGCGCTCCGCTTCCTGCTTCCGGAATTCGAACGACTTCAGCCCGAGCGCGTCCTCGAGCATGGCGCGCCGCTCGCGCGGCTGGGCGACGAGGATGCGGTCGGCCTCCCCCTGGGAGATGATGTGATGCCCGGTCTCGCCGATGTTCGCCGATGCCAGGAGCTCCTGCACGTCGCGCAGGCGCACCTTCGAGCCGTTTATCAGGTATTCGCTCGTCCCGTCGCGAAAGACCGCGCGCTCGATGGTCACTTCTTCGAAATCGAGCTTCGGGAACAGGCGCGCGCCGTCTCCCCCGCTTCGCTTCCTGGGCTCATTGTCGAAGACGATGGTTACCGCCGCACGGTTCGCGCGCGCTACGGCATGCGACCCCGCGAAGATGAGGTCCTCGCTGCGCTTCCCGCGCATGCTCTTCATCGACTGCTCGCCGAGCGCGAAGCGGAACGCTTCGGCGACGTTCGACTTTCCCGACCCGTTCGGTCCGACGATGGCGGTCGTGGCCGACGAGAAATCGAGCACGGTCTTCCGCGCGAACGACTTGAAGCCGGCGATCTCGAGACGCTTCAGCATG
>CAZYZM010000029.1:0-8575 GCA_964651935.1 uncultured Candidatus Saccharibacteria bacterium
TCGCGGTCGTCCTCGCGCTCGTCGCGGAAGACGCGGTACAGGTAGATGTTGTACGCGAAGATGATGGGGATGAGCGGGCCGATGCCGTACAGCATGAACAGGAGCGTGGTATGGGATGCGGCCGCCTCGTATATCGTGACGCTCGGCGGCACCATGTAGGGCAGGAGTATGAAGGTTACGGCCGCGAACGCTGCCGCAAGAAGGATGAGCGCAACAGGGTAGAGGAGGCGCCGCGCGACCGCGCGCACAGAAACGAGCGCGGCGGAGGTGCGGCGGCGCAGAAGGTACGCGCCGCCCGTGCACAGGTATGCGGCCACGACGCCGGCTGTAAGGGCGAAGGTTATCGGCGTCGCCCAATCGAAGGCATCTCCTGCGAAGAATCCGCCGGCTACCGCGATGCCCGAGACCAGGCCGCCTGCCAAGAGGCCCTGGCCGATGGCCGCGACGAAGCTGCCCAGGCCGAACAGGCGGCCCCACAGGCGCTTGCGGACGGAATGGCCATAGAACTCGAAGGATGCGGCGCGCAGGATGAGCCCGAAGATGAGGATCATCACCGGCACGTAGAGCGCGCTCAGGATGATGCCGTAGGCGTGCGGGAAGGCGCCGAAGAGCGTACCGCCGGCGATGACGAGCCACGTCTCGTTCGCATCCCATATCGGGCCGATGACCTGCATCATGAGCCCGCGGGATTTCTCTGTGCGGGAGAACAGCGAGAGCATGCCGATGCCCAGGTCTGCGCCGTCGAGCAGGAGGTAGAGGCCTATCTCGAGCGCGATGGTAAAGAACCAGAGCTCAGGGAGCCAGTCTGCGCGGCCATACGTGCTGATGAGGTCGAGAATCATAGGTGCGGTTCCTTAGCCGAACCGTTCGCGGCCGCATGCCGAGGAGTATAGCCGATCACCGGGCCGGAGAGGTCGGGGCCCTTGCGCACGACGCGGTAGGTGAAGTAGGCGAAGGCGACGATGAATACCGCATAGAAAAGCCCGAAGAGCACCGTGCTCGACGCGACCGGCGCAAGGGAGAGGTTCGGCGAGAGGCCGTCCTTTGTGCGCAGCAGGTGATAGACCACCCAGGGCTGCCGCCCGATCTCGCGCACCATCCAGCCCGCCTCTGTGGCGATGATGCCGAGCGGCAGCGCGAGGGCGAAGAGCCGGAAGAAGGTCCGCCGGCGCGGAAGGCTCTCGAGGCGGAGGCGGCCCGTCCACAGGTACCAGGTGCCCGCGAGCGCGAGGAAGAACATCGTCACGCCGCACAGGATCATGAGGCGGAAGCTGTAGAAGGTGATGAGGCTCTCGGTAACCGTCGGGCGGCTGTCTGCGGGGAAGTCGCTGAGCCCGCGGACCTCTCCCGTGAGCGTGCGCGTCGTGATGAGCGAGAGGCCGTACGGGAGCTCCAGGCTGAAGACGTTGTATCCGCCCTCCTTCGCCGGCCAGGCCAGGAGCGACCAGCCGGCGCCCGTTCCGGCCGGATTCGTGTCCCAGTGAAGCTCGAGCGCCGCGAGCTTTTCCGGCTGATGCACGCCGACCACCTGCCCGCTCACGTCGCCCAGGAATATCTGCAGCGGCGCGACGACCACGGCGATGACGAGCGCGATCTGGAAGGAGCTCAGGAAGAAGCGGCGGCGCGCGGCAGCATCCGCCTCGTCCTCGTTCCCCGTGTCCTTGAGCGTCCACAGGATAGCGAGCGCCGCGATTCCCATGATGAAGAAGAGCGTCGCCTCGACGCAGGCGAACCACATATGCAGGAAGCTGATGAGTGCGGCAGGGTTGAAGATGGCCTCCCAGTAATCCGTGACGATGATGCGGCCGTTCTCGAGCGTGACGCCCGTAGGGGTCTGCATCCACGAGTTCGCCACCATGATCCAGAAGGCCGAGAGGCTCGCGCCGAGCGCGACCATGGCGTTCGCGAAGAGGTGCACGCCCGGGCGTACGCGCTTCCATCCGAAGGCGAAAATGCCGAGGAAGGCCGCTTCGAGCGCGAAGGCGACCGTAGTCTCGAAACCGAGGATGTTGCCGAAGAAATCGCCCGCGGCGCTCGAGAAGGCGGCCCAGTTGGTGCCGAACTCGAACTCGAGCGGTATCCCCGACGCTGTCCCCATCACGAACGTGAGGATGAATATCTTGAGCCAGAAACGGAGCTGGCGGTAGTAGCCTTCGTCCTTCGTTTTGAGCCAGAGCGCCTCGAGCACGAAGAGGTAGAGCCCGAGGCCGATGGAGAGAAGCGGCCAGATGATATGGAATGCCGCAGTGCCGCCGAACTGGATGCGCGAGAGCGTCAGTATATCCATAGTCCTATCATACTACGCGCGCAGGGAGGCTTGCCGGACGCCAGCTGCGGCGGATGAGGACGGCACCCGAGAGCGTCATGCCGGCGAGCGTCGCGTATGCGGCCGTGAGGGGCGTCAGGGAAACGGCTTCGCCCGATGCGAAGGCAAGATAGGCCAGCGCGAAGATGAAGCCGGCCGCGCACGCCAGGTGAAAGACGAAGAGCGCGCCGCGACGGCTCCGGTATCCGATGCGCACGCGGGCCTCCATGCACAGGACGATGCCCGCAAGCGGCAGGAATGCGAAAAGATAGGAACCCGCGAAGAGCAGGTACCCTACCCAGAGGACGAGCAGCGGCACGGGAACGGTACAGAGGAGATTGATGCGCGCTTTTGAGAGCATGTGCTTTTAGTGTATAGTCTGCCCGGACATTCTAAAAGATAGAAGGAGGTTGGAGATGGCAAGCAGGATAATTTCTGACCTGCACGGCCCTGTCCTGGCAGGCGCATGGATCGTGCTCGCATGCATCGTGAACCAGCTGTGGCGGACGGTGTATACCGGGCGGTTCGCCGCCTCGCTTCGGGATGCACGGGCGCGCGCACGGCACCGTCGTGCGCGCCGCACCTTATTCTGGCTCTTCGCGCTGGAGGTAGGGCTTGCCGAGTTCTTGAGCTGGCGGCCGAACGGCAGCGGTGCCGAGGCAGCATGGCTGCTCTATGCGCACCTCACGCTCGTCGCGTGCCTCGTCGCGGTCGCGCTGCTCATCGTGCTGCGCTACGACGGCGAGCGGGTACCGCGCCTGCATCGCGCGTGGGCGTACCGCGGATTCGTGCCGCTCTCGCTCGCGGTGATATGCACCGGCGGCGCGCTCTTGTATTGGAATGCCTAACGGGGCGGATGCGCTGCGCGCATCCGCCCCTTCCTTTCTTCTTTCCTGCCCTTCATTCACTATTAACCCTCCTGGCGACAGAATCCGCACATATATGCCATTCCGCATAACGCCGCGCGAGAAGCGGTTCATCCGCTACAGCAGCGTCGGCTTCCTCACGTTCTGCATAGACCTCCTCCTGCTCCTCTTCCTGACGGCGTATCTCAAGGTTCCGTACCTTCCGGCCACCGCAGGCTCCTTCCTCATCGCCGTCTCAGGAAATTACCTCATAAGCCGCCGCTACGTCTTTCGCCATACCAAGCGCGGCATGCATGCGGGCTATATCTACTTCCTTCAGTTCGCGCTCCTCGGGATGGCGGTTACTACCGGGCTCATGTGGCTCCTGCTTTCTCTCGCGCCGCTTCCCGTCCTCTATGCGCGCGTCATCATCGCCGCCTTCGTCGGCATCGGCAACTATCTCGCCAATCTCCACCTGACCTTCAGGGTAGCAGGGAAGCACGGGCCGCATTAGTACCAAGCATGCGCGCTGCCGTGCATTCCGGCATGGTAGGGTGATGAATATGCTGCATTTCCCTGGGCTCAAGCACAAGGTAGAGCGGCGGGAAGGCCGGACGCAGGACTTGGAACCGGTTCCTATGCCCGCATCGCCGGCTGTTCCCAAGAGCCGCTACCTGCGGACGCTCGACCGCCTCACCTTCGCTGCCGCCATCATCGGCCCCTTTACCGTCATCCCGCAGGCCTACAAGATCTACCATACGCATTCCGCAGAAAGCGTCTCGCTCGCTGCCTGGATACTCATCTTCATCGTGACCATGCCCTGGATCTTCTACGGCTTCGCGCACCGCGACCGTCCCGTCATCATCAGTTTCTGCCTGTGGGAGATCATGAACGTCGTGGTCGCCGTCGGCGTGTTCCTGTATCGGTAATCCCGCCATCGCGCACCTAAGGGAAGGGGCTATGGTACAGTGGGTGCATATGAACAAAACCGCACTTTCCATCGCAGCTATCATCGTTATCATTCTCGGCGTCGGCGCCTATATGTACTTCGCGCCTCATGCCGCCGCGCCGGAAGAGGCTGATTCCGGACAGGATGCCGCCGCAGCCGGCGACCGCACATTCCTGACCGCCGTCACGTACTCCTGCGATGAGGGCCGCACCATCACCGCTTCCTACTACGAAGGCCCTGAGGCACCGGAAGCAGCGCCCGGCGAGATGCCGACCCCGACCGGAAGCGTCGACGTAGCCATCGGCGACGAAGCGACCACGACCCTTTCCCAGACCATCTCTGCCGACGGCATCCGTTACGCGAGCGCCGACGAGTCGCTCGTCTTCTGGAGCAAGGGCGATTCCGCCCTCGTCATGCGCGACAACAGCATGGACCTCGACTACACCAACTGCGAGGCGGTCGCCGGCGGCACCGAGACCAAGCTGAAGGGCTAGGCAGCAGGATTGCGGACGCTTCCCTTCATACGGTATTCAGCTGGCATGCCGTACCCTTGCGACATGCCTGCACGATCAAAGAAACAGCAGATGGCTGCGGGAGCGGCCCTCTCCGCGAAGGAAGGGGAGACCAAGAAATCTTCGCTGCGCGGGGCGTCCAAGAGCATGTACGACTCGATGAGCAAGAAGGAGCTCGAGGAGCTCGCGCATACGAAGCGGAAGAATCTGCCTGAGAAGAAGGACTCGAAGAAATAATCTGCGCTGCGACCGGTTGACGGGGCGCTCCGATTCCGCTATATTATTTAGTATGCCTAATTATTAGGCATACTTAGCATTTTATATCTATGCCTACGCTCGGAGAACTGCTCTTGGCACTGCGGCGGAAGCTCGCGGAACGCTCCCAGAAGTCGAGCTTGCGTGACAAGCTCTCGGTATCGCAGTTCGAGGCGCTCTGGTTCATCGCCTTGTCAGGGAGCGTGCCGATGGAAGCGATCGCGTCCCATCTGGGAATCAAGCCGCCTTCGGCGACGGCGCTCATCGCGGCGCTCAAGCGCAAGGGGCTCGTCGAGCGCGCGCGCGACCCTGAGGACCGCCGCGTCGTGAACGTTATGCTCACGCCCATGGCAAAGCGGCACCTCGGCGCCATGAAGCGCCGCAAGGACCGCGCCTTCGAGTCGCTGGTGTCCAAGCTTTCCGCGAGGGACCAGAAGGAGCTTACCCGTCTTCTCATCCTGCTTACGGATGACTAATCATACCCGCACTAATTACATGAAGCGATTCTTTCTCTCATTCATAAACAAGCCATACCTGGTCACGGCCGTGTCGCTCGTCATCGCAGTGGCGATCGGCGCGGCCGTCATGCTCGGCGGCAGCGCCGGCGCGCACGCGCGGTTCGCGCAGGCGGGTCCTGGCGACATCTCGCTCACCGGCCAGGCGGCAGGCCCTGACGCGCAGCACCTCACCCTCGCCTTCACGGCAGGTGGGCAGATCGATTCGGTACGCGTGCATACGGGAGATGAGGTGCATACGGGCGACGTGCTCGCCGCGCTCGATCCTGAGAGCACGGCCGGGCAGCTGACCCAGGCCCAGGCAGCCTACGACTCTGCCGTTGCCGCATACCAGAAGGTCGTGAACGGCGCGACCGGCCCGGCCATCGACGCAGCAAAGGCTGCCGTGCACGCCGCGACCGTCGCGCGCGACCAGGCAAAGGCGCAGCAGGAGGTGCTCGTGAAGAACGCGTATGCCGCTCTCCTGAACTCGACTCCGCAGGCGTACCCGGAAGACGCGAAGGACGCGGACCAGCCGGCTCCACAGATTTCCGGCAGCTACCGTCTCGGAAAGGAGGGGACCATCGTCGTCGACATGTACCGCTCCGCATCCGACACGGGGTACTCATTCAATCTCTCGGGCCTCGTATCAGGAACCGGCACCGCCTCTGCCGTAACGCCGCAGCCGCTCGGGGACTCGGGGCTGTACATCCTCTTTCCGGAACAGATCCACAGCGAGGAGACCTGGCTCGTGACGCTTCCGAACACCAAGGCAGCCGACTATGTCACGAACTACAACGCGTACCGTTCCGCGCGCCAAGCGCAGACGCAGGCTGTCGCGACGGCCGACGCCGCCGTCACGGAGGCAGAGTCGAAGCTCGCCGTAGTGGCCGCGACCGCGCGTCCGGAAGACGTAGCGTCCGCAAAGGCGCAGATCGAGAGCGCCCGCGGCGCGCTCCAGATAGCGCAGGCCGCGTACGACGCGCGCCGGATCATCGCGCCGGGCGACGGCACCGTAACCGCCGTGCATATCTCCGAAGGGCAGGCTGCGACGGCGAACGCGCCGGCCATCGAGATGAGCGGCGCTTCCTTCGCGAAGGAAGCCGCGGTAACCGTCCCGAACGAGGCGGTCGCCTCCCGTGACGGCGCATCCTATGTGCGCGTGAAGACCGCCGACGGCATCATTGAGCGGAAGGTAGTCGCGGGCGTCCACGATTCCCGCCTCACCGAGATCGTCTCCGGCATCGCCGCCGGCGACGAGGTAGTCATCTAACCGTATCCTCACCCTATTTAACTGTATGACTGAACCAGCCAAAGAAACGACCCGCCTCCTCTCCCAGCCGTGGGTGAAGAGCGCCGCAGCCGTCATCGTCATTTTCGGCGCGCTCATCGCTCTCATCTTCTGGCATGCTGCGCGCACGACGGTGAAGATCGATACCTCGTCCCTTACCGCACCTGTCGCGGCCATTGCGCCGTCGGCAGGCGGCACGCTGAACGCGCTCTATGTGAAGGAGGGCGACCACGTCCCTGCCAATGCGCCTATCGCGCAGGTGGGCACCGAGACCCTCTTCGCCAAGGAAGGCGGCATCGTATCGGGCGGGCCGCAGGTCATCGGCTCGTACTTCGCCCCTGGGCAGAAGGTCGTCTCGGTCATCGACGACCAGGATATGCGCGTCATCGGCTCGATCGAGGAGACGAAGGGGTTGCGCAAGATCGAAGCAGGGCAGCGCGTTACCTTCACGGTCGATGCCTTCCCGGGGACGACCTACGAGGGTACCGTGGACGAGGTCAGCCCGGCGTCGGACGACGCCGGGGTAGCGTTCTCCATCTCTGACAAGCGGCCGGTCAAGAAGTTCAGCGTGTACGCGCGGTTCGATGCTTCCGCCTATCCTGAGCTCAGGAGCGGCATGTCCGCGAAGATGACCGTTCACGTGAAGTAGCGCTATGGCCGGAATACGCAACGCGCCGGCGCACCACTCCCCCTGGCTCGTCCTCGCGACGGTGATGGTCGGCACGCTGCTCATCGGGCTCGACCGGACGGTGGTGAACCTCGGTCTTCCGGGCATGATCAGCGACTTCAGGATATCCGTCTCGAGCGCGGGATGGATCGCCACCGGCTACATCATCTCCAACGCCGTCTTCGTGCCGGTGTTCGGAAAGCTCGGCGACAAGCTGGGCAACCGCTTCATCTATCTCTGGAGCTTCATCGGCTTCATCATCACGTCCGTGCTTGCCGGCGCGGCATGGAACCTTTCCTCCATGGTGCTCTTCCGCGTGCTGCAGGGCCTCGTGGGCGCGGCCATCTATCCGACCGCGATGGCGCTCATCGCCCGTACGTTCGAGGACCCTGACGAGCGCACGCAGGCGCTCGGCATCTGGTCGGCGTCCTTCGCCGTATCGGCCGTGCTCGGCCCCTTGATCGGCGGGCCGCTTATCGACAACCTTTCCTGGCGCTGGCTCTTTTACATAAACCTTCCCGTCGGCATACTCGGGCTTTTCATGACGCTGTGGTTCCTGCCGCACGACCGGCCGCTCGATAGGGCGCCCGGCTTCGACTACAAGGGCTCGCTCACGCTCGGCGTGGCGCTCTCGGCGCTCGTGCTCGTGCTCGACCGCGGCGCCGACTGGGGCTGGCTCTCGCTCGGCAGCATCGTATCGTACGCGACCATCGTCCTCTTCACCGCGTGGTTCATACGGGTAGAGCGCCGCGAGCCCGACCCGGTCGTCGACCTGAAGCTCTTCAAGAATCCCGTGTTCACGAACGTGCTCATCGTCTCGTTCGTCTCGTTCGGCGGCATGATGGGCGCGATGTTCCTGCTTCCAGTCTTCGCGCAGACGTTCCTGGGCTTCAATGCGACGCAGACCGGCCTGCTGTTCGTGCCTATGGCGCTCACCATGCTCATTTCCGCGCCGCTCGGCGGACGGCTCTCGCGATTCGTGCCCTTGCGCTACCTGGTGGCCGTCGGCATGGCCATCGCCTCCTTCGGCATCTACCTGTTCTCGGGGCTCGACGTGAAGACCACCGAGCTCGACCTCATGCTGCCCCTCGTGCTCTTCGCCCTCGGCCTCGGGCTCGGCATGGCGCCGATGACGGCCGCCGTGACGAACGCCGTGCCGGCGAGCGAGGTCGGCATCTCTTCGGCCATGCTCAACCTCGTGCGCAATATCGCCGGCGCCGTGGGCATCGCCTTCTTCGGCACGCTGCTCAACAACCT
>CAZYZM010000030.1:0-8164 GCA_964651935.1 uncultured Candidatus Saccharibacteria bacterium
GCGTACGAGAAGATGAGGTGGCCGAGGTCGCCGCCGAAGGAACTGCCGAAGGCGTACCCTACGGCGCCGAGGGCGAGGATGAGGCCGAGGGCGATAAGCAGGATTCCGCCGGCCCAGGTAGCCAGCGCGTCATACTCTTGCGAATTGCGTCGCTTCCGTGATTTCCGCTTCGCCATATATGCAGCTATTTTAGCATTTCTTTATGCGGCGCGAGCGGCTGCAGTAAGCGCAAGCCCTAGTGCCAGGCCGCGCTGCCCGCGGCCCTTTCCAAATGCGCTCGACTGCGTATACTGTCCTTAACAACGGCATGGTTGTCTCATACACCACTCATGGACGCTAAAGGACAGAACAAGGAACTGCAGTCCGCGAAAGGACAGGATTCTCGTGTTCATTCTGATAACTTTGTCCTAGATAAAGGTATATTTTCAAACATATTTGAAAAAGACATACGACGTGTCTATATCTATAAAAAAGCAGAACGTCTAGCGAAGGCCATCCATCTGGTCTCTCCTGCCTTCCGTACGGCGCCTGCGTTGCGCGACCGCATGGACAGCATCGCGGTCGGTCTGGTCGATGCGGCGATACTTCCTCCCACAGCCGCACGGGACAGCATGTCCCGCGAGCTTCTCGCGCTCTCGAGCGTGCTCTCGATCGCACGTACGGGCGGGCTTCTCTCGCCCATGAACGCGGAGCTCATCGCGCATGAGGCGCAGGTGCTCCTTCAGGAAGTCGCTACCTATGAAGAGCCGCGCCTGTTCCTCGACGATGCGCCGTCGCTCGCTGCGCTCGCGAAAGAGGCCGGCGCAGAGCGCCTGCTGGGCACTTCTCATGCAGCATCTTCGAACGGGGCAGGGCATGTAGCGCGCACATTGCGCCCTTCAGCGCAGAAGCGCACCCCTCACCAGGCTGCAGCTCATAAAGGACAATCCTCGACGGAATCTAAAGGACATATGAAAAGCCCTATAAAGGACAAATCATTAGAGCGGCGCGATGCCATACGGTCGATCCTTTCTTCAAAGGGCCCTTCCTATATAAAGGATATTTCTACCCTTATACGGGACGTGAGCGAAAAGACCATACAGCGCGAGCTGCAGGCCATGATCGAGGGCGGAGAAATCACCAAACAGGGAGAGCGGCGCTGGACAGTCTACGCTCTGGCAGGGTAGGGCGCTCGTTGACCCTCCTTCATGAAAATGGTATCTTTTCCCCGTGTGGTAACGGCCTGATTCTCACCTGGGAAGCGATCCGTTGCTTTCTCCTATGGTGCGTTCCGGTGCGGTTATCCACATTCCTCATACCCAGAATACGCTCATCTGCTCGGTATACTGGATAAGTATCCTGAATCGGATGGGGCGTATTCTGAAACGATAGAGCACATTGACATTCACCCGGCTTTCACTTGTCAGATGGCAAACGGAAGTCCGGGCCCATAGCGCCTTAGCACGGCGCAGAATGTCAGGCCGGAAGGTGTAAGCCTTTTCCGGCCCGCCCGTCTATGTCCATAGGCGGGCATCAGGACTGAAGCACAGGAAGATTACGATCGAGACTCAGGAAGAATAATATGGCGTTTGCCAACTAGCCGATGGGACGTGAGTCGACACGGCGTTCTGTCGGATAGTGTGAAATGTTCGCACGTTCACTACATTGAATTATCAAAACCGCGAGAGCGTTCCGGATGCACCATTTTAGTAATACGCATCCGAATCGCTCCGCTCCAAAACTCTTAAAAAGAAAATTGTTATGACCAAGGCAACCACCAACGTTGCACGCGTCGCAGCAGCAGTCGCCGGCTTCGGCCTCGTGGCGATGTCTTTCGCTCCTCTCGCAGGCGCGCAGACCACCACGACGACTACCACTACGACCACTTCGGCTACGTTCACGCGTGACCTCACCATCGGCTCCACTGGCGCTGATGTTACGGCACTCCAGACGTGGCTCATTGCTAAGGGCTTCAGCATCCCGGCTGGCGCTACCGGTTACTTCGGTACCCAGACCCAGGCTGCGGTCGCTGCATACCAGGCAGCTAACGCCATCACTCCGGCAGCTGGTTACTTCGGCCCGATCACTCGCGCTGCAGTAGCTGCAAACGGCGGCTCGACCACGACCTCTACGGAGGAGGGTTGCGCTCCTGGCTACGCCTTCAGCCCGACCACGGGTAAGGCTTGCACCGGCGGCTCCACGACCACTACGACCACGACGCTTTCCGGCGGCGAGGCTGACCTCAATGACTACAACCTTCTCTCGGGTGATGCATCCGGTTCTGAAGGTGAGTCTGATGTTGAGCTCGCAACTGCAGAGTTCGATGTCGATGACGGCGATATCTCCGTTCAGCGTGTTGACCTCGTCGCATCTTCGACGGGAGTTAACGGTGCGAACGACCGCCCGTGGGACTACTTCGACAGCATCATGGTATCTGCTGACGGCGACGAGCTCGCTGACGTAGACGCTAGCGATCGCGACGAGTGGGACGAGGGCGATGACGGTGTATACACCATCACGCTCACCGGCCTCGACTACGTAGTTGAGGAAGGCGACACCGCAGAGCTCACCTTCACGGCTGACATCTCTGACAGCATCGACGACGACGACATTACTGACGGTTCCTTCGACTTCTATATCGAGGATCGCGGCATTCGCGCTGTCGACGCTGCTGGCATCCAGCAGTACGTAGGTGATGAGGATGAGACCGTTGACTTCGATTTCGATCCTGAGGACAACGGCGATCTCTCTGTCCGCGAGAGTTCTGACAATCCGGATGATGGCATTATCGTCGTTGACGACAATGACACCTCGGATGAGATGACGGTTCTCGTCGGCGAAGTCCGCAACACGGGTGACGCTGACTCTCTCGTTACCGACATGACCTTCGATGTGACGAATTCCTTCGGTGCTGATCTCGACAACATCATCCGCCGTGCCACCCTCGACATCGATGGCGACACCTTCCGCGGTGATGTTAACGAGGATGCAGGTGGCGACACCATCACCTTCGAAGATCTTGACACGGTAGTTGGTTCTGATGATGAAGTTGAGTTCACCCTCACGGTTGAGCTCGCATCGTCTGACACCACCGGCCTTGATGCTGGCGACACCTTCAGCATCGACCTCGACGGCGATAACGTAGAGGCAGAAGGCGACGAGAGCGGCGACGAAGTCGACGTAGACGGCGCTATCGCTGGTAGCGAGTTCACGGTCTCTGAGTCTGGTATCGAGGTAGAGGGCACGAGCGCAAGCTCTGATGTCAAGATCCTCGACACGACCGACTCGAGCTACGGAACCTACACCGTCAAGTTCGATGTTACGGCAGGCGATGATGATCTCTACATCCCGACTCTTGCAAGCACCTCTGCTGCAAGCACGACGGGTGTGATGTTCACCACCGACGCGGCTGATACCTTCACCGGTACCACCTCGCCGACCCTCAGCTCTAGCGCTGACAAGAACGGTGACTTCTACGTTGTTCGCGCTGGCGACTCTGAGACCTTCACCTTCACGGCAGTTCTCAACCCGACGTCAGCTGGTACGTACGAAGTTGACGTGACGAAGGTATACTTCGACACTGACACCGCATCGGCTACGGCAATGACTGGCTTCGATGTCTCTGACAACGCAGACTTCCAGACCGATCCGACCTACATTCCTAGCTAATAGCTTCGAGAGAAATCTCGTCTAGCTACACTAGATAGCGAATGAGCAAAAACCCCCGCGAAAGCGGGGGTTTTTGCGTTATGTGGCACGTAATCGGCTTCACCTTATCTTTACCGTCCGTAAGATAAACAGAATACATACGGCTCCTTATATAGAGACGGCAGATAGGAAAGAGACGGAAGAGACGGACGCATACGGTTGAGATAAGGAGTCCTTGAAATACGGACTTTCAAGCGACCCGGAAGGCTGTCCGGCAATGGCAGCCTGCCCAGGCGCTTCTTATTAGAAGGATAAGAACCAAAACACTCTTATGAAAAAGACTATTACGACAATGCAGAAAAGTGTCGCGGTGATAGCCGGTATGGCACTTGCTGTGAGCATGTTCGGCTACGGACAGATGGCTCAGGCGCAGACCACTACCACCGTCGTAACGACGACTGCGACCGTCGCGCCGTTCACGCGTGACCTCACCATCGGTTCGACCGGCGCAGACGTCTTGGCGCTGCAGACCTGGCTCATGGCCCACGGTTACGCTATCCCGAGCGGTCCTACGACCTACTTCGGCACGCAGACCCGTGCTGCGGTCGCGGCATACCAGACCGCGCACGGCATCCAGCCGACGGCCGGGTACTTCGGGCCGATCACGCGTACGAGTATCAATGCGATGCTCGCCACGTCAGGCACGACCGTACCAGGCTGTACCCCGGGCGCTACGTACAGCAGCACGACCGGCCAACCGTGCTCCGGCACGTCCACCTCGACGGTGCCGGGCTGCCTGCCAGGATTCGCTTACAGTCCGACTACGGGACAGTCCTGTAGTTCTGGAGGCGGCACGAGTTCCGGCGGGGCGCTCGAAGGTGGGGAAGCATCCCTGACGAATTACAATCTCCTTTCTGAAGATTCTTCTGGCGCAGAAGGGGAGAATGATGTCGAACTGGCGACCGCAGAGTTCGATGTCGACGATGCTGACGTGTCGATAGAGCGTGCCGAACTTACGCTCGAGTTCACCGGAAGCGGCTCTGCCAACGACCGCCCGTGGGACTACTTCGACACCATCATGGTATCTGCCGACGGTGACGAACTCGCGAGCGTTGATGCCGATAATCGGAATGACTGGGATGAAGACGGTGATCGGTATACGATCACCCTTACGGACCTCGATTACATAGTCCGCGAGGGCGACACCGCCGAGCTGACCTTCATGGCTGATATTGCTGACAATCTTGATAGCGACGACATCAACGACGGAAGCTTCGACATCTACGTAGACGATAGCGGTATCCGCGCACGCGACGCCGCCGGTATTCAGCAGTACACCGGCGACGAGGACGAGACAGTCTCCTTCGACTTCGACGAGGAAGAGAATGGCGACCTCAGCATCCGTGAGAGCTCAGACAACCCTGACGATGGCGTCTTCGTCATCGACGACAACGACACCTCGGACGATACGGACGTGCTTGTCGGCGAGATTCGGAACAGCGGAGATGTCGACTCGCTCATCACGGACATGAGCTTCGACTCAGACACGGACATCACTGCTGATTTCAGTGATGCGGTCCGCCGCGCGACGCTCGATATCGATGGCGACACGTACCGTGGCGACGTGAATGATGACGGTACTATTGATTTCGACGACCTAGATGTAGTGGTCGATGCGGATGACACGGTTGAGTTCACGCTCTCGGTTCAGCTCGCATCGGCATCGATCTCCGGAGTCGATGAGGGCGATACCATCAGCTTCGACCTTGATGGCGATAATATCAGCGCGGAAGGAGAAGATAGCGGAGATGAGACCGACGTCGATGGAAGTATCTCCGGCAGTACGTTCACGCTCTCGACCACTGGCCTCGATGTGGGCGATGCAAGCAATAGCTCGAGGGTTACCACTCTCAGCAACGTATCTTCGAGTTACGGAACGTATACCGTCCGCTTCCGCGTGACGGCTGACGATGACGACATCTTCATCCCGGATAATGCTGACGATACAGGCTCTGCATCGGTAGGCGTTCTCTACGACGCTGATGCGGCCGACGACTTCGCCGGCACCGAGACCGCTGTGCTCACTTCGACCGCAGACAAGGGCGGCTCCGGAAACGACTACTTCGTTGTCCGCGCCGGCGATTCGGAAACCTTCACTCTTTCCGTGGTCCTCGACCCTTCGTCTGCCGGTACGTACGGGGTAGACATGGATGCGCTTCGTTACAACACGACCGGAACGACGGGTATGACGCTCATCAGCTTCAGCACCTCTGGCGATAGCGACTTCCAGACCGATCCGCAGTACATCCCTAACTAAGCGCTCTGAAAAATCTTCTTAGCGATTAGATAAAAGAAGGATAGCGCAAAGCCCCGCCCCGGCGGGGCTTTGCGCTATCCGGGCTTTTCCGGTATGGTAGGGAAGTACGGACCGAAGACAGCCAGCAGCCTTTCGAGGCAGAAGTCTGGCCGAGGAACGGACCGGTGCGCCCTGCCCGTTCAGAGCAGGCCCGTTCCGGCTCCTCCTCAGCGGCTCCTTGCGGAGCCGCTTTACGTTTCGTCGTACAAAAACCAAACTATGGCAATTACCAAAGCAAAGAAAGAGGACATCGTCGCAAAGGTGGCGGACGCGCTCAAGGGCGCGGTATCGGTCGTCTTCGTCAACTTCAAGGGCCTTTCCGTCGCCGACACCTCGGCGATGCGCAAGGCGCTGAAGGGCGAGAACGTCGGCTACATGGTCGCGAAGAAGACCCTCGTGAAGCGCGTGCTGGCTGATAACGGCTACGAAGGCGATATGCCTGACATGGCCGGCGAGCTCGCGCTCGCATGGAGCGCGACCGACGCTACGGCAGCGGCGCGCGGCATCTACGAGGCCGGCAAGACCTACAAGGATACCCTTACCATCCGCGGCGGCATCTTCGAGAACCGTTACGTGGATGCGGCAGGAATGACGGCTATCGCCACCATTCCGCCGGCACCGGTACTCCGCGGCATGTTCGTGAACGTGATCAACAGCCCGATCCAGGGTCTCGTTATCGCGCTCGACAAAGTGCGTGAATTGAAGGCTGCATAACGGCGGCATATATTATTTCTAAGATATTTACTATGGCAGAAGAAGAAGTAAAGACCGAAGAGACGACCGAAGCCGCTCCGGCAGAAGCCGAAGAGGCAGCTGCGCCGGCTGCGGAAGCCGCTCCTGAAGAGGAGAAGGCGGAAGTCCCGGAGAAGTTCAAGGCGCTCGTCGAGAGCATCGAGACCATGAGCGTTCTCGAGCTTTCTGAGCTCGTGAAGGCCCTCGAGAAGCGCTTCGGCGTTTCTGCGGCTGCAGTCGCGGTCGCCGGTCCTGCGGCAGGCGGCGCGGCAGGCGGCGAGGAAGAGAGCTCTACCAAGAACGTCGAGCTCACCGACGCCGGCGCTAACAAGATCTCCGTCATCAAGGCGGTGAAGGAAGCGCTCGGCCTCGGCCTCAAGGAGGCGAAGGACCTCGTCGACGGCGCTCCGAGCATGCTCAAGGAGGGCGTCAGCAAGGAAGACGCCGATGCGCTCAAGGCGAAGATCGAAGAGGCAGGCGGAAAGGTTACCCTTAAGTAGCCGATCCCCTGACATTTCGCGGAAAAAGCCCCGTAACAGGGGCTTTTTCTGTATTCCGTCAAGAGTTGCGGCGGGCAGGGAAGCGTGGGTACAATGGGCCTATCCTATGGACCCGCTCGCAAGACTCTTCGGTTCGTTCGTGCGCCTGAAGCTCCTGCGCCTCTTCCTGTTCAATGACGATATGTCCTTTACGGTGTCCGAGAGCGCCTTTCGGACAAAAGCGGCGAAGGACGCGGTGCGCAAGGAAGTGAAGGCGCTGCTCGCGGCGGGCGTGCTGCGCAAGAAGGCAGGGAAGGGAGAGATACAGTACGCGGCGAACCCGCGCTTCTCGTATTACAGCGCGCTCCAGACGTTCATACGCTCGACGACGAATCTCGGCGATGCCGACATCGTGAATCTCCTCAAGAAGGCCGGTACGGTCAGGCTCGTGGCGCTTTCGGGCCTTTTCACCGGCGCGGTAGAGACGAAGGCAGATATCCTGGTCGTCGCCGACAAGCTGGATGACAAGGCGCTCGACTCCGCCATCCGCTCGCTCGAGGCGGAGTTCGGCCGCGAACTGCGCTTCACCGCCTTCTCTACGGAAGATTTCTCCTACCGTCGCGGCGTGTACGACCGTCTCCTGAGGGACATATTCGACTTCCCGCACAGGATATTGCTGGACAAGATAGGGATATAGGCCGCCCTAGGCGCTCGGACGCCTATCCACAGCGCTTCATGAAATACCCGGCCCGCTTGCTACACTTTTAATAAGCCCCGCTTAGGCGGTCGCTCTTAGCAAGATAAAGTTTACGTACCCTATGCTTCTTACTACCTGGGCTGACGTGCTCACGCAGTCGTTCCAAGGGCTCTCATACGGCCTCATCGCGTTCATACCGAACCTCATTATCGCGGTCATCATCTTCATCATCGGCTGGCTCATCGGCGCCGGTCTCGGAAGGGTGGTCGCGCA
>CAZYZM010000031.1:0-8030 GCA_964651935.1 uncultured Candidatus Saccharibacteria bacterium
TGCGCGCGAGCGAGAAGAGCTATAACAGCGAGTTCGGCGTGCCGCTCACGATACTCGGCGCCAGCAACCCGTGGACGAGCGCGCCGCGCTGGCTGCACGTGTTCATGGAAGCGCTCGCGCTCCTGGTGCTGCCGAACCACTACCCGAAGGTGCTCGTGCTCGAGGTGGGGGCCGACCGGCCGGGCGACCTTGCGCGCATCCTGCGCATCGTCACGCCGGACGTCGTCGTCGTAACGCGGCTGCCCGAGATGCCGGTGCATGTCGAGGCGTACGCGACGCCCGCTGCCGTGCGCGAGGAGGAGTTCGCGCCCGCGTACGCGCTTTCGCCCGGCGCGCCGCTTATCGTGAGCGCCGACGACGCCTTCGCGCGCGCGCTGGCCGCGCCGCTCGAGACGTCGCTCACGACGTATGGCGTCTCTCAGGACGCCGACGTGCGCATCCGCGAGGACCGCCCCTGCATGGAAGAAGGGAAAGTGGCGGGCATCGAGGGCACATTTTCTGCCGGCGGCGAGGAATTCGTGGTGCCGGTGAAGGGCGCGCTGGGGCGTCCGCAGCTGCTCGCGCCCGCAGCGGGCATCGCGGTCGGGCTCGCCATGGGCATGAGCCTGGAGGACGCGCAGAAGGGAGCCGCGGCATACGAGCCGCCCGCGGGACGCGGGCGGCTCCTTTCCGGCATGCGCGGCGCGCAGCTGCTTGATGATTCATATAACGCCTCGCCGACGGCCGTGCGCGAAGCGCTCTCCTCGCTCCAGATGATCCACGAGGCGCAGCCCGGCTCCCGGCGCATCGCCGCGCTCGGCGACATGCTCGAGCTCGGCCGGTATTCGAAAGAAGCGCATGCGCGCGTCGGACGCGAAGCGGCGGGGAAGTGCGACCTGCTGATAGCCGTGGGCACCCGCTCGCTCGCGATGGCGGAAGCCGCGCTCGAGGCGGGGCTGGATGCGGCACAGGTGCACACCTTCGCCTCATCCGAGGATGCCGCCTCCTTCCTCAAGGAATCCGTGCAGGAAGGCGACATCGTGCTCATTAAGGGCTCGCAGTCTATGCGCATGGAGCGCATCGCCGAGGCGCTGCTGCGCTCGCCGGATGACCGGAAGTTCCTGGTGCGCCAGGACCCTCACTGGAAGCGTCTGTAGCCGCGCGCGGTCTGATATACTTCACTACAGCATGGCAAGCCGCAAGTATCGAAGAGCTGTCCGTCACCTCGAACTCGACGTGCTCGTGCTGTTCGGCAGCATCGCCTTCGCCTACGTGCTCGTGCGCTCAGGCGTCTTCACCGGCTTCCTTCCCGTTACGCAGGGTCTCCAGCTTATCTGGGCCTTCGTCGCCGGCATCTTCTTCACCTCGATGGTAACGGCCGCCGCGGCTTCGGTCGCGCTCGCCGAACTGGGCCTCCAGGCACCGCAGACCCTTCCTATCGCCCTTGTCGGCGCCTTCGGCGCCGTCTGCGGCGATATGCTGCTCTTCCTTTTCATACGCGATACGCTCGCGCAGGATCTCAAGGCCGTCATCAAGCCGAAGAAATACAAGAAGCTGGTCTCGTACTTCCATGGCGGCTTCTTCCGCTTCCTGTCGCCGGTCATCGGCGGGCTCATCATCGCGTCGCCGCTGCCGGACGAGGCGGGGCTCGCGCTCATGGGCATGACGAAGGTCCGTTCCTATTACGTCATCCCGCTCAGCTTCGCCATGAACGTGCTGGGCATCTGGGGCATCATCTCCGTCGCGAAGATTCTGTAGCCTGGGTCGGTGACCTCACGGGGAATCGAACCCCGATTTGATCCGTGAGAGGGATCTGTCCTAGCCGTTAGACGATGAGGCCGGCTTGCACCGTCGCACTATACCAAATGCGCGTGCGGGATGCCAGGGCAGGAAGGGAAGAGGCGGGGAACGCGAATAAAAAGAAACGCCTGGCTCCCGGAATCGTTTCCGGAAGCCAGGCGCGTTGCCGGCTTATGCCGCGAGCGGGATCGCTATCGATACCGCCATCGTCTCGTGATGGGCTGCGGCGCGCATGTGCGCGTCATAGCCCTCGTCGTCGCCTTCGGCCAGAAGCCGGTCGGCAGCCGCGGCGAACTGATCCGCCCGTTCGCGGTGGCAATCCGACGTGAACCTGCCGTACCTCTGCGTGCACGGTGCAGTGCGTCTCGACATCGTATTCTCCCTGGTTGCGTCCAAGACCGGAATGATTATAACACTGCCGAAACATACGTCAAATGCTTCCTGGTCCGGCGCGGCATGCTATCCTCGATAGGAAAGGAGAACCTCTATGCACGACGAGAAAGACCTGGTGCTGCCCGGACCGATGCCCGAACCGGGCTTCTACTACCACTACAAGCATGATCCGGCGTTCACGATGGCCGGCTTCGCAGAAGCCGGCATCCGCAACTATGCGTACGAAGTGCTGAGCAGCGTCGGCCTATACACTGAGGACGACGGCCCCGAGGACCGATTCAGGGTCGAATATCTGCCGCTGTACCCGTGGGCGTACGTGTACCGCGTCGCCGAGGAGATCGGACGGGCCGTGAAGGACCATCGCCCGCTCTCCATGTTCATGGAGCAGGTGCCGAAAGGGCCGGACGGCGGAATGATGCCGCGCTTCCGAAAGATAACGGACCCGGCGCTCATCGAGAAGCTCACGCGGCTGCGCGACGAGATGTACGACGTCTTCCCGCCGTTCCGCGTGTAGGGTACGGGAAAAGAATCACACAATTAATACCACAACTAGTTGTGGTATTAATTGTGTGATTCTTTTTATCCCCCCGCCCCGTTTCGGGGGGGGGGGGGTCAGTTCGGTGTAGTATGAAAAGTAATGGCTCATTCCCGCGCACCCCGCGCCTTCACCCTCATCGAGCTCCTGGTCGTCATCGCCATCATCGGCCTGCTTTCGAGCGTGGTGCTGGCGAGCCTCAACACGGCGCGGGCGAAGGCGCGCGACGCGAAACGCTTCTCTGACCTCGAGCAGGTGCGCACCGCCCTTGAGATGTACTATGCCGACCACGGTGCCTACCCTGTACAGAGGGGCGAAGAACGCGGGTGGATGGGCACTACGCCCGGCTGCTATGACAACCCTGGCGACCCGAGCGCGGCCATACCCGGCCTCGTGTCCGGCGGATACATTTCGGCAATACCGCAGGATCCGAATCCGCAAGGCAACTACTGTTATCTCTATTCCTCGAACGGATCGGGGTATAAGTTCATGGCGTTCAGGTCGCTGGAGTCAGGGTCGTTGGAGCCTGGGGATCCGCATTCGCGCTACGCCGCGGACTGTACGGGCAAGAGCGCTGAACCGAGCGCTGCAGTTTATTCTTCAAGCTATCGGTGCAACTAACGCTGGCTGCGACTCAGGGTTGCGTCAACGATAATGTTTCCGCCAAAAGCCGAACGGCCCGAGCGGCACATACCGGCCGATCTTCGTGCGACGGATAGAGAGCGCAAAACCATCGGTGCCGAGCGCGCGAGCGAGACGCGCAGCGAGCGTGCGCATGTAGGTGCCTGAGGCGCACACGACGCGCAAACGTAGCACGAGAAAGCTGCGCGAACCCGCAGTCTCATGCCACTGACGCCATCGCTCGCGTATCTCACCTTGCCGGAAGTCCGCGCCGGCGCCTTTCGACGGTTCGTCGCTGCGAGGCACGACGCGCAAGGTCGCCGCGATGCGCGCATAGAGCGCGTCCTTTGAGAGCGCTTCCTGCGCTTCGAGGCTAATGCGGTAAACGGTCTCTTCGTGCGTGGGAATCTCTAGGGAACCGAGCGAGCCTTCGAGCGCGTGCATGAAGAGCGGCTTGCCGGCGACGGTCTTCGAGGAGAAGGCAGGGTAGGGAACAGTATGCGCGCCGACGCATCCTGAAAGCGCTTCCTTACTATCTTCGAGGCTAGGGCGCGCACCTTCCGATGCGCTGCGCGCTAGCCCGAGCGCGTCGCCGGTATCGGTCGAGAGGCCGAGCACGACCTCTATCTCGTATTCCTTATCAAGCCCCAGATATTCCTCGCGTCGCTTGCATTCCTCGCCGAGCAGTACCAGGAGCGCGCCGCTTGCCATAGGGTCGAGCCGGCCGGCGTAGGTGGCAGGAAGGGCGGCATATGCCGGATGCGCTGCCTTCCAGGCATCGATAGCTTCGAGCGGCGTCTGGCCGACGGGCTTCTCGAGCACGACGTATCGCGTGGGCGCAGGGTCCATTACCCGCATACTATCCTATATACCCGCGCTGTATACAAAAAGAAGGGACCGCCGAAGCGATCCCTGTCATGAGAGGATGAACTCGTACTGCTTCCCGTCGCGGCCGAGCGTTACGCGCTCCTTGAGCTGCTCGACCGCGGTGCGCCGCGTCGGACGCTTCGCCTCCCGGTCCATGCGGAGCCGGTTGAGGTTCCCCATCTTGCCGATGGCCGCGCTGTACGCCTTGTAGCGCAGTTGCGCGTCGCGGTCATGCTCGGTGAGCACCTGCCGGAGCGCCCAGTTCTTCGCCTGGTTGAAGCTGCACTTCTCGTGCGCGCGGCGGGCGCGGGTCTTGTCGTACAGGAGCCGGAGCCGGCCTTCGTTGAGGCTGACATGATACTTTCCCCGTACGTACTCGAGCGCCGACTGGACGATAGTTTCCGGTATGGGAGGCAGCGAGTTCGCTGCATACGGATAGGACATGGCTATCCTCCTGAAGGGTTGCCTATATCTGTGTATATAATCTCGTATAAACGAGATTTTGTCAAGTATTTCTCGGGGAGAAAAGATGCCGGAGAGGCTACGAAAGCAGCGAATCGACGACTTCCTTCACCAGGGCGCCATCTGCCTGCCCTTTGAGCTGGCCCATGACCGCGCCGGTGAGCTTGCCCGCGCCGCTCTTGTCGGATACGCCTAATTCGGCCATTTTCGCCTTCACGGCCTCTTCTATCTGCTCGCGGCTCATCTGCTCGGGCAGGAGCGCCTCGATGACGGCGAGCTCTTCCTTTTCCGGCTCGGCGAGCTCAGGGCGGCCGCCCGCCTCGAACTGCTCTATGGAATCCTTGCGCTGGTTGGACGCGCGCTTCAGCACCGTGAGCACCTCCTCGTCCGTGAGGAACTCGTCGGGCTTGCGCTTCTTGGCGACGACCTCGTTGGTCATCGCGGTGGCCAGCGAGCGGTACGTGCGGAGCTTGACCGGGTCTTTCGCGCGCATCGCCTCCATGATGCCGCCCTTGATCGATTCGTGAATCATATAGAGAGAGTGTAACACGGGGCAGGAAAGGGGCGTGGTATAGTTCGGCCAGGATTGGTCTCTATGGAAAGGCAGAATCGTGGACAAAAGCTCGAATACGTGGGAACAGCAGCTCGAAAGGATAGGAGCGCTGTGGTTCCATGACGGGAACCCCGATCGTCCCCATCCGCTCCTTACGTCAGGCAAGCACTCGAGCGGCTTCTGCAACTGCGGGAAGCTCATGGAGGATCCGCGCCTGCTCTCAGCGGCATGCGCGAACCTCGTCGAGCAGCTTGCATCGGACACCTATCCCGAGGTGCTTCCGATCCGGCGCGTCGTCGGCCCCGCTATGGGCGCCGTGACGCTCGCGCACGAGATCGCGCTCAACATCAGCATCCGTCTGGAGCAGCAGTGCTTGTGCGCGTATGCGGAGAAGGATTCGGATGACCCTTCGGTCATGACGCTCGCGCGCACGACTCTGGAGCCTGGCGAACGCGTTCTCGTGGCCGAAGATGTACTTACGACCGGCGGGAGCATCGAGCGCACCGTCGCGGCGGTCGAGCGTGCGGGAGGCATCGTCGTCCCTCAGATTCTCGTGCTCGTAAACCGTTCGGGATTGAGCCGCGTTGCCGGCCGGCCCGTACTCGCCCTGGTGGACAAGATCATTCCGAGCTGGGAACCGGAGGAGTGCCCACTCTGCAAGCAGGGTTCGGAGGCAATCCGCCCCAAGGGCGCAGAGAGCTGGGCGCGCCTGAAGGCGGATTACTAAATACGGATATGCAAAACTTCCGGCGCGTACGCGCCGGATTTCTTTACGGCCGCGCCTAGTTGTATACTTGCCCTATGACCCCGCTCGCTATCGCCCTCATCGTGCTCGCCCTCATCCTCGTGCAGGGCATCGGCCTCTATCTCATCGCCAAGCGCCAGGAGAAGGCGATGCAGGACCTCGCGCCCGCAAAAGAGAACGACACGGGCCTCCTGATGCTCCAGAAGCAGCTCGAAGGGCTCACGCAGACGCTCGACTCGCGCATCAATGAATCGTCGAAGAGCGTGCAGGAGAGCGTGCACCGGCAGCTTACTGAATCGACGCGCATCATCCGCGAGGTGACGGAAGGCCTCACGAAGCTCGACGAGACGAACCGCCAGGTGGTCTCCTTCGCCGACCAGCTGCAGCACCTGCAGGACATCCTGCAGAACCCGAAGCAGCGCGGCATCCTTGGCGAGTATTATCTTGAGAACGTGCTCAAGAACGTGCTCGGCCCGAGCCAGTTCCAGATGCAGTACCCGTTCAAGAGCGGCGACATCGTCGATGCCGTCGTCTTCGTGAAGGACCGCCTCATCCCCATCGACTCGAAGTTTTCCCTCGAGAACTACAACCGCGCGCTCGAAGCGCGCGAGGCGGGCGAGCGCGAGCGCTTCGAGAAGGCTTTCAAGAACGATCTGAAAGTGCGCATCGACGAGACCTCGAAATACGTGCTTCCCGAGGAAGGCTGCATGGATTTCGCCTTCATGTTCATCCCGAGCGAGGGCGTGTACTACGACCTTCTTTCCAACCAGGTCGGCGCGATGAAGACCTCGACCCGCGACCTCATCGAGTACGCCTTCCAGAAGAAGGTCATCATCGTCTCGCCGACGTCGTTTCTCGCGTACCTGCAGACGGTGCTTCAGGGGCTCAAGGCGCTGCAGATAGAGGAGCAGGCCGGAGAGATAAAGAAGCGGGTAGGGGAGCTGGGCAAGCACATCGGCGCGTACCAGGAATTCCATAAGAAGATGGGGAACGCGCTGGGCGTCGCGGTCTCGCACTTCAACGCGTCGAACAAGGAGCTCGGGAAGATAGAGAAGGACGTGCTGCGCATCGACGGCAGCAGGATAGGCATCGAGGCGATGGCGCTCGAGCGGCCGGCTGCAGACGATGATTAGAGAGCGAACGCTCTGAAAGGGTGCTTTGACGGACCTGCCTATGAGTACTATAGTGCGGCCAGATATCTGTCCGCGCAGCTTCGCTGCGCCCAATAGCGGGAGATTCTGCGATGATACTCGTTCCCATAACCTGTGCGTTCGCCGTGCTAAGCGGATTCGGTTTCCTGGCGGCTCTTCAAGGTGGCAAAAATGGAATAGCGGCTGCTTTCGCTTCCTGTGTCTTTGCGCTTGTTTTTCTGAACGCTGCCGCAGCTTATAACCTGAATCGCGGCGAAGTCAGTTCCACGGCGGATCCGTATGCGGAGTATCTCGATACCGATACTGTGTATCATGTGCGCAGCATCGCGAACGCTGGCTACGATCATATCGTCTTGGTCCAGGCGGCAGACAAGAACGACTTCAAAGTAATTCGCGTCTCGGGCTCGCTACCGCCTTCGAAATTCGTGCTTGTCGGCGGCAAGCCGATCGGCGTGGCCGCTGACAGTTCAGCCAGTGTTAATTCGTGGATGGATACGTCGATCGTGGTAACCGCGCCGTGATATTGCATGTTGGCGCTTCCGGCTAAACCAACCGGCTTCCCGCAAGGAAGCCGGTTTTTACACATACAGGCGCATCCCTGTGCCCGAGCGCGCTTCCGTGCTACAGATAGAAGGGGATAGCAAGGAAAGGATAGTCTGATGGCATATGAGATGTACGGCCTCTTGGCCTTGTGCGCGCTGTTCGTCGTTGTCTTCGCGCGGGCGAAGGAATGGGGAACGACGCTCCTCTTCGCCGCGATCTTCGTGTCGTTCGCCTCTTTGGCCCACTTCGGGACTTCGAGCGGCGGCGCCCCCGCGCCGATGGCGGCACAGGAGCCGGAAACGGGCTGAGCCGGCCTATTCTGGCCAGAATACGGGCCGCGCAGCTTCGCTGCGCGGCCTTGCGTTTTCGCCCCTATTTTTG
>CAZYZM010000032.1:0-7601 GCA_964651935.1 uncultured Candidatus Saccharibacteria bacterium
CGCGGTCGAAGATGACGATGGTGTCGTTGACCGAGTAGCCGAGGATGGCCAGGAGGGCGACGGCGAAGAGCGAGTCTACCTGCGCGCCGGTGAAATGACAGAAGATCGCGTAGAAGCCGGCGGGGATGACCACGTCATGGAAGAGGATGATGACCACGGCGAAGCCGTACACCCATGAGGATACCGGACGCGACACGCGGCGGAAGGCCCAGGCAATATAGAGCATGATCGCGAACATGACGGCCAGGAGCGCGTAGAGCGCCTTCGTGGCGAGCTCGTTGCCGAGCGCCGGGCCGATAGAGGTGAAGCGGTCTTCCTTGAAGGTCGCGCCTGCCGTGGTCGAGGCGGCGGTCGTCGCAGCCGCGGTCGTGCTTGCCGTCGTGGACGCTACCGAGGTTCCGAGCGCTTCGAGCACGTCCTCATGCTCTGCAGGGGTGAGATTGCGGGTGCGCAGGATGACACCGTTCTCGCCGGATTCGCGCAGGGATATCTCGCCGAGCGCGAGCTGGTTCACGTTCTCGGTGAGTTCAGGAACCGGAGGGCGCTCGCTCAGGTACGTAACCTCGACGAGCGATCCGCCCGTGAAATCTATGGAAAGCGGGAGGCCGAAGAAGGCGATAGCGCCGACGGCGATCGCGAACAGCGAGCCCGTGAGCGCGAAGAAGAAGCGGCGGTGGATGACGATAAACATAGGCTAGGTCGTTGAGTCGTTAGCGGCTTCCTCCGTGGTAATGCCCGTATGGAACCCGTTCGAGAGCAGGAAGCGCCATGCGCGGCCGCCCTCTTCCGGCAGGATCGCGCGCAGGAATGCGCGGGACACCGTCACGGCGGTGAAGAGCGACGTGATGACGCCGAAGCCGAAGACGAGCGCGAAGCCCTTGATGAGCGAGGTGCCGACCCAGAAGAGGATGATGGCCGAGATGATCATCGTGAGGTGCCCGTCGCGGATAGCCGGCCATGCGCGGCCGAAGCCGATGGTCGCCGCCTCCTGCGCGCCGCGCCCTGCCTTGAGCTCTTCCTTCATGCGCTCGAAGATGAGCACGTTCGCGTCCACGGCGAGGCCGATGGAAAGTATGAAGCCCGCGATGCCGGACGCCGTGAGCGTGATGGGGATGAGCTTGATGAGCGCGATAGTGATGAGCACGTAGATGACCAGGGCGATGCTGGCGATGATGCCCGGAAGGCGGTACCAGACGATCATGAAGAGCGCGACGAGCGCGAAGCCGATGATGCTGGCCATGAGGCCCGCGTGGTACGCGATATCGCCGAGGGTCGGGCCGATGGTATTGCTCGAGACGAGCGTTATAGGCACCGGCAGCGCGCCGAAGTTGAGGTTCTCTACCAGTTCGCGGCCTTCCTGCGGGGTGAAGTTGCCGGTGATGGTCGCGTTGCCGCCCGGGATAGCTTCCTGGATGGTCGGGTCGGAAATCACTTCCCCGTCGAGGAAGATGGCGAGCTGTGTCCCGACATTCTCGCGAGTGATCTTCTCGAAGAGCTTCGCGCCCTCGTCGTTGAAGTGGAGGACGACGACCGGCGCGTTCGGATTCGTGCCGCCCTGTCCCTGGCCGAACTGCAGCTCGGCAGACTTGAGGTACTGCCCCGTGAGGCCGGTAGCGGTGAAGGTCGGCGTCAGCGAGATCTGGGTGGTCGTACCGACCTTGGTCGGCGTCGCGCCCTGCTTCTCGAGCTTGAACTCGAGCACCGGCGTCTTGCCGATAGCGTCGACGGCGGCCTTCACGTCGGTAACGCCCGGAAGCTCGACCAGGAGACGGTCTTCCCCGTTGCCGGCGACCGAGCTGGCCTTCTCGAGCTGCACGAGCGGCTCGGCGACGCCGAAGGCGTTGACGCGGCGGTCGATGACGTCGCGCAGCGAGCTCAGGGCGCCCTGCGTGTCGCCGGTGATGCCTTCGGTCTCGGCACGATAGATGAGTTCCGTGCCGCCGGCGAGGTCGAGGCCGAGACGGACGGGATACTTAGAGTCGGGAGAATGGGTCTTCCAGATGAAGACGGCGAGCACGGCCGCCAGAACGAGCATGGCAACGGCGGCCAGGATGCGCGAGATACGGGTTTTCATGGTATGTGGCCAGTGTACTCCTATACGCGCCGCTTTCGCAACTCTGCCGCATTCCGGAGCAGGCAGGCCACGGTTACCGGCCCTATCCCGCCCGGGACCGGCGTGAAGAGCCCGGCGACCGCGGCACATGCCGGATCGGCATCGCCTACAAGGGCGCCGCCCTGCTCGCTGGTGCCGGCATCGATGAGCGCGACGCCGGAACAGAGCATCTCGGGCCGTATGAGCCCCGGCACGCCCGCGCCGGAGACGATGATCTGCGCGGCCATGAGCGCGGCGGGGTCGAAGTCATGCTCGTCGTAGGAAGAGACGGAAGCGCCGAGCGCCGCCAGGCGCTCGGCGACGGGCGCGCCGACGAGCCTCCCCTTCCCGATGACGACGGCGCGCGCGCCGGACGCTTCGACCCCGCCGCGCGCGAGGATCTCTTCGACCGCCGCCGCTACCGGCGGCACGAGCGCGCCGGCGCTTCCAGGAGCGCGCGCTGCCGGCGAGAGGACGTCGGCGTCGAACTCCGGCGGGATGGCGGCAAGCGCGCGCGCTTCATCGATATGCGCCGGCAGCGGGAGCTGCACGATGACCGCGTCCGCGCCGGGGGCCTCTACGGCCGCGATGCATTCCTCGGTCGTCGCGCCAGGTTCGAGTTCCGCGACATCGAGCGTCATGCCCGCTGCTTCGGCGGCTTTCATCTTTATGCGCAGGTACGACCGCGTCGCCGCGTCAGGCGCGACGGTAACGGCACGCACCGTGCACGGGCCGGCGAGATGCGCGCGCACCTCTTCCAGCACCTCCTTGCTGATCGCGCGTCCGTCTATGATCATGTTCCCGAGAATGAGAAGAGCGCGCGCAGCGTCTTGAGCGCGATGGCGACGTCCAGGCCGAAGGAGCGGTGCTTGAGGTAGTACATGTCGTAGGAAAGCTTGCGGCGCGTGCGCTCGACATCGGCAGCGCCGCGCGGCGCGTCGTAGTCGTAGATCTGCGCCCATCCCGAAAGGCCGGGCGTGATGAGGTGCCGCACCTCGTAGTACGGGATCTCTGCCTCGTACACCTGCGCGATGGACGGCAATTCCGGCCGCGGCCCTACGAACGAGAGCTCGCCTGCGAGGACATTCCACAGCTGCGGCAGCTCGTCGATGCGTGTTTTGCGCAGAATATGGCCTATTTTGGTCACTTTATTGCGTTTCTGCAGCTGGGGGTCGCCATGGTCGTTGATGAGCATCGTGCGCAGTTTCAGGATATGGAAGGGCCGGTTGCCGCGGCCGATGCGCTCGTGCCGAATGAACGGCCTCCCGCCGCCGCCGAGATAGAGCGCGGCGACGGCGACGAGCAGGAACGGCGCGGCGACCACGATGCCGACGAGCGCGCCGACGATATCGAGCGCGCGCTTCCCGAGCGCGTACGTGATGTTCGCGCGCGGCAGATGCTCGAGGAGCCAGGCATGGTCGACGTGGGCGAACGGCACGCGGTCGAATAGGCTCTCGTAGAATGTCGAGAATTCTATGAAGACGCTGCCGGCGAGCATGGCGTCATACAGTTCGGGGAGCTCGGCACGGACGCGCGGGTTGCGCGTATCGATGACGACGAGGTGCGCGCCCTGGCCGATACGCTCTTCGAGCGCGGACGCGAGGACACCTTCAGGAAGCGCGCTCGGGACGATGTGGTCTATGAACTCGAGGTAATACCTCTTGTTCCCCTGTACCGTCCGCAGAACCTCGTCGGCCGCCGGGCCCTCCCCCACCATGACCGCGCGCTCGCGGTGCGCGACGGAAAGTATCGGCACGACGAAGAAGCGCCAGCCGGTGATGAGCGCGACGGAGATGAGGAGATAGAGCGCGAGGACGGTCTTCGGCGCGACCGTGAACGGCAGCGCGAAGAACAGCACGGCCGCGATGAGCGTGTTGGCGGCCTGGGCGCCCGCTACGCGGGCGCCCAGTATGCGCTTCACCAGGCGGGTCGGCCGCTCGTAGAGGCCCGAGATGTAGAACACCAGGAGCGAGACTGCATAGACGAAGGCGAAGCCGCGCAGGTGCTCCGTGAAGTACGGCAGGCTCGGCTCGGCGAGATTGCGGACCGTGAGCGCGAGCCACAGCGAGAGTATGAACAGGAGAATGTCCCCTATGAGGAGGATGGCGGTCTCGCGTCGTGCGGGGGGCATAGGATATAGGAATAGTAGCGCGTGAGGAGAGGGTGTAAAGCGGGAGGCGCAGCAGGCGGCAAAGTGCTATCGTACAGGTACCCATAGTATGGAAACCCCCTCCCCGCTGCCCGTCCCCGTTCCGGCTGCTCCCGCGCCGCTCGAAGGAGCGCGCGTCCTCTATGCCATTACCAAGTCGGGCGGCGGCGGCGCGCAGACGTACGTGCGCATGATGGCGGCGGGCGCCCGCGCCGCGGGCGCCCGGGTCTGCGTGATGGCCGGCAGCGCAAGCGGCGCCGGCGGCTCGTCCGGACGCCTGTTCGACGAGCTCCGCGAAGACGGCATCCGCACGGTCGCCCTCTCGGAAATCTGCCGCGACCTGCGCAGCGTGCGGGGCGAATGGCGTGCCTACAAGGAAGTGCTCGCCGCGATACGGCAGGAGCGCCCCGACGTGCTCCATCTCAACAGCTCGAAGATGGGGCTTCTCGGCGGCGTGGCGGGCCGCGTCGCCGGCGTTCCGCGCATCGTCTTCACCGCGCACGGCTGGCCGCACAAGGAGCAGCGTTCGTTCGTATGGAAGCTTGCCGCATGGGTCGGCTCCTGGCTCACCATCGTATGCGCGCATAAGACGATAACGGTTTCTGAGACCGACCTGCGCAATTCCCCCACGCTCCTGTTCCGCGACAAGCTCGCGCTCGTGCACAACGGCGTCGGCGATTTTCCCCGCGCGTCGCGCGAGAAGGCGCGCGCCGCGCTCGCCGAGCATGCGCCGGAACTTTCCCGCTACCCCGTTTGGCTCCTCATGAACGCGGAGCTGCACCACAACAAGGGCATCGGCACGGCCGTGCGCGCGCTGTCCGAGCTCGCGCAGGAACGATCCGACCTCGCGCTGGTCGTGTGCGGCGAAGGCCAGGAACGGAAGCATCTTACGGAGCTCGCGAAAGCGGAGGACGTCGCCGCACAGGTCTTCCTCCTGGGCTTCGTGCCTAACGCGCGAGCCTACCTGCCGGCCGGAGATATCTACCTCCTTCCCTCGCGCAAGGAAGGCCTGCCCCTCGCGCTCTTAGAGGCGGGTCTCGCCTCGCTGCCGGTCATCGCCTCGAAGATAGGCGGGATCCCTGAGGTCGTCACCGACCGCGAGAACGGCCTTTTCATGCCGCGCGGCAATACGCGCATCCTCGCGAAAGCCATCTCGTACCTTCTGGAACACCCTGACGAGGCGGCGCGCTTCGGCACCAACCTTCGTACGCGGGTCCTCGCCGACTTCTCCGAGCAGGCTATGGTCTCGTCCACGCTGAACCTTTATATAAGGTCGTAAAGCCTGACTGAAATCCCCGAGAAAACCTCTGCGCAGGCTGACGAGCCGAATACTTCGTTAGCCCTCGTACTCCTGCATCGCCCGCTCCCGCGGCACGCTCCTTCCCTGCTGAGCCAGGCTCGCGATGATGCCGAGCGCCGCGAACTCCATCACCACATGCGACCCGCCCGAGCTCATGAACGGGATGGTCGTTCCCGTAACCGGAAGGAGGCCGAGGTTGATGCCGGCGTGGAATCCTACGTGCGCGAAGAGCAGTATGAGGACACCGAGCGTGAAGAGCGCATCGAAATTCGTGGCTGCATGGCGCGCTATGGAAAGGAGCTGGAACAGCAGGAACCCGTATAAAAGGAGGAGGAGCACGACGCCGGCGAACCCCCATTCCTCCGCGTATGCCGCGAAGATGAAGTCTGTCTGGTACTCCGGCAGGAAGCGCAGCTTGCTCTGGGTGCCGTATCCGATGCCCTTTCCCCACAGCTGTCCCGACCCGCTCGCTACCATGGCCTGGTACGCGTTGTACCCGCTTCCGGTAATGTCCGCGGCCGGATTGATGAAGGTAACGATGCGTTCCCGCTGGTGCTCCTTGAGGCCGAACATCCAGAGCCCCGCCGCGAGCACCAGCGCAGCGAGCGACACCACGGCTAGGTGCCGCAGCGGGATGCCCGAGACGAGCACCATGCCGAACCACACGGTCATGAGGATGACGGCCGTGCCGAGGTCCGGCTGCACCAGCACCAAGAGTACGATGGCTGCGGCATACGCGCCGGAGATGACCACGTGCATGAAATTCCCCATCTCCATATGCCGCCGCGAGAAGTACTTGGCGAGGAGCGCGATCATGACCAGCTTCGCGAAGTCGGCCGGCTGGAAGGCGAAGATGCCGAAGTCGAACCACGACTTCGCGCCCATGATGGTATGCCCGAGCAGGAGCAGCAGGGACAGCAGGACCACGGCGGCTATGTAGCCGGCGATGATGACCTGCGTGCGGCGGATGAACCGCATGTCCAGGAGCGCGCAGGCGGCGTATACCAGGATGCCGACGCCGATCCAGATCAGCTGGCGCGGCGCGAGCGATGCCGACCCGTTGAACGGGCTCATCGTGAGCACGCCGAGCAGCGCGAGCGTCAGCGCCGTGGCGAAGAGGGGCCACGTCGAAAGGAGGGCCTTGAACGGGCTTACGCGCGCATACTCCGTCATGGAACCAGGCGCGGGAGCGCGATAAGCGGCACGACCTCGACGCGGGCGGCAGCCTGGAGGAACGGCTCGTTCCAGGTGAAGACCGCCTGCGCGCTTCCCTGCGGGGGCAGCATCGGCACGACCGTCTGCGACGCGGCGATGACCGATCCGTCCGCCGCGAAGACCGTTGCGACCAGCGGAACGTCCCGCTCCACGTACGCGGTCGCGTTGCCGATCGTCGCGGTCACGCGCGGGCGCGCCGACGCATCGCTGATCACGAGATTGCCGGTCGACGGCGCGGGCTGTTCCCATCCGGCGCCCCGCATCCATACGGGCGCGCCGCCTTCGAAAGAGACGAATACCTGCTGCACCGGGCCGGAGGAGATGCCGGGCAGGAAGAGCGGCGTGGAGCTATGCGCCGGAAGCGTGATGCGCGCGCGCTTCTGGATCCTGCTGCCGTCCTGGCCGTATACGTCGATGACGACTTCCGCATCCCGCGCGTACGCATCCGCATTCGGATTCTCGAGGTACGCGATGAGGTCGGTGCGCCCGGATTGCGGGAGCGCGCGGGCGAACACGACGCGCGCAGGCTGCGCCTGCGCGCTGCATACGGTCGAGCACGAGCCGCCGCAGTCGATGCCGGTCTCGCCGCCGTTCTGCTTCTGGTCGAAGCACGTAGGGGTCTCATAGAAGACCGCGAAGGCGAGCACGGCGGCGGCCGCGATCACGATTGCTGCCAGTATGAGGATGACGGAGAGCTTCCGCTTCTGTGCCCAGTCCATACCCTTTAGTATACGAAAAGCCGCCTCGCGAAGCGAGGCGGCTTTCCTTCATATGCGAAAACGCGCCCAGAACGCTGGCGACAACCTACTCTCCCCCTTGCGGAGTACCATCGGCTCAGGAGGGCT
>CAZYZM010000033.1:0-7106 GCA_964651935.1 uncultured Candidatus Saccharibacteria bacterium
TGCGAGGCGTCGACGATGCCGTATGCGAGGCGGTCCTTGCCTGCGCGGGCGAGCGCCGGCGTCTCGGCCGTCGCGCCGTTCATGGCCGTTCCCGCGTCATACAGCGCGAGCACCGCCGTTCCGGCTACCTTCGGCGCCGCATCGTTCCAGGCATAGACGCCGCGGGCGTAGCCGTCCAGGAGGGCCACGCTCGCGCGCTGGCCGCGCGCGGCCGTATCGCGCGTGCCTGCCGCGAGCGCGAGCGCGTCGCTTCCTGCGCGATGCACCGCCTGCAGGTACGCGTCGCCGGCCGCTTCGCCGACATAGAGCGCGTACGCGCCGGTATACACGTAGCCGGCGATCGCGCTTCCGAGCGGGTCATGCGCGACGCGCGAAAGCAGCGCGAGGCGCGCGTCTGCCGCCGCGCTCAGCGCCGCGCCCGCATCGGTCTTCCGGAACGGCGCGCGCGACGTGTCGGTGAGCGCGTGCAGCGATGCGATGCTTCCCGATACCTCTCGAGCGGCGAACGATGCGTACGCGCGCGCGGCTTCGTGCGCGCGCGGCAGCGAAAGCGCGAGCGGGCGCATCGATGCCGGCACGGCCGCGCGCACATCGTTACGCGCGCGCGCGTCTTCCGAAGAGAACGCGTCCGACGCGCGCAGCGGCGAGTACGCGATGAGACGGAGCGGCGACGTCGCTGCCGCGAGCGAGCGCGCAGCATCCGGCGCCGCAGAGAACGCGACGCGCACCGTCGGGCTGGTCGAGAGGTACGCTGCGCCGGCCACTACCGCGAGCGCTCCCGCGAGCGCGGCGAGCCGGTGCGAGTATGCAGGCGCATTCGCCGGTATCTGCGGGAGCGCGGCGGCGCGGCGGCGCGTGCGCGCGACGACCGTATCGACGACCGCCTTCCGTGCGGAACCCGCCGCAGCGCGGACCGAGCCCGCCGCCGAACCGAAGGCAGCGCGCATGACCGGCCGCTGCGCGCGCCGGTACTCGCGGCCGCGCGCAGCGCGCAGCTCCTCCGCGCGCTCCTGCTTCTTCTTCCCCTGCTCCTCTACGAACGCCTCGAGCGACGCGCGGTTGATGAGCCATGTGCGGCCGACCTGCGTTCCCTCGATCTTCCCTTCGCGGCAGAGGCGCGCGAGGTAGTCGGCATTGTATCCAGAAAATTCCGACGCGGCCTTCGTCGGAATCATGGTTGAGTTGAGGGAATCTTCAAAGAGCTCAGGCATGTCGGATATCCGAATTACTTAAATAATATCGCGGTATTTTCACGTTCGTATCAGAATCTTTGTGGATAAGATTTAGCTGTTCTTCATGCGTTCTCGATGACCGATCGCGCATGCGGCGCGAACTGCACGCGCGCGCTGCGCGAAGGCCGTCGCGTGCGCGCATGAAGCGCGATAATTCACTTCATACGGCGAATATCGCGCGCATAGCGGGCAAGGTTGCAAAAAGATGCGTGTGAGCGGGCATCTGTTCCCCATATGCCCTGCGCAAGATCGTCATGAACGGCTAGCCGCGCTATGCGTGCGCATCGAGAGCGCTTATCCGATATGTCTAGAGAAATAAAGGTATTCTGCGCGCCCTGGCATGCGCGGCCGCTATCGCGCATATACCTATATATAGGAGTGCATACGGCGCATCGTGCTGCGTCGTTCAAGCGAATCATGCTTCGCACAATCTATCGCCTCTGCGGCCTTGCAAACTCCTCGCATGCTCGAATCGGGGCATGCAAAGAAGAAAGCGCGCCCTCTGGCGCGCTTTCTTCTTTCATCACTCCTCTCTTCTGTTTCTTGTCTATCCGAGACGAGAAATGGCCCACTGTCTTATTTATTTACGGTTCGCGTCCCAACGAGATAGTCGAGAACCGGATTCTCGAATCCCAGAGTCTTCAGGTACGGGTCTGCGAAGCCCGAGCCGATGTACGTTACGGCGAGCACGACGACCGATATGCCGACGAGAAGGGCCACGACAGGCGCGTTTGAACGGCGTGACGCGCGCGCTGCGGCGCGCGACGTTCCCTGCGTGCGCTGCGGCTTTGCCGGCGCTGTCCATGATGCCGGTGCCCTGCGGATGATGCGTTCCTCCACTATCCGCGCCTCAGGAGCCTGCGGATGCGCGTGCTCCCAATCATAGCGCGCAGGTGCAGTACTGCGTGCCTCAGCGGGCGCTGAAACGGCTGCAGCAGGCTTCTCAAGGGCATGGATCGCGATCGGCTCCCCTTCCTCGTCATCCTCAGTATCTGCAGCGTATTCTTCCTCGTCTTCTTCAGGCTCATCCATGCGGTGGAGCGGAACCGCTACCTCATCCTCTTCTGATTCCTCTTCCATATCTTCTTCAGGCGCTTCTGCGGCCTCCTGCTTGCGCTCGAACCACTCCTTCCAGGCTGCCTGCATGTCGGTGAGAGTCTCTTCTGCGGGCGGCAGAAGCTCCTCATATGCAGGATATGGCGCGCTTTCAGGCTTTTCAGGCTTAGATGCCGTCTGCGGAATCGTCTGCGGCTCCTCGGGCGTATATACAGGCTGCTTCCAGGTATCCAGGCGCTCCTTTACGTTCCTGAGCGCCGATTCTGTCTCCGCTACCGCCTCCCGCTCGTTCTCGAGGGCAGATTCCAGGCTATTCTCCAGGCTTTCCCCCTGAGCTTGCAGCTCGTCCTCCTCGTCGCCGAAGCGGTGCTCGCGGATAGAAGGCTCATACACGTACCAGCTCCTGCCGACCTTCTTCGCGTCGACGTACCCTTCGCGGGCGAGCTGGCCGATATAATCCTTCGCGTAACCAGTAATTTCCGAAGCACGCTTAGACGAGATGTAGGTCTTCTCTCCGATAGTTATCTCATCCATCCAGATATTATATAGGTTTCTCGTCTCATTTAGAATAGATGTGAACAGGGATAGCCGAGATGCGCTTTTCAGACGGATTGAACGAAAAAAGCACCGGCGTTCCGGTGCATCATCCTTCCTCTTGGTCGCCCTCTTAGAACTTCCCGCCGGCGGCTCGCGCTACCCTTCGAGAACCTGCGCCAGCAGCTCGCGGAGCGCCTGCGGGTTGCCTGCGCCCTTGGTAGCCTTCATGGCCTGGCCGACCAGGAATTGGAGGCTCGCGACCTTGCCGCCGCGGTACTCTTCTGCCGGGCCAGGGTTGGCAGCGACCACCTCTTCAGCGACCTTCATGAGGGCGCCGGTGTCGCTCACCTGGAGCAGGCCGTGGCGCTCTGCCGCCTCCTTCGCCGAGCCGCCTTCCGCAAAGAGCGCGGCGAGCGTGTCTTTCGCGCCGCGCGAAGAGAGGTCGCCCGCGTGCGCCATGCGCACGAGTTCCGTGAAGGCATGCGGCGCAACCTTTCCGAAGGTTCCCTCGACGGCGAGCCCTTTCAAGTCAGAGACAAGATAGTTCGCGGCGAGCGGCACGAGCGCCGCTTCGTCCGCATCGCCTGCGAGCTCGTCGAGTACCGCGTCGAGGAACATGGCATCGCGCAGGTCGGTACGGACGAGTTCCGCATCCGCTTCCTTGAGCCCGGCGGCGACATACCGTTCCTTCCGTTCCCACGGGAGCTCAGGGAGCGATGCGTCGAGCGCTTCGTCGCTCCACTCGGCGACCTCGCTGCGCTTCAG
Source organism: uncultured Candidatus Saccharibacteria bacterium (assembly GCA_964651935.1). Lineage (GTDB taxonomy): Bacteria > Patescibacteriota > Minisyncoccia > Phycocordibacterales > Phycocordibacteraceae > C7867-001. The sequence continues at coordinate 3,591 of CAZYZM010000033.1, forward strand.
TTTCGGAAGGTCGGGTTCCGGGAAGTAGCGGTAGTCGGCGCTCCCCTCCTTCACGCGCTGGCGGAAGGTCTTCTGCCCGTTCTCGTCCCAGCCGCGCGTCTCCTGCTCTACCTTCCCGCCGCTCTCGAGCACGTCGCGCTGGCGCGCGATCTCGTACTCGATGGCGCGCTCGACGGAACGGAACGAGTTCAGGTTCTTCACCTCGACCTTCGTGCCGAAGGTCTCGTCCTTCGAGATGCTGATGTTCGCCTCGATGCGCATCTCGCCCTTCTCGAGGTTCGCGTGCGATGCGCCGAGCGTGCGCAGCAAGAGCTGCAGTTCGCGCGCGAAGCGTCCGGCGGCCGGCGCGTCGTGTATCTCGGGTTCGGTAACCAGCTCCATCAGCGGGACGCCCGCGCGGTTGAAGTCCACCTCGCTCGTGCCCTTGCCTGCGCCTCCGGCATCAGACGCATCGTCCGCGCCCTCGTGCGAGGAGCGCGCGGTGTCCTCTTCCAAGTGGATGCGCGTAAGCGGCACACCGGCGAGCGTGCCGCCCGACACGAGCGGGTACTCGTACTGGCTGATCTGGTACCCCTTCGGGATGTCGGGATAGAAATACGACTTGCGGTCGAACTCGGTGTAGTCGGCGAGGTCGCTGCCTATGGCGCGACCGACGCGGAGCACCTGGCGGACCGCTTCGCGGTTCGCCGTCGGCAGCGCGCCGGGATGCGCCATGCAGACCGGGCAAACGTTCGCGTTCGGCGCCGCCTCTTCAGGGTCATTCTTGCAGCGGCAGAACATCTTCGTCTCCGTGGCGAGTTCTGCGTGTATCTCAAGGCCGATGGTCGGGCGGTAGGTCATGTATATACCAGCGTACACGAGGCGCGTGCCTGCGCAAGCTAGCTATCCGCCTCTGTATTCGCCGCGCGCGGCGTATTCCGGACTTCCTTCACGAGCGCGTCCGCGAAGTCCTTCAGGAGCGCGTCGTCGATGACGGAGAGCGGCCGGACCTCCGCGCCGGAGGCCTCCTTGAGCGCTGCGAGCTTCTCGGCCAGCTCCTCGCCCGATACGGTATCTGCCTTCGAAAGCACCACCACTTCCCTCTTCCCCGAGAGCTCATGGCTCCAAGAATCGAGCTCATTGCGTATGGCTCGGTATGCCGAGACGACGTCATCTTGCTCAGCCGAGACAAGATGCGTAATAAGTACGGTGCGTTCTACGTGCCGGAGGAATTTCGAGCCGAGACCCTTCCCCGTGGACGCGCCTTCGATGAGACCTGGGATATCCGCGATAAGATATCCATAAAACTCGCCGAGATGCGGCTCGAGCGTGGTAAAAGGATAGCCGCCTACCTTGGAACGGGCGTGCGTGAGGGCGTTCAGGAGGGAGGATTTGCCCGCGTTCGGGTATCCCACGAGGCCGACGTCCGCGATGATCTTGAGGGTGAAGCGGATGTCGCCGACGCCTCCGGGCTTGCCGGGCGTGCACTCCTTCGGATTCTGGTTCGTGGCGCTCTTGAAATGAGGGTTCCCCAGGCCGCCTATGCCGCCGCGGAAGACGACCTTCCTTTCCCCTTCCTCGAGGATCTCGAAGGCTTCCTGCGTGGTCATGTTACGCACGACGGTGCCCACCGGCACCCGCAGGACGACGTCCGCGCCGTTCTTCCCCTTCTTGTCGTTGCTCTGGCCCGCCGCGCCGTGCTCGGCTCGGAAGTCTTTCTCGTACTGGAACTGCGAGAGCGCCGCCAGGTCGCGCACCCCCTCTACGACGATATCGCCGCCCTTGCCGCCGTCGCCGCCGGACGGGCCGCCCTTCTCTTTGCCCTTGATATGCAGCCACCGCACCACGCCGTCGCCGCCGCGGCCCGCCTTCGCGTGTATGGTGATGTCGTCGATGAATGCCATATCAGCCCACCCTACCATATATAGGTAAGGATGAGGAGATACACGGCCCTCTTCGTTAGGGATGCTGATTTGCGTCGCTTCTTCAGGGATGATAGTATCTCTATACAAGTGGCTCCGGCCTCGCCCCGCGAAGGGCAAGCAGATAAGAAACCGTCAGAATAATCTTCTGGCGGTTTCTTTTATCTGAACGAATGCATCTTTATCAAGATACTCTATCTTCCGAACCAGCCGTTTAGTATCTATCGTCCGAATCTGCGAGAGCAGAGCGGTCGCCCTCTTACCGTCGACATAGCCGACCGGAATCCGAAGCGGATGCACGTGCGCTGAAGTCGTAAGCGGGATGACAAGGCACATATTTCTACCAAACGCCTTTAGGATTACTATCGGCCTTCGGTATTCATCAGACGAGCCATCCTGTTCAGAGCCTATATTGATGCCTAGGGTACACCACCATATCTCGCGCTCGTGATAATAAGGAGCGGCAGAACGAGACTGCGTTCTCTTCTTTCGCTCATTCCACCTATCGAAATCCTTCTGCATCTGTATATAATCGCGCGGCTGGGAAACGGAACAATAGGAAAATGAGCTGCGTCGGTACGACGCAGCTCATTTCTGCTTGAGAAATTCTTTGTGGGTTCCTTATCCCCTACGGCACGATGGCCCAGCCTTGCGCGAGGAGCGGTTCGGCCTTCTTGAACTTCAGCGTCTGCGTCTCGTCGCCTTTGCGGATGGTAACGGTGTCGTTGCGGCCGAACTGCGGGCCTTCGTTGCGGACCGGCTCTGCGGGCGCGGACTCGTCGCCGCCTTCGCTCGCCGCGACCATGCGGGCGCGCACCTTCTCTTCCTCGGCGCGGATGCGGGCATCGTCGGCCGGGATGACGCGCGGGATCGCCTCGGCCATCTTCGCCTCGATGCCAGCTTCCATCTCGCGGAAGCGGGAAAGGCCCTCGCGGCGGTACTCGATGAGCGGATCGCGCTGGCCGTAGGCGCGCAGGTTCACGGAGCGGCGCAGGTATTCCATGTATTCGAGGTGCTCGAGCCAGAAGGCATCGGTGGTCTGGAGGGTGAGGCGGCGCATGAGCTCGAGCCAGACATCCTCGCCGAACTCTTCCTTCTTCTTTTCATATGCAGCGCGCGCCTCCTCGTCGCCGAGGACGGCTTGCATGCGCTCCTCCACCTCTTCGCGGGTGCCCAGCAGCGCCGTGCGGCGGCTGGCATAGACGGAAAGGCGCTGCGTGTTGAGCACGTCGTCGTACGAGAGGACCTGCTTGCGGGAATCGAAATTGAAGCCTTCGATGCGCTTCTGCGCGCTCTCGAGCGACTTGGATATCATCGGGCTGCCGATGGGCTCGTCTTCAGGGATCTTGAAGGTGCCCATGACGCGCGAGAGCATGGAGCTCGCGAAGACGCGCATGAGGCGATCTTCCAAAGAAACGTAGAACTGGGTCTCGCCCGGGTCGCCCTGGCGGCCTGAGCGTCCGCGCAGCTGGTCGTCGATACGGCGCGCCTCGTGGCGTTCGGTACCGATGACGAAGAGGCCGCCGAGCTCGCGGACAGCGTTTCCTTCCTCAGCAGACGCGAGCGCGCCGCCGAGCTTGATGTCGACGCCGCGGCCGGCGAGGTTCGTCGCCAC
>CAZYZM010000034.1:0-7037 GCA_964651935.1 uncultured Candidatus Saccharibacteria bacterium
AGCACATCATGATGCCGCGGTACCCGCCGTTCTTGAGGATGACCACGCCGTTGCGCACTTCCTCGACCGGCACGAAATCCTGGGTTGGTTTGCTGCTCGCCATATCGCTATATCTTCATATCCGGCATGCCGGGCCGCGCTCCTGCCTCCTCTTCTGTTGCGCCCGCGTTCCGGTCTTGGATATCCAGGGAAAGGGCCAGATCGTGCAGCTTGTTCTGCGGGAGGCCGAGCTTCTGACGGGCTTCCGGTTCCGGCGCCCGCACGGGCATAGGCGCCGCTTGGGCGGCGTCCTTGCGGTCTTTCCTCCAGAGATACAGGCGGTCTTTGGTGTAGAACGAGAAGCCCGCGCCGAGGATGTCGACGAAGCTGCGATTATTCACCTTGTAGAACGCGAGCGCGCCGGCAAGCGCGAGCACCGGCAGCGCGAGCAGGGCCGCGAAGAAGAACGGAAGATAGAGGAAGATGATTACCGCCAGCCCGATGCCTCCCCCCAGGAAGATGAACTGCTTCCACGTGAGCGGGCCGAATATGCGGTCCTCGACTTCAATGAACTGCGGCACCTGGTACTCCATTGGGAGTAGTATACCGCACTAAAAGATGCGGTACGGGAGAAAACTATGGAAATTAATGATGCCCGCCCCCATGACCGCCTCCTCCATGACTTCCACCGGATTTTTTCATTCCCCCTCCGGCGGCTTTCGCCCCGCCTCCGTGCCCCTCGCCGGAAGTACCCATGGTCTTCTTCAGGCCGTCAAAGAACCAGGACAGGAATAACCCGAATACTCCGCGTACCGGACGATATATCTTTTGGAACCCAGTCTCGCCATGGTGATGCGCTGTTTCAAGTTTTTTTGTTGTTTCACTGTCTATTTCTGTATTCTGCGCAGGTTCTTTACGGCTGCTTTCGCTACTCGCCTGCTCAGCGGAGGCTTTGGACTTCATTTCCTGAAGCTTTTCCCGCGCTTCCTGCGGAGGCTGAGGAGCTTCAGGCACAGTATTCTTTGCCGCTATCTCATCGAGATTTTCTTCAAGAACAGCACCATTCCCTCCCATCTCTGATTTTTCTGGCTCGCTAGGAAACTTTTCCATATCACAACTATAGCAGTGCTCCCTATTGAATAGGCTCCCGATAGGGGTCGGAATCGTAACTGCCATCGGTATTTGTCGAATTTTCTGGCGCAGATGCTGGCACAATAGGTTTCTGAGGCCCAGGAGGTGCTGGGTTTAGCGTTTGCGTAGGCGGTCTGGATTCTGCGACAGTCGGAGCCGGCCGGATCGAAGGTTCGGAAAGCGGAACAGGTATGGAAGCTGTCTGGAAAGAGCGTGCGGGGGTCGCATGCCCGGCGTGTACCTGTTGCGTCATAGCTACGTTCGCCTTAGGCAGCGGCGCCATCTCTGGATGAATGCCTTGCTGCATAAGCTGCATATCACGTGCCATCGTGCGTATTTGCGGCTGTTCGTTCACCTCAGGCACGAGGTTATAAGGGAGCTTCGGGGTCGGGGATGTTGCTGGAATGGGCGGCGCAACAGGTTTCGGTTCAAGCGCAGGAGGAGGAAGCGCCGCTTCGCGATTCGGCGCCCGGGAGTTCGGTGCAGGGGTGTTGTATGTAATAGATGGAGCCGAACTCCCTCCCTCGTCAGTATCGCCGTTCTTTATGCGGTCTCGCAAGGGAATGAAGATGCGCGTATTGAGCGCTTCAAGCACCCCCTTCGCGGTCTGTTCGTCAATCCCTGCAAGGACCATGTTTCCGAGAAACTCGCTAGGACTCAAGAGTCCTATCAGCATGTACCCTACGTTCTCGCCCAGGGTGCCTGCCGTGTCTACATGGAGGTTGTACCGCGTACGGATGTCGCGGATAATTGCGATTGTACCCTCGCTATTGAAAGCTTCTCGTACGAGCTTGGGCGAGTTCTGATATGCATCGATGATCTGCTCTTTGGGGAAGGTGCGCATAACTAAGACCAGAATATCTTACCAGGAGAATCCTTGCCGCTGACATAATCATATGCCGGACCAGACCCAAGCGCCTTTATGTGGTTTGCGATAGTCTGAATATCTGAAGGAGTGAACTTCCCCTTCTCTTCCTGAAGAGCCATGAGGACGTTCGGCGTGAACTGCTGCGCGATCTGCCTGCTCGTCAGAACGTCCTTCGGGAGCTTCGCCACCTGTTCGCGGGTCAGATCAGAATATTTGATACCGCTCGTGCCGCTGCCAGCGATTATTCCTGCGGCACCGACGTTTTGGAAATCACTCTTTATCTTTTCGACGAGATTTGATTGTTTTACTTGCGCGCGTGCGCTAGTGCTCAGCTTGTCGCTTCCGCCGAGATCTTCCCGCTGCTTATCGGTGAGATTATTCAAGACTATATCCTGTAGAAGTACGCTCGCAGGCATGTTCTCAAGTTCCTTCTTGCTCATGCCGCCGAGCGCAGCCTTGAGCTTTGCGCTATCTGCAGGAGTGCCGCTGGTAGTAGCGGTAGTTGCCATGTCTTTGACATGGCCATACCTACCTTCACGGAGCTGCTCCTTCTCGGTTTCCGAAAGCTTGTCGCTCTTCATCAGGTTTTCGAATTGCTCAGGACTAAGGTTCCGTGCAAGCACCCCGACGCCCTCCTTGATACCGTGAAGTTCCTCAAGCTGTTTTGTCGTGAGCTTGTTGAGGTATTTTTTGCTGTCTGGTTGAAGGTCCGTATCATGCGCTTCAGCATCATGGACGGCCTCTTCGAAGTTTTGATCTGCAAGTCGGCCTCGGTACGCGGTCTCACGCTCCTTACCTCTCTTGTTACTACGAAAATCCTGGTACTGATGCCGTATATCGGCATACGTCGCATGCTCTGCCGGCTTCGCTGCATCCCCTGCCCCGGCAGTGGAAAGTGCCTTTCCGACTCCAGGAAGACGTCTCATATCAAGGTTCGCGCTTGTAAGCGGAGTGAGTATCCGCTTGTTCGCGAACTTGCCTACCCGGCTATTGGGAGCATATTTTTGCTGAAGATACCGCAGACGGTCAGCGCTGCCGCCAACCATGAAATTGGTACCTCTGGTCGTCGCTCCGTACACGAGGCGCGTCGCGCCGTTGACCGCTACCGAAGCGCCTGTCGCCCCCATACTCTTCGCAGCCACCAGCGAGGCGATGAGAAACCCGATGACGAGCGTGAACACCAGGACGACCCCCATCGTGGACGAACCCGGCTGCATAAGCGCACCTGCGAGGCTCTGATTCGCCAGGCCGGTCTTGTCGCCGACCCCGGTGAACGAATCCGTGATCTTCAAGCTGATGAATATGAGCAGGAAGAGCACTGGCGCGAAGAAGGACTGGCTTATGAGCCGGCGCCACCAATCTGACGCGAAGCGGCGCATGGGCGGTATGGCCATGCCGATGAATCCGATGGGTGCCGCGACCATGATGAAGCTCAGCACGACGACGCGGATGATGAGCATTATGGACGTCGCGAAGAGCACCACGGCGCCGATGGTGGCGAACAGGGAAAGCATGAGGTACACCGTGACGCTCTGACCGAACCCCGCGTTGCTGGTCGCGAATAGCGAGGAAAGGCCGGTCGACTGCATGATATGGCCGGCGATCCCGTAGCTCACCGCGCAGCTCGTGTCGATTTCCGTGGTGTCATTCGCAGTTACGGTCCCGCCGTCCAGCACCCCGGTACACGGCGTCGTATTCGTCTGCCGGTAGAGCGCCGTCGTGAGCGCATTCGAGGTATCGATGACCGCTTCAGCCGCGAAAAGGCTGAAGTTCATGAGGATGGCGACGATTATGAGCGGCGGAAGGGCTTTGCGTACGGCGAACGTCTGTAGGTTGAGTATGGTCGCCAAACCCATGAATATGAACCCGAAGAGAAGGAGCATGTTGCCGATGTCGCGCAGTATCCCCCATGCGACGAGCATGCCCGGAGAGTTGCCGATGAGGCTTCCGAACTGGAATACCGTCTTCACGACCACCCAGTTGAGGAGCGTTCCCGCTGTCGCGAGGAGGAAGTTCGCCAAGGTAAGAATCGCGCCGGCGACCGCCTTTACGATGCAGTTCCCCCATTCACCGGGATTTACGAGACTGCAGCTCCCATTTGCCCCGTCAACAGATTGACCTATCGAAGTGAGTTTTCCATCAGCATCTTTTGATGCGTCTGTAGTAACTCGCGTACCAGCACCGATATTTTGTTCCTCGGTCTCAGTAGACCCATCCGGTCTCGTTACAGAGCAGGATATGTCCGTCGACTGCATCACTGCGCCGCCTGCACTGAAATTACAAGTCGCGGTACTGTTGTAGTAAGAGCTATTCGGATCGGTGTTCTTATAGGTAACAGAAAATCCCTCCTTGCTTACTTCCTGCCAGCCATTCGCAGGGGTCAGCCTGCTCAATAGGGTCGTCTCCGATGATTGCGCATGGGCTAGAGGCGGTACTGAGAACGTAAGCAGCGCAAGCGCAAAACCAAGTCCGAAGATTGCTTTTATCGATATGGCAAAGACCCGATTCGGCTTCATAAGCTGGATTATTTGCACGATTCAGTCATCTGCGTGTATAGGCTCTGCGTCGCGGTATCGCTTCCGCTCGTATCAGTGCTCTGGAATGCCGCTTCAGCCTGCTCGTCAGCCGTCGGAATCACGGGTGAGCGGAGATACGACTGGTAGTCTGAGACCGCGTCTACGATAAGCGTGCTCTTGCTTGCAGAGACGTTCTGTATGGCGGCCTGCGTCTTGGTCTGGATGGTTCCGATCTGCGCGAGTGCGGCATTCCCCTTCTGAACTCCGGCTGTCGCCTTCGTGATAGCTGTGCTTATCTCAGAGTCTGCACCGCAGCGTCCTCGGGCCACGTTCGCCGCATCAAGCACCTTCTGCCAGTTGTCCCTATACGCGGTTGCGGTCGCGCGATCCTTTTGGATATTCTGCACGACGCCGTTGGCGATGCTCGTATTCAGAGAATCATATTGGGATGTATTAGTCGCCTGGTTTACGTAGGAAGATCCGCCTCCCGACGTGTACTGCGATGCGCCGAGAAGCCCGCCCGGGCCGAGCACCTGGTTGACGAGCTGCCCCATGAGCGCTCCTACAACCTCGTTTATAGAATCAGCAAGCTCGAGCTGGCGCACGCCGGTACCGAGGTTCTGCTCAAGCTGGCTCTCGATGACCGAACCCGGCGTGCGCACAGGGCTCGTGCGGCATTTCTCAGATTGCGAAAGCGAGACAGGGCCGCTCGCCGTGCTGCAGTTGCCGCGCCACGGAAGGAAGCCATTGCCCCAGTCGAGTTCTGCCTTGCGCTGCTGCGCTGCCGCGTTTATCTGCCCCCAGAGCGCGTTGCTCGCGAGCTCGTACGCGCCGAACGGGTTGTTCGCGGGATTCTGGCTTGCGGCAAAGAAAGCATCGAAACCGCCCTTGCTGAAATCGCCGTTGATGAATGCCTTCGGGTCGGTGCTGTACCCGTTCAGGTCGTATCGCGAGAGGCCGAGCGTGTTGCTCGTCGCGAGATAGTATTCCTGACGTAGCTGCGCCGCTATCTGGTCCTGGAACGGCGAGACGATGTTGAAGCCGGTCGTATTGATGGCGGTCCGGTTCAGATTGTTGAAGAAATCTTCAGCGACCGCATCCCCGAGGTAGCTGAGGTTTTCATTCAGGTCGCTTACGAATGCTGGCGAGCCGTTGAAACCTGAGTTTATCCAATTGACGGTGCTGCGCGTAATGGAGCCGACTGCTACCTTTGCGACTGACCACGCGATGCCGTTGAGGACTTGCTCTATGGTGGTCTGGGTAACTTCGCTCGCTGCAATCGTGGCTACTCCGGTCAGGATCGCGGGATTGACCTCGAAGGTCGTTACGGCACCAAGCTGCGCATGTGCCGGTACCTTGTTCGAAGGAAGCGCTGGACTGTAGCTTACTGCGAGAACGGTGACCACAAGGCTGATGGTGAGCGCCCTCTTAAGCATGTTCTCCGTCAAGTTCATGGTTTATATGGCTTCAGTCGAACGCGCGAAGTTAACGATCACGGCTCCCGGAGTTCCCGCAGCCGGCTCTCCGTCCGTAAGTATCGAGGTCGCTATATCCTTAAGCGCGGAAACTACCTGCTTTGACGCCGGCTGATAGATCGAGATCGCGCCCATAACGCCGAGAGGATCTTCCTCATATGACGCTACTGACTGGGTCGCCCGATAGAGCTCGTCAAAGCTCTGAACAAGCGCAAGATGCTGGGAAGAGAGCTGTGGCGGAACATGTACGGCTAACAATCCTTCAGCTATCGCCTTGTAGGCTCTCGCAAGCTTCTCGAGCTTCGGACGTGCTGATTCGTCGTTATTCTCGATGAGCGCTTCCATGAGCGGGAGCGGATCGTTCATCTCATCAGAGACATCGTTTGCCTTAAGAACGTTCTCTATAGCGCCTGCGTACTGGGCAATCGTAACCGAAGTGTCTGTATGGATAGAAACTGCCGTGTACGAGGACTTAAAGAGCTTCCCTGCCTGGTCAGAAAATGAAGCCACAAGGCCTGCTATAAGCGTTTGCTGGGCTTCTGCGTCCATCGGCTGTCCGCCGCTCGCCTGCAGGTACTCCTCCAGGAACTCATGCGAGAACTGCTCCGTGATGCTTCCCGGTGCCGGGTCGACGCCGGGGATGTCGTCGAGCGCGTCCTGCACTGATTCTGCGCCGTCCTCGCCGCTCGGGAGCTGGGCGGAAAGCGCGTTCGGCGTGAGCTTGCCCTGGCGCGCCGCTTCCCCGTCGCTCATCCCGTCGCCGTCGGTGTCTGCTTTCTTCGGGTCGGTGCCATATAGCGCCTCCTGCCAGTCAGGAAGGTTGTCGCCGTCCGTATCCTTCTGCGCGTAGGCCTTGAGAAGCTCTTCGGTCGAGCCGGCTTCCGCGGTCTTGCGCGAAAGGAAGGACGGGCCGGACAGCACATACGCGACGCCTATGAAAAGAAGCGCGAGAAGGCAGGAGGCACCGATGCGGAGCGAACGCTCAGTAATCTTCATAAAAGCTATAGGTATAGTAGCATTCTCGCGCATATCTGCGCGAAACCATATCTATAGTATGTGCATTATTTC
>CAZYZM010000035.1:0-6821 GCA_964651935.1 uncultured Candidatus Saccharibacteria bacterium
TAGAGCATTTCACTCGTAACGAAAAGGTCGCCAGTTCAATCCTGGCCGGTGGCTCCGAAGAGAGCAGTAGCGCAAAACCCGCCGTATGGCGGGTTTTGCTATACTCACCTCATGAACGAGACCGAGAAGCGGCTGGCAGAGATAGAGGCGCTCATGGCGTCGCCGTCCTTCTGGGCAGACAAGGACGAGGCACAGCGCGTGGTGCGCGAATATCAGGCGCTCAAGGAGGGCGCTGAGGCCGGCGACGACCCGCATGACCGCAGCCCCGCGACGCTCGCCGTGCTCGCAGGCGCGGGCGGAGACGATGCCGAGGATTTCGCGGCGATGCTCCGCCGCATGTACGAAGGGTATGCCGACGCGCGCGGCTGGCGCGTGCGCGAGCTCCACGCTAATGAGAACAATCACGGCGGATACCGCAACGTGCTGCTCGAGATAGACGGCGCAGGCGCGTACGGGAGGCTCAGGCACGAGGCGGGCGTGCACCGCCTGGTGCGCATCTCGCCTTTTAACGCTAACAGTAAGCGGCAGACGTCCTTCGCGCTCGTAGAGGTGCTGCCGATGCTTTCGGGAACCGACGAGGTCGAGCTCAAGCCCGACGACCTGGACATCCAGTTCGCGCGCTCCGGCGGCGCAGGCGGCCAGAACGTGAACAAGCGCGAGACGGCCGTGCGCATCACGCACACGCCGTCGGGCGTCTCGGCGCACGTCTCGAGCGAGCGCAGCCAGCAGGCAAACCGCGAGAAGGCGCTCGCTCTTGTGAAAGCGAAGCTCTTCGCGCAAGAAGAGGCGAAGCGCGAAGCAGAGGCGAAGGGCCGCAGCATCGCGACGAACACCGCCAACGAATGGGGCAGCCAGATGCGCTCGTACGTGCTGCACCCCTACAAGATGGTGAAGGACCACGACACGGGGCACGAGTCGCACGATCCTGACGGCGTGCTCGGAGGCGCTATCGACCCGTTCATCGACGCGCGCATCGGGTGGGAGGGCGAATAGGAACTTCCTGAAGGAGCCTTAGGAATCCGCTTGAGAACAGGCCCGTTCTCCTCGCGCCAGTATGCACACCTTTCGGTGCATCGCCGGTACGCTGTATCATATATGGAAATGATGACGATAGATGATCTCGGGGTGATGATGGTACGGGAGTTCGGCCGCATAGCTGAACAGTTTGAGCGCGTATACGAGCGGTTTGACCGGCTCGAAATGCGCGTGATGCACGTTGAAGAGGTGGTGGAAGAGCATTCCGGCAGGTTCATCGCCATCGAAGACCGTCTCTCGAAGGTCGAGTACCGGCTAGAAGGAGTAGAAGGTCGGATAGGCAAGGTTGAGACCGAATTAGGCGAAGTAAAGAACGGACTAAGGAAGGTAAAAGACATCCTCAAGGATGCGCCGCCGAAACGGCTCAAGAAGCGCATCGAGAAGCTGGAGACGAAGACGTTCGGCGCGATACAGCCGGCGTAGGAGGCAGGCGTAATGAATGTAAAAGCGGCCCTGGCTTCGCCAGGGCCGCTTGGGCTCCTCACGCGAGCCGCTCAAGGAAGGCGCGCGCCGCACGGAACGCCTTTCCGCGATGAGAGATCGCGTTCTCCTCTTCCGTCGTCATCTCCGCCCAGCACTTCTCCTGGCCGTCAGGGACGAACAGGGGACTGTACGGCATCTTCGGCTGCGCCGGAACGCGCGGGAACTCGAGAAGCGTCCCCGCGACCGCTCCCTCGAACGTATGCTCCGCGCCTTCGGGCGTGATGAGCGCGACGACCGTGTGGAAGACGGCCGAACGGTCCTCGATGCCGTGCATCTTCTCCACGACGAAGTCTGTGATCTGCTCAGTGGTCGCGTCGCGGCCTGCCCAGTAGGCCGAATTCACGCCGGGCGCGCCGTCATGGGCCGCGATGCAGATGCCGCTGTCGTCGGCCATGACCCACGCATCCGGCGCCTGCTCGCGCACATAGCGGGCTTTCAGGAAGGCGTTGCTCGCAAACGTGCCCGTCTCCGGCTCGTACGCTTCGCCGGAGATGCCGGCTTCTTCCATCGCGATGACGCGGATGGCGGAGCCGCCGAATATCTCCTGTATCTGCAGCGCTTTGCTCGGATTCCGGGTCGCAAGGATGATTTCCATAGGGTTTCTCCGATTTTCTATGCCGTTTTCCTCACGTACTGTACCTCATCTGCCGCAATAGGGTATACTAGTGCAGTTGTTATCTATTTCGCATGATCTATTTTGACCGCGTGACGAAGACATACCGTGACGGGACTCCGGGCCTCGAGGACATAACGCTCTCGATACAGCCGAAAGAGTTCGTCTCGATCGTCGGCCATTCAGGCGCTGGCAAGACGACCCTCCTCAAGATGCTCCTCGCCGAAGACCGGCCGACAGACGGAACGGTCTGGTTCCAGGACCTCGACGTGCATTCCGTGCCCAAGAGCTCCCTCCACCACTATCGCCGCAAGATCGGCATGGTCTTCCAGGACTTCCGCCTCATCCCGAACAAGACCGCGTACGAGAACATCGCCTTCGCCATGGAGGCGGCCGGCCGCACCGACGAAGAGATAGCGCTCGACGTGCCGTACATCCTCGACCTCGTCGACCTGGGCACGAAGGGCGGCCACTTCCCGCACCAGCTCTCGGGCGGCGAGCAGCAGCGCGTCGCTATCGGGCGCGCCATCATCAACCAGCCGGAAGTCATCGTCGCCGACGAGCCGACCGGCAACCTCGACCCCGTGAACACGTACGAGATCGTCGAGATCCTCAAGAAGATCAACGAGCTCGGCACGACGGTGCTCATCACCACGCACAACAAGGGCGTGGTCGACGCGATGGGCAAGCGCGTCATCACCATGGAGCGCGGCCGCGTGGCCCGCGACGACGCGAACGGGCAGTATATTCTATAAATCCTGACTGAATCTTCTCGTATGTTTACCACCTTCCGACGCATCTTCAGCTCAGGCGCCACGACCTTCTCGCGCAGCGGCCTGGTCTCGTTCGCGACCGTGCTCATCATGACGGCGACGCTCGTCATCATCGCGACCCTGATGTTCCTCTCGGCCATCCTCTCCAACACGCTGGTGGCCATCGAAGACAAGGTGGACGTGAACGTCTACTTCACGACGGATGCGGCCGAGAGCGATATCAAGTCGGTGGAGTCGCACCTCGAGCAGATGCCGGAAGTGGCGCGCGTTACCTACACCTCGCGCGAGCAGGCGCTCGCCGACTTCAGGACCCGGCATGCCGACGACGAGCTCACCCTGCAGGCGCTCGACCAGCTCGGCGAGAACCCGCTCGGCGCCTCGCTCGCCATCAAGGCGACCGATCCGACCCAGTACGCCGACATCGTGAACTACCTTTCCGATGACGCGAACATCCCGGGCGGCTCCTCGATCATCGAGCGCGTGAACTACTACCAGAACAAGACCGTCATCGACCGCCTCACGCAGGCCATCGACGCGACGCAGAAGGCCGGCCTGGCGCTCGTGCTCCTGTTCGCCGTCGCGAGCATCATCATCGCCTTCGCGACCGTGCGCCTCGCTATCTACAGCGCGCGCGACGAGATAGCCGTCATGCGCCTCATGGGCGCCTCCAACTGGTTCATCCGCGGGCCGTTCGTGGTCGCGGGCATCATCAGCGGCGTCATCGCGGCCATCATCACGCTGGCGCTCTGCTACCCGGCCACCTGGTATGCCGGAAAGAAGCTTTCCGGCTGGCTCGGCGGCTTCAACCTCTTCAGCTACTACCTCGGGCACTTCCCGCTCATCTTCATCGTCCTGGCGGGCGGCGGCATCCTGCTGGGCGGCCTGGCGTCCTTCGTGGCCGTGCGCCGCTACCTGCGCATATAAGTATGGCGCGACCCGGACACAAATACATCTTCGTCCTCGGCGGCGTGATGTCGGGGGTCGGCAAGGGAATCGCGAGCTCCTCTATGGGGCTCCTTCTTCAACAGCGGGGGTATCGCGTGAACCTCGTGAAGGTCGACCCGTACCTGAACGTCGACGCGGGCACCATGAACCCCACCGAGCACGGGGAAGTCTTCGTGCTGAAGTCCGGCCTCGAGACCGACCAGGACATGGGCAACTACGAGCGCTTCTTGAACCGCGACCTCGGCCCTGAGGACTACATGACTTCCGGCATGGTGTACCGCTCGGTCATCGAGCGGGAGCGCGCGCTCGAATACGGCGGCGGCACCGTCGAGACCATCCCGCACGTGCGCAACGAGATCCTGGACCGCATGGAGGCGGCCGCAGAGGCCTCTGACAGCCAGATCTCCGTCATCGAGATCGGCGGCACCGTGGGCGATTTCCAGAACGCGCTCTTCATCGAGGCGGCGCGCGTACTCAAGCTCAAGAACCCTGAAGACGTGGCCTTCGTGATGGTCTCGTACCTGCCGGTGCCCGGCACCCTCGGCGAGATGAAGACCAAGCCGACGCAGACGGCCGTGCGCGAGCTCAACTCGTACGGCGTGCAGCCCGACTTCATCATCGCGCGCAGCGCGGGGACGATGGACGAGAAGCGCAAGGAGAAGCTCGCCATCTGGTGCAACGTGCGGCCCGACCGCATCATCTCGGCGCCGGACGTCGACAGCATCTACGATGTGCCGCTCAACTTCGCGCGCGACAACCTCGGCGACCTGCTGCTCGACAAGCTGCGGCTGCCGAAGGACACGCCGCCGGACATGAGCGACTGGAAGAAGTTCGTCGAGCTCGTGAAGGCCGAGCGCCCGACGGTGAAGATCGGCATCGTGGGCAAGTATTTCGATACGGGCGACTTCGTCCTTTCCGACGCCTATCTTTCCATCATCGAGGCGCTGAAGTTCTCGGGCGCGGAGCTCGGCGTGAAGCCTGAGATCACCTGGCTCAACGCGAAAGACTACGAGCGCGGCATCTCGACCGATTCTTTGGCCGAATACGACGGCATCCTGGTGCCCGGCGGTTTCGGCGAGACGGGCATAGAAGGGAAGCTGAAGGCCATCCGCTACGCGCGCGAGCACCAGGTGCCGTATTTCGGCATCTGCTACGGCATGCAGCTCATGGTCGTGGAATACGCGCGCAACGTGCTCGGGCTCGAGAAGGCGCACACCACCGAGATAGACCCCGAGACGCCGGACCCCATCGTGGCCATCATGGACGCGCAGAAGAAGCACATCGCCGAAGGGAAGTATGGCGGCACCATGCGTCTGGGCTCATACGTCGAGCAGGTGAAGGAAGGCACCATCGCGCACGAGGCGTACGGCGCGAGCGAGGTGGAAGAGCGGCACCGGCACCGCTATGAGATAAATCCTGAGTACGTGGGAAAGATGGAGGAGGCAGGCATGGTCTTCTCGGCCACGAGCCCCGACGGCGTGCTTATGGAGGTCGCCGAGCTGCCGCGCGAGACGCACCCCTTCATGCTCGGCACCCAGGCGCACCCCGAGCTGCAGGCCCGGCCGCTCGCGCCGCACCCGCTGTTCACGGCGTTTCTGGAGGCTGCGGGGAAGAAGGCGGAAGCGAAAGAGGAAGTTGGGGATACGTAAGAAAGGAGGCTTGCGCGACTTTCGGAGGCGGTATATAGTACTCGAACTAGCTCCTGGCTCTGCCAGGAGCTAGTGCTTTATATGCGGAATAGGTGCGCTTGTGCGAGCTTGAAGGAGGGCGCTTTTTGCCGTATTCTAACCAATGCGGGCCATCATCAGGCCCGCATTGCGTGCATCTCGCGCGCAGCCCTATATTGCGGGATCGTCTAATGGTAGGACTCTGGTTTCTGGCACCAGCTATCTAGGTTCGAGTCCTAGTCCCGCAGCAGTCATGAACACCCCGTCTAGTGACCTAGAGGGGTCGTCTCTAGTGTTTGAGCAAATTTTGTGAAATAATCCCCCTATCAGTGTTCGGTATCGGGTGGACTTTGGCTGTGCGGCCGCCCGTGTCTAGGGGCACTGAGCTAATCGTTTACCACGATATGCAAGCTCCGGCTGGCTATTGCGGTGAACAGTGTAATGGTGCCGAAGGCAAGACAGGACATGATGTTGTGTTGAGCCATTGTCATTATTATATCAATGTTAATTCTCAGCCTTGTGTCTTCGGACACTCGTCGTGCGCACAACCCAGGTTTCCTGTGAGCCCTTGTCCAATGAGCATGCTGAAGCTCACTTGAGGACGAGGGCTTTTACACATCTGAAATATGGATGATATCTATACGCAATGGCGCAATTCACTCCGTCCGAAGCAGAAAAAGCGCACATACCAGCATTTTGATAAATCGTTAGACCTAGATAACGATCAGGATTTTTCAATGGTAAAACATGCTATTGAAAACCTGTCGCGCCATCAGTTCCTTCCGTTTCTAAAGTTCGTAAAGAAAGACATCCGCTATCGGAAAGATTCATCCGGAACTGCACAACGCAGTATCAAGCCTCGACCGATAATGTATGCGTCTCATCTAGATGCTCATATCTACGGATATTATTCTTATATTTGGGGGCAAGCATATGAGCGGTTCATAGCAGCGAACGGAAGTGCCGAAAGTGTCATCGCATATCGCAAGATTCCAGATACTGAAACCCGCAACAAGGGCAATATTCAGTTCGCACGAGAGGTCTTTCAATACATACAAGAGCATGACGACTCAGTAGCAATTGTTGCCGATATTTCAAAGTTCTTCGATACCCTAAAACACAAGACTCTAAAAGAGCGACTTTGTGCGGTATTGGGTGTAACTGAGCTAGGAGATGGTGAATACAAAGTCTTTAGATCCCTCTGCGTATTCCGCTTTGTTCTCAAAGATAAAGAGTGGAATAGCGCATATGCTCGTCTTATGCCACGAATAACTCGCGAGATACGAAAAGGAAAGTCCTTACCGC
>CAZYZM010000036.1:0-4371 GCA_964651935.1 uncultured Candidatus Saccharibacteria bacterium
GCGCCGATGTCGAGCACCATGGTACCGATGGCCTCGCGCACGGGGAGCTTCGCGCCCACGGCGCCCGCCATCGGCTCCTCGACGATATAGACCTCGCGCGCGCCCGCCGTGAGCGCCGCGTCGCGCACCGCGCGGCTTTCCACGTTCGTCACGCCGGTGGGCACGCCCACGACCACGCGCGGCCCGAAAAGCTTCGTCGAGCCTGCTTGCGCCTTGTGGATGAGGTACGTCAGCAGCTCCTGCGTTACCTCGAAATCAGAAATGACGCCATGCGAGAGCGGCCGGATAGCGCGCACGTGCGGCGGGGTCTTTCCGAGCATGACCTTCGCGCCGTCGCCCACGGCGACCATCTGCCCCGTCTTCTCGTTCACGGCCACGACCGACGGCTCGCTTATGACGATGCCGCGCCCGCGCACGTACACGAGCGTGTTTCCCGTGCCGAGATCGATGCCGATATCGCTCGAGAAGAAGGAGTTCTTGGAAATCTTCTTCGCCATACCTATAGCGCGGCCGCTTCTTCCGCCTCGACCACGCTGCTGAAGGAAGCGAGCAGCTCCTCGCGCGTAACGCGCTTCACTTCGCCCGTGGCGCGGCTGACGACCTCGACCTGGCCGGATCCCAGCGTGTCCTTCCCTATGATGATGCGGGTCGGGATGCCGATGAGGTCGGCGTCCGCCAGCTTCTCGCCCGCGCGCGCGTCGCGGTCGTCATACAGCGGCTCGATGCCCGCAGCGGCGAGCTCCTCGCAGAGCGCGTCGGCGTACGCGACGACCGCCGGATCGTTCGGCACGAGCGATACGAGATGCACCTTGAACGGCGCGACCGATTCGGGCCACACGAGCCCTTTCTCGTCGGAAAGGCACTCCGCGATGATGCCCATGAGGCGCGTCGGGCCGATGCCGTAGCTGCCCATGACGGCCGGGCGGCGCGCGCCGGATTCGTCCGTATATGAGAGGCCGAGCGCTTCCGAGAAGCGCGTGCCGAGATTGAATATGTTGCCGGCCTCGATGGCCTTCTTCTCTGCCAGGCGCTCTTTGGAAAGGCCGAGCTTCTCGATGACCTCGTCGGTATATACCTCCTTGTTTATCGCGATGCCCTTCTCCTCGTCCAGGTAGATGACGTCCTCGCCGGCGTCGCTCACGGTCTGGAACTCCTCGGAGAACTCGCTGAAGATGCCGCCGGAAGCGAAGGTAACGAACGTGCGGTCGCCGATGCCTGCCCTGGCAAACACGTTCTTATACGCTTCGCGCGCCTTCGCGAAGAACGCCGCATGCTCCTCGTCATCCTTAGAAAAGGAATACAGGTCCTTCATCAGGAACTCCTTCCCGCGCATGATGCCGCTCTTCGCGCGCAGCTCGTTGCGGAACTTGTGCTGGAACTGGTACGCGTATGCGGGCAGGTCGCGGTACGAGGAGATATGCTCGGCCATGATGCGCGTCAGCGGCTCCTCGTGCGTGATGCCGAGTCCTACTTCGCCGCCGGATTTGAACGTCGTCTTGAACCAGTTGTCCACCTTCTCGTCGTCCCAGCGGTCGGTACGGCTCCAGAGCTCCTTGTCCTGGAGCGCGGTCATGGCCATCTCCTGGCCGCCGATGGCGTTCATCTCCTCGCGGATAATCTGGACGATGTTCTGAAGCACCCGGAAGCCGAGCGGCAGGTACGAGTACACCCCCGCCATCTCCTTGTGGATGAAGCCGGCACGGATGAGCAGCTGGGCGTTCTTGGCGACCTCGTCTGCAGGCGCCTCCCGGCGCGTCTTCGTGAAAAGCTGGCTCTGCCGCATGATTTTCCCAGTATATAAGCAAGCGTCCGAGACGGCAAAGCGCGGCCTCGGCGGCCGGTTCCGCGCTGCCGCGCCCTAGCCGATGAGCTTCCAGATATCGCTGCCCGTGATGACGACCATGAGAAGGATGAGGAAGGCGAAGCCGATGCCGTTCACGGCTGCCGCAACCGACGGCTTGATGGGCCGGCGGATGACCGCTTCGATGATGACGAACAGCAGGCGGCCGCCGTCGAGCGCCGGCACCGGAAGCAGGTTGATGATAGCCAGGTTTATGGAAATGATCGCCGCGATGGAAAGGAGCGAGGAAAGCCCTGTATCGAAGGCGTGCCCCACGGCGCCGGCGATGCCGACCGGCCCCGAGACCTGCGCGAGGTCCGCATCGAGCGTGAACGCCTGCACGAAGAACGTGCCGAGGCCGACCGCGGTCTCCTTCGTTATCTCCCAGGTGTATACCGCGCCGTCGATAGGCGCGCGCCAGAGCGGTTCCGGAAGCACGCCGACGGGCGCGACCGCGACCCCCAGCGCCGGCTGCGCCGGCGCGCCCTCGAGCACGCCGGCCTGCGGCGTTACGGCGATAGTCTTCTCGTCGCCGGCGCGGTCGATCGTGAACGTGAGCGGCGCGCCGCCGGTATCGTTCCGCACGTAGGCGACGAACGCGTCAGCGTCATAAGAGGCGAACGGCCCTGCTCCCGGCACGCCGGTTATCGCCGTCACGATATCGCCCGGCTCGAGGCCCGCCTGGTCTGCAGGGCTTCCTGGCAGCACGTCGGCGATGGCGAGCTCTACGTCCTGCGCCTGCGGCACCTCCTCGTCGGTGAGCGCGCGCGGCGCGCCGAGCGCGAGCGTAACGCTGATAAGGACGTACGCCAGGAGCAGGTTCATCGCGACGCCGGCCACGAGCGTGAGCGCCTGCGCAGCGCGCGAGCGCGCAGAGAACGCCTGCCGCGCGCCGAGCACCTCAGGGTCCGTCTCGTCCTCGCCGTATATGCGCACGAAGCCGCCGAACGGCAGCGCGTTGACCGTGTATTCCGTCTCCCCCACCTTCTTCCCCCAGAGGCGCGGCGGGTAGCCGATGCCGAACTCCTCGACGCGCATGCCCGAGAGCTTCGCCACGACGAAATGCCCGAACTCATGCACGAGAATGAGGACGACGAGGACGATAATGAAGACGAGTACGGACATTGCGTGCGTTCGTGCCGGTTATTTCGCGATATCTTCCTGCTTGCGCTTGGCGAGCGCCTCGAGCGCGGCGGCCCCCGCGTCTATCTGCTTCTGCACGTCTTCCTTGAGGCGCGCGACGTCATCCTTGCCCATACCGCCCTCCTTCTCTGCCGCGTCGATATCCTTGATCGCTTCGGCGCGGTGCCCGCGCAGGGTAATCTTCGCCTGCTCCAGCTTCTCTCCGGCGAGCTTGGAAAGGAGCGTGCGGCGTTCCGCCGTGAGTTCCGGGAAGACGACGCGCATGCCGGAGTCGTCCACGACCACCGAGATGCCGAGGTCGGCGTCGCGGATTCCCTTCTCGATTGCGGGCGAGAGCGTCTTGTCCCAGGGGACGATGCGGAGCGTGCGCGCGTCCTCTATCGTAACGCTCGCGACGTTGCTGACCGGCGAGCGCGAGCCGTACGCGTCGACGCGTACGGCGTCGAGGATAGCGGGCGCGGCGCGTCCGGTGCGGACGCTCGCCAGTTCCTTCTGCAGCCACTCTTCAGCCTCCGCGATCTGCCCTTTGAGTTTCGTAAAGTCGTATGCCATACGGACCAGTGTATCAGATTCCCTGTCGGCGGAGGAGCGGAAGTACGCGCGAGAATCTGAAAGGGCCTTCGCGCATGCGCGAAGGCCCTTGGTTCGGCCGCCCTGCCGTTACGACGTCGTGGCGACGTAATAGACGATCGCGGCGAGCGCGAGGATGATGAAGACAGCAACCGCCTTGCTCATACCGGACGTGCCGCCTCCGCCTCTTTGTTGGTAGGCCATTTCACTCTCCTTCCCGCCCTCATTGACGGTATATGAACGATACGTTCTGCGGACGGCCTGTCAACTTGACAAATATATCTAATCATGTATTATAGGAGGAGCTCCTGAGTTCTCCTTGGTTTCTTACTAGAACTACTCACCTTAGACATGACGAACTTCACCAAATACGCCGTCGTAACGCTCGTCGCCATCGCGTCCATCTCCCCGATGTTCGTGTACGCGAGCACCCGCCCGTCTTCCGACGAGCTTTCCCTCGCCCCGGGCTACGGCAGCAGCTACTGCGGCTCGCTCGCTAACGGCCGCAGCGCCTGCCGCCACGGACACACGTTCAGCCTTCCTGAACCGAAGGTCCATGCCGTCCGCGATACGAAGATGAAGAAGGTGCCTGTGCAGCCGCCGCACCTCGACCTCTCGCTCGCGCGCGTCCTCAAGGCCCGCTAAGCGGCAGGATACGTGCTTCAGGACAGGCCGCCCGAAGGGCGGCCTGTCCGCATATGTTCCGCCACTCTCTTCATGAAGTCCTCATCCGCTATCCGTGATAGTGTAGGCATACTCGTAATTCCTTCCCTATGCGCATTCTCATTGTCGAAGACGAGGAAAAGCTCGCCGAAGCC
>CAZYZM010000036.1:4471-6096 GCA_964651935.1 uncultured Candidatus Saccharibacteria bacterium
TTCCTTCCCTATGCGCATTCTCATTGTCGAAGACGAGGAAAAGCTCGCCGAAGCCTTGAAGAAAGGCCTCGAGATGAACGGCTTCACGGTCGATTACCTTCAGGACGCGGAAAAGGCCCGTACGCGCGTCAAGCTGTACCGCGACGAGTACGACTGCATCCTGCTCGACCTCATGATGCCCGGCGTGGACGGCGCGACCATCTGCCGCGAGGCGCGCGAGGAGGGGGTAACGACGCCGATCATCATGCTTACGGCGCGCGACGAGACGGATATGAAAGTGAAGCTCCTCAACCTCGGCGCGGACGACTACATCGCCAAGCCCTACGCGCTGCCCGAGGTGGTCGCGCGCGTCAACGCCGTGATGCGCCGCCCCGAGCAGTCCATCCCGAGCGTGCTCACGGTCCGCGACATCGAGCTCGACCCGGGCAAGCACACGGTCGCCAAGGGCGGCGAACCCGTGCAGCTCACCCTGAAGGAGTTTTCCCTGCTAGAATTCTTCATGCGCCACCCCAACGAGGCGCTCAAGCGCGAGGCCGTCCTCGACCATGTCTGGAGCTTCGATTTCCCTGCGTTCAGCAACGTGCTCGACGTGCACATGAAGAACCTGCGGAAGAAGCTCGATGACTACGGCGAGGATTCCCCGCTCTTCGAGACCATCCGCGGGGTCGGCTACCGCCTCAATGCGTAATCCCTACCGCCGGTACCAGGAAGATCCGTTCTTCCGCTCCACGCTCAACGTCGTTTTCATACAGGCGGCGCTCGTAGCCGCTACCATCATCGTCTTCGCCGTCGCCATCCAGCACCAGAAGATGGCGACGTCCGATTCCATACAGGTGCAGCAGATCGGCACCGACGCGGCGCAGCCCCAGGCGGCCGAATCGCTCAACAACGATATCGAGGATATCCGCGATTACACGCTCAGCATCGCCTTCGGCGCGCTGGTCATCCTCGCCGTCATCTTCGGCTACATCGCCGCCCGCTACGCGCTCACGCCCACGCGCATGAGCCTCGACTACCAGAAGCGCTTCATCGGCAACATCTCCCACGAGCTGCGTACGCCCCTTTCCATCATCCGCATGCATACGGAAGTCGGGCTCATGGACAAGACGCTCCCTGCCGACGTGCGCGCCACGTACGAGCTCACGCTCGGCGAGCTCGACCGCGTCTCGGGCATCATGAACAACCTCCTTTCCTTCGACTCGCTCATGCGGCCCGGGCGCATCCGCTTCGACACGGTCGACCTGCGTGCCGCGGCGGCAGAGGTCGTCGCGCGGCATAAGCCGATGGCCGACTCGTACGGCATCGCGCTCGCGCTGGACGCGGAAGATACGGCCGCCTACGTCATGGGCAACCGCATCGCGCTCGAGCAGGTGCTCACCAACCTCGTGAAGAACGCGCTCAACTACACGCCGCAGCACGACGGCCGGAGCGTGGTCATGCGCATCGACGAGACGGACGAGCAGATCGTCGCCAGCGTCATCGACACCGGCATCGGCATCGCGCAGAAGGACCTGTATTACATCTTTCAGCCGTACTACCGCGGCGATACGTCGCGCGACCGCGGCATCGGCAGCGGCACGAGCGGGCTGGGGCTCGCCATCGTGAACGACATCGTGCGCGCCCAT
>CAZYZM010000037.1:0-5842 GCA_964651935.1 uncultured Candidatus Saccharibacteria bacterium
GTCGAGAAGGCCCACCCCGACGTGTTCAACATCCTGCTGCAGGTGCTCGATTCCGGCCATCTGACCGATGGGAAGGGCCGCAAGGTGAACTTCAAGAACACCATCATCATCCTGACCTCCAATATCGGCGCGGAGTTCATGGAGCGCGCCGGCAATATCGGCTTCGCGCCGGGCGAGAAGGACGACGACGCGCAGTTCGCGCAGGTGAAGGAGAAGGTCATGGCCACGCTCAAGGACCATTTCCGTCCCGAGTTCCTGAACCGCCTCGACGACATCATCATCTTCGAGCGTCTCTCGAAGGATGCGCTCGCCGAGATCGTCGAGAGCCAGGTGCGCGAGGTGGTCGAGCGTCTCGGCGGCAAGCGCATCGAGCTTTCCCTTACGCCGGCGGCGCGCGCATGGCTGGCCGATACCGGCTACAACCCGCAGTACGGCGCGCGTCCCTTGAAGCGCGCCATCCAGGACAAGATCCTGACCCCGATAGCCTCGCTCATGGTCGACCAGGGCATCATGGAAGGCGGTTCTGTCACCGTAGGCGTCAAGAACGGCGAGCTGACCTTCGATGTGCGCAAGACCGCCGCCCGCGCCCGCAGGAGCAGGCCGGCAAAGACCCCGGTTGCCTCCTAGCGGGGCGGATGCTAGTATACGGCCATGTCACAGTTGCATCTGGTAAAGCTGCGTTCCGAGGCGTCCGAGCACGTCATCTTCACGCGCAAGAACAAGAAGAAGGTCGAGCGCAAGCTCGAGCTTACGAAATACGACCCCATCACGCGCAAGCGTGAGACCTTCAAGGAGGTGAAGAAATAGCCCGCGTCGCAGGGCATACAAAGAAAAGCGCCTCCAGGCATTGCCTGGAGGCGCGTCTTTTTAGTTCATCACCGGAACGGATTGCGGCGCTTTTCCCGCTTGAGCGGGACGAGACGCGTGCCATTCGCGTCCCTGACGCGGGCCATGCCGGCCGGAATCGGATCCCGGATGTGGTCGGGCGGGGGAGCGCGGCGGATATGCGTAACCGTCAGCTTCCGCCCCTGCGACCGCGTCGAACGGGCGCGAAGTCCCCAGATGAAGGCCGTAAGCCCGACACCGATGATGAGCGGGAAAATCAGAAAGTGCATCGTGCGTCTCCAAAAACTGACGTACGGTGCAAGAATACCTGAAATATTATGAAATGTCAAGGAAGAGAGGGACTCGTACGAGTCCCTCTCTTCCTAATTATGATATGCGGGCCCACGAGGAATCGAACCTCGACCGACGGTTTTGGAGACCGACGTTCTACCATTAAACTATAGGCCCGTTACTGCGCACGGTACAAGAACGATAGCAGATTTGCCTCCGTAAATACAGGGCGGGCTAGCTGGGGAATCATGGCCGCGAGCGCGGCCCGATGGCGTAGAATGAGAGTATTCATGAGGCGCTCCCGCATCTTCGCATATGCTGCGCTGGCGCTCCCGGCGCTCGCTCTCGCGCTGCCGCATGCCGCATTCGGCGCCGCGCTCGACCCTATCGTGCCGCAGGTGGGCAGCGCCTGCTACTGCCCGGGCTCCGCACCCGACTGGGGCTGCATCCTGCAGGTGCTGCAGAAGGTCATCAATGCGGCGGTGTACGTGGGCGTTACCCTGTGCGTGGTATGGATCGCCGTCGCGGGCTTCACGCTCCTGACGAGCGGAGACAATCCGGAAGCGCGTTCGCTCGGCAAGACCCGCGCGCTCAACGCCGTCATCGGCATCGCTGTCATCCTCTGTTCATGGCTCATCATCGATTTCGTAATGAAAACCGTGTACGAGCCGAGCAAGGCGTTCGAAGGTGGGAGTTTCGGCCCTTGGAACACCATCCTCGCGCCCACCGGGGATGATTACTGCATCAAGGTCACGACGCCGAACGCGCTCTTCACCGGCACGGTCAACATCATCAGCGGAGGAGGCACGTCGGCAGCCGTGGGCGGCGGTACCTGCACCGTTCAGGAGTCAGGAGGCTGCGCGGTTTCCAACCTCCAGTCGTTCGGCGCGGCAGCGCAGCAGGCGTCGCAGATCTGTCATGCGGAAAGCGCCGGCATCGTAAGCCGCGTCAGCAGCACGGACAGGCTCGGAGACGGTACGCCGTATTCTTTCGGCCTGTTCCAGATAAATATCACCGCGAATCCGGTCGCCGGCCTGAATTGTCCGGACGCCTTCAGCAAGAAGAGCTGTACGCTCAGGTCGTGCGGCCCGGGTACCGGGGCGCACGTCGTCAATGCGCGCCTCTATAACGAGTGTGCCGCTGCCGCGAAGAACCTGAACAGCAATATAGCCGCCGCCGTGTCTATCTATCAGAAGGCCGGCAATAGCTGGAGGCCATGGGGGACGCACACGAAGTGCGGCTTATCGCTGGGCTCGGTCCGCGGCCTTGCGTCGGCCGCGCGCTGCCTATTCTCTAGCACCTAGCATATGAACAAGAAACCAATTGCCATTCTTATCATAGTGCTCTGCCTCGTCACGGCGCTCGGGACCGTAACTTGGTTCCTTTTCGTACGCCAGAGCGGAACGCCGGCAGATACCCAGCCTCCCGTAACGTTCCCGAACGCATCCACGACCATACCAGGCGCTTCGAGCGGCACGTCGGTAGTCGCCATATACGGCACGGACGGATCGGTTATCACGGTGCCTGACTTCCTGTCCGAGAAGCCCTCGCAGCAGGTAAGCGAGGATGCGGACGATACGCAGTACGACCTCACTCCGTATCCTGAATATGTGCCCGGCGAGCCGTACCCTACGCACCCCTTCGATGCGGCATTCAACACGAAGAACTCGGAATTTCTCGTAACGCTCAACCAGGAACCTATCGGAGAAGCGCGCCAACAGGCAGAATCTTTCCTGCGCGAAGAATTGGCGCTTTCGAACGACCAGCTGTGCGGACTGAATTCGCTGGTCATCGTTCCGTATGAGGTGAACCCGCAGTATGCGGCAGTGAATCTCGGCTTCAGCTTCTGCCCGGGCGCGGTGAAGCTGCCGCGATAGGGTAGTATGTACTCATGAAGCGATCGCTCATCTCTCTCGCCTTCTGCGCGGTCGTGCTTGCGGCAGCTCCTATGCATGCGCAGGCGGCAGATGCGACCTTTCTAGGACCCATAGTGCCGGCCGAATGCAAGTGCGATAACCAGCAGGTTCTGAATGCCGACGGCTCGCCGACGGGCCAGACGGTCGCGACCGCGCCCGATTACGGCTGCGTGCTGCAGGTAGTGCAGAACATCATCAATTTCGGCATCACGCTGTCTACGATCCTCTTTACGATCTACCTCGTCATCGCCGGCCTTTCCTTCATCACGAGCGGCAGCAGCAGCGAGGCGCGCAGCAAGGCGAAGACACGGTTCATGAACGTATTCATCGGCTTGGCCGTGCTGCTCACGAGCTGGCTCCTCATAGATTACGTGATGAAGACCGTGTATGAGCCTGACAGCATGTTCGGTCCTTGGAACGCGATACTTGCTCCGCAGGCAGACGGCAGCGACCGCTGCATCGTGGCGAAGCAGCCGAACGCGGTCTTTACCGGCACGGTGGATATCGTGAACGGCGGAGCGACGACGGCGACGGGCGGTACCGGATCTACTGGGATGGATGTGAGCCGCGCAAGCGCATACGCGCTCCAGCATGCGAAATCCTCCTCAGGCGGCCAGTGCGCGCTGTACGTTCGCTTGGCCCTTGCCGCAGGCGGGCTCACGAGCTTCAACGCGAATCACCCCGGATATGCGTACCAGTATCCCAGCTATCTGCAGAACGCAGGGTTCACGCTGGTCAGCCAAGGGACGTATTCGCCGCAGATTGAGAATAAGATCAGCGGCCTGCAGCCGGGCGACGTGGTCGTCTTTCAGCCTATCGGCAGCCACAAGGCCGGGCATATCGCTATCTATACCGGTACCAAGTGGGTATCGGATTATGTTCAGAAAACCATGTCTTCGAATCCGAGCGACTATTCGGGCGGTGCGTACGCCATCTATCGCCCGTAGCCGGTTATTCGTCAGAGACGGAACCTATCTTCCAGCTTCCATCCTCTTGTTCGGCGAGGTGAGCGATAAGGACGTTCCGTTCAGCGCCGGTCCCCAAGAGTATTTCCTGGTCGCTCGTGCGGACGGACGCGCTTACCGTGCTTACCGTCATAGATGATGCCCACGAGGGGACGAGGTCTTGCGCATGCAGCACAGGATCTACGCCGGTCGATGCGCTGTATTCTTCCCAGGAAGCAAGGAAGGCGCTCGTGAAGCATTGAGAGGCTTCAGGCGACCCAGCTATCTGCGCGATCGTCCTTCCTTGTGCGTACGCTCCCAGATACCAGGTGTAACACGTATAGGCAGCGCGATAGGGAGAATCAGTATGGATAGGCTGGGAAGCGACCTGAATGTTCTGGAACGGATCGATGGGATCCTCCGGAACAACCGTCTTATCCGTGCCTGAGAAAAACAGCTTGCCGGCAAGCAGTGCGAGCAGTATGAGGAAGAAGAGGACGGTGACTGCCGCTATGAGGACGCGCTTCATACCAGCATGGTAGCACGCATAGGCGGGCGCTATCGAGGCATCTGCGCAAGCCTCTTGAGCCAGGCTTTCTGCTGGCGGGCATAGCGCCAGAGCGCGCTCGAGAGGGCGGGAAGAAGAGAATCTTCGGTGCGTTCGCCGCGCAGATACTCTCCGATTATCCGGTATTCGAGGCCGAGCTCGTCGAGGCGCGCGTCTCCGACGCGCGCCCGCGTGCGCCGCACTTCTTCCACAAGGCCGCGCTCGAACGCCTGCGCGAGGCGCGCGTCGATGCGGTCGCGCAATTCCTCTTTCGGAAGGTCGATAACGACCCATTCGACGTCATAGGCCGGCTCTTGAAGGGCGCGCGGCGGAACAGCGCCGTGCGATTCGGCTATCTCGAGCGCGCGCACGAGGCGGCGGCGATTGGCGGGGTCGATAGTCGCCGCGCGCCGCGGGTCCTTCTCGGAAAGCATCGCGAACAGTTCTTCCGTGGTGCGCGCCTCGAGCGCATCGCGCAGTTCAGGCCGTATCGGCTCTTCGGGAAGTCCGTAGAGGAGCGCATCGATGTAGAAGTGCGTGCCGCCGGCGAGGACGGGGAGCTTGCCACGCGCATGGATGTCGCGGATGAGCTCCTGCGCATCGCGCACGAAATCTCCCGCGCTGTACCGTTCTTCCGGATCACGGATGTCGATGAGGTAGTGCGGGATGCCGGCCATCTCCTCCGTGCTCGTCTTCTCGGTCCCGATATCGAGCATGCGGTATACCTGGCGCGAGTCGACGGAGATGACCTCGCCATCGCGCTCCTTCGCTATCTCGACCGCCTTCGCGGACTTGCCCGAGGCGGTCGGCCCGATGACGGCGACGATACGCGGCTTTTCTGTCTTCGTCCTCGCTTCGTCTGCGCGCGCTTCCATGTGGCCGGATAGTAGCATTTTAGATATCAATCAGGAAATCTTTAGAACGCGTAAGAATCTATTTGATTGCGCGTTCCGTAGCATGTGCCTGTTCGGAAAGGCGAACACCCAGGCGCGATTAAGAACCAGGGGATGGGAGAACCCAGGGAGCAGGGAGGGTCCGGGCGCAGGCCTATTCGAACAGAGCGCGGCGCAGGCAAAGCCTGCGCCGCGTCCGTATCTGCATGGTGCCGGAGGTGGGACTTGAACCCACAACCCTTGCGGGAACGGGTTTTGAATCCGTCGCGTATACCGATTCCGCCACTCCGGCGTTCTGCACATCGTACACAAGCCCGTCTGCGCGCGCAAAGCGCCGCACAATGTTAGAATACACCACATGAGCGAGCAGAATTACGTTCCTACGAAGTACGATTCCGTATTCTGGGTCGAAGTCGACCGCATCTC
>CAZYZM010000038.1:0-5776 GCA_964651935.1 uncultured Candidatus Saccharibacteria bacterium
CCGAGGAGGAGCTCGCCTTCCTGCGCGAGCAGATCGCGCAGAAGGAGCGGGAACTCGCCGCATCCAAGGAAGCGCGGCCGCGCGAGCATATCGCGCACGAGCGTATCAGCCATCATCGGGCGCACGGCCAGGAATCGCTCGCGCCGCAGTATGCGCTCTCTTCGGAGGAGGTACGGACGCTCTCGCTCGACCTTGATCCCGAGAGCGATGACGAGACGATAGAGGAGCTGCGCGGCATCATGGAGACGAAGGGCGTCAAGAACGCCTTCGCCGTGCTCGAGAAGCTCGATTCGCCGCATCTGGAAGACGATTTCCATCGCTTCCTCGTGCAGTACCTGGTCTCAGGCATGCCGATCCAGGGCCTCGAGAAGCAGCCTGCATGGCGGGCGCTCCATATGACGCTCTACGAGATCGCGCTGCCCGAAGTAACGCGCGGCGACGAGAACGCGGCGAAGCCGCTCAAGGAGCTGCTGTCGGCCATGGAGCAGTTCTATTCCGGCATGTTCGCCGTCGAGCGCGCGAACCCTTCGGAGCCTGCGTACTTCACGCTCGAGCTCGCCGTGCCGGTCGACCGTGCGCACCTCATGTTCTATGCCGCCGTGCCGAACTCCCGTCGCGACCTGTTCGAGAAGCAGGTGCTCGCCATCTTCCCGAACGCGCAGCTCGCCGTGCAGCCGAACGACTACAATATCTTCGTGCAGGACGGCGCGAGCGCGGCGTCCGTCGCCGCGCTCGCGCGCCCTTCCGCCCTTCCGCTCAAGGACTACGCGGAATTCGATTACGATCCGCTCAATTCGCTCCTGAACGCCTTCGCGAAGATCGCGCCGGAGGACGAGGGCGCGTCGCTGCAGATGGTCATCAGGCCCGAAGGCGACCGGCACGGGAAGCACTTCCACCGCGTGCTCGACATGCTGCGCAAGGGCGACGACGCGCACGAGGCGCTGCGGCTGCCTGAATCGTTCCTCGGCGAAGCCCTGAAGGACATCGGCTCGACCTTCTTCAAGAAGGCTAACGAGGTGGAGCAGGCGCGGCAGCGACGGCGCGAGCATAACGCCAACCAGGTGCAGATAGAGCAGGTCGAGCGGAAGATCGCGACATCCATCGTTTCCGTGAATCTCCGCCTTGCCGCGTCTTCGCGCGATGCGGGCCGTACCGAGCAGATTCTCGGCGAGCTCGAGTCGTCCTTCCATCAGTTCGAGAACCCATCCGGCAACCGCCTCTTCTGGCAGCGCGTGGGGAGGGGAGCGCTCCGCCGCCTCTTCCATGATTTCAGCTTCAGGCTCTTCGAGATGCGCGGGGCGCTGGCGCTCTCGCTGCGCGAGCTCACGACCCTCTACCATTTTCCGCCGCGCGGCATCGCATCCTCCCCGCATCTCAAGCAGGCGCGCTTCGCCTCTGCTCCCGCGCCGCTCGATCTTCCGCGCGAGGGCATACAGCTCGGTACCAATACGTTCCGCGGCCAGACGGTGCCGGTGAAGGTCGCGCCGGAGGACCGCCTGCGCCACCTCTACGTCGTCGGCCAGACGGGAACCGGAAAGTCAGGGTTCCTCCGCACGCTCATCGAGCAGGACATCAAGGCGGGTAACGGCGTCTGCTTCATCGATCCGCACGGCAACGATATCCTCGACGTGCTCGCGAGCGTGCCGCCCGAGCGCTACGAGGACGTCATCTACTTCGATCCGGCAGAGATACACCGGCCGTTCGGCCTCAATCTGCTGGAGTACGATCCTGCGCATCCGGAACAAAAGACCTTCATCGTGAATGAGCTGCTCGCCATCTTCCGCCGCCTCTACGGCGATGTGCCGGAATCTATGGGCCCGGCCTTCGAGCAGTACTTCCGCAACGCGACGCTCCTGGTCATGGAGGATCCGGCCAGCGGCTCTACGCTCATGGACATCGGCCGCGTGCTCTCGAACCCTGCCTTCCGCACTCTCAAGCTCTCGCGCTCAAACAATCCCATCGTCAATCAGTTCTGGAACGAGATCGCGAGCAAGGCCGGGGGCGATGCGGCGCTCGAGAATATCGTCCCCTACATCACCAACAAGTTCGACGACTTCACCGCCAACGACTTCATGCGGCCGATCATCGGGCAGCAGCACTCGTCCTTCAATTTCCGCGACGTCATCGATTCGAAGAAGATCCTGCTCGTGAACCTCTCGAAAGGGCGCCTCGGCGAGCGCAACGCGAACCTGCTCGGCCTCATCCTGGTCGGCAAGCTGTTCATGGCCGCGCTCTCGCGTGCCGACGATCCGCGCGCGTCGTTCCCGCCGTTCTATCTCTACATCGACGAGTTCCAGAACATCACCACCGATTCCATCCCGGGCATCCTCTCGGAGGCGCGCAAGTACAAGCTCTCGCTCACGGTCGCGCATCAGTTCCTTGCGCAGCTCGACCAGAAGGTGCAGGACGCCGTCTTCGGCAACGTCGGCTCGCTGGCGGTCTTCCGCGTAGGGCAGGAGGACGGCGAGTTCTTCGGCAAGCAGTTCGCGCCTGATTTCGAAGCCCGCGACTTCATCAATATCGAGAACCGCAACGCCTACGTACGGATCCTCGCGGGCGGCGTCCCGCAGAAGCCGTTCAACATCCATACGCTCGACCTCGCGCCCGGCAACCCTGGCCAGATAGACGACCTCAGGCAGCTCTCCTACCTCACCTACGGCCGCGACCGTGCTACAGTAGAGGAACATATCAGGCAACGGTATCTTTCATAACCTTTTCTACCCATGGCCTTCGGCAAATTCTTCGGGAAGATAGATTTCCCGCCCAGCAAGAAGCAGGAAGAGGAAGAATACGTGCCCGCTGAGAAGCCGGAAGCGCTTCCCAAAGGCCTCCTGCTCGAGGCGCCCGAGAGCGTCGAGGCTGCGGTGAACGAATATCTCTCATCGTGGGATCAATACGGTGTCGAGCACAATGTCTTCGCCGCGGAGGAGAAGCGTGCGTTGTATCGCGCAGGCGTCGAGGCGGTCGATGTGATGAAGAAATACGACGGGACGGAGAACCCGTTCGAGAGGACGCAGCTCGAGGAAGGGTTCTACGCGAAGCTCGATGAGCTGAACGGCCCGCTCGCAGGCGCGTTCGAGAAGCGCATACAGGCGAATGAGGCGCGGCTCGCCGGGGATGCGGCAGATGCTCAGGCTGCGCCTGAAAGCGCGGAAGGCGAGCTCGACCTGAGGGATGCTGAACAGCTCGACCCTAAGGAAGCGACGCCGAAAGAGAATAAGAATGCGTTAGAGACGAACATCACTGAAATCGAGGAGATGTCTGCTTCCGCCGCGTCGAAGGGCTGGGAGAATCTCAAGGAACAGGCGCCTGCAGAGCGCGCGGCGATGGATGCTGCGGAAGCGGCGTACCTTGAGAAGTACAAAGAGTACTATCGCCAGAGGGGCGCGAAGGAGAGCAAGGAGCCAGAGGACCTCCTTCAGCTCAAGGATGCATTTAATGAATCACGAAGGGCGTATATTATTGCCCTTAACGCGCGGTCACAGCAAGAGCTCGATTCGCGCGGGTTGAAGCCGGGCGTAGAAGGCAAGAACAAGGGCTATGCGAGAGAAGACGTGCTCGCACGATATAACCGTCTCGTGCAGTACAAGGCCATCATAGAGCCCGCTACCGAGAAGCAGTATGAAGCGCGCCTTGAGGCGATGGGGCAGCGTGAGCAAGGAATGTTCACGAAGGGGCTTGCATGGATGGGTCGGCAGAACAAGAAGCTTGAAGACCGCTTCGGCAAGAACGGTGCGCGCTTCGTACGTGCTGCGGCTACTACGGTAGCTGTCGGCGGCGCCGCCGCCGCCGCCGGTGCCTTCGGTACGGCCGGGCTTCTCGGCGCCCTAGGCTGGGGCACGTATCGTTTCGGCCGTTCCCTTGCGAGCTCGTTCGCCGGTGCCGGCCTCGGTGAAGCGGCTGCGCAGGCATGGGGAGGAATTCGAAAGGGAAAGCTGGAACAGCGTGGCGAAGAAGCAGCCAAAGAGCTCGCCTATGCAGGACGCACCGCTGATAAGATCCTTACTATCGAAGAACTTGAGGCGTTCGATATGCAGCGCATGAAGCTTCGGGGAGCTTCGGACGAAGCGGCTATCAAGAGGAAGCTCGAGAAGGAAAAGATGCTCGTGCGCGTCCTTACCGCGCTCGGCGTCGGTGCCGGCACGTCAGCAGCGCTCGCGCATCTGCCGAGCGGCATCTCGGGCGCGACCGAGATCGCGCACGGCGCAGGAGCCGGCTCCGCATCCGAGCAGACGCATGCCGCTGCAGAATCTGGAGGCGAGCACATTCCGACGGCAACGCAGCATGCAGAAACGGTATCTGCTACCCCAGCTGCGGCGTCTTCAGAAGGGATGCACATGGTCACGGGCGCGACCATCCATGAACCGGGCGAGGGGACGAACCACCTCTTCGCTGATCTCAAGTCGAATATAGAACAGAACGGCTTATTCAAGGGCAACGAGTCGCCGGCGCTCAAGCATTTCCTCGAGACCCATCCTGATACGCTCTCGCGCGAGATGGGCGACATATACGGCGCGCGCGGCATGGTAACGCACGCGGGCGACCAGTTTTTCGTCGACGAGCATCAGAACATCTATTTCCAGCCGAAGGGCGGCGATGCGCAGATATTCATAGAGAACAAGCCGGACGATGCCGGCCACGGGTTCACCATCCATCAGGATTTTGCAGGGAAGCCGCTCGCAGCTGCTCCTGCTCCTGAGGCTGCACCGGAATCTGCTCCAGAGCCGACAGCTCAAGTTCCGGCAGAACAGGTCCCTGAGCCCGCGCATGAAGCGCCGCCGGAAGTCCCTGCGCCTGCTCTAGAGCATGCTCCAGAGCAGCCACCGGAACCGGCCGCCGCGCCGGAACCTGCGACAGCTCCGGAGCAGGTCCCTGCAGCGCCTCTTACACCTGAACCTCCTGCTCCAGCTGCACCTGAGGCGATTCGCTATATGCCGGACGAATCAGGATTGATGCCGGCAGAAGGCACGGCGCCGGACAGCGCCCCAGGATACGTTCCCGACTACGGGCCGACTGCTGCTGCGGCGCCCGAACCTGCCGCCCCCGAGGTCTCTTCCGCTTCGCTGCCTGACAGCATCCCGACAGAGCCCTTTACGAACAGCTATAACGTGAACATAGATCCGACGACGCCGCATGCCTATGTCTATGTCGGTCCGGACGGTAAGCCGATGCTCGATGCGGCAGGGAACAGGATGTACGCGATGTACGGCGGCAGCAAGGATGACATAGCGAAAGCCGCCGAAGATTTCCTGCGGGCGCATCCGGATACCTCGGTACGCTTCCAGATCGACCATGCAGACGCGATAACCGGCGAACGCACGGTGCAGACTCTGGAACTCGGCAGCGCGCAAGGCCATGTCGTCATGCATCCGCCGAGCATATTCGGCGAGCCGCTGCCTCCGCCTGATCCGAAGACGTTCACCGAACTGGTCCCTTATGCCTATAAACCGCGATAACCGTATGCTTGCACCCACCTCACCGCTATTCGACGCGCTCGGCCTCGACGCGCTCCTCCCCGAGGAGCAGGAGGCGATGCTGCTCGACCTGAACGAACTCATAATGAAAGGGTCGCTCGTGCGCCTCATCGAGATGATGGACGAGAAGACGAGGGAGGATTTTGATACGCTCATGAACGGCGAGCCGTCCGAAGAGGACGTCCAGGCCTTCCTGAACGAACGCGTGCCAGGCGCCGATACTGCGGTCGCTGATACGGTCAAGGAGCTGACGGATGATATACTGGCCGTAACCGGCTCAGGCCAGGATTAACACATAACCA
>CAZYZM010000039.1:0-5262 GCA_964651935.1 uncultured Candidatus Saccharibacteria bacterium
TAACCCTGCTCGCGCATCTCGAGCGGGACACGTTCACGCGCGGCCAGCCTGTCCGTCTCCGCATCATTGCGCTTGCGCCATAACGTGGTATTTTCGTATCTGTTCCTACTACGTACAGGAAGGAGACGTCCGAGGAACAGCCAGGGCAGAGGAGATGCATTGATGGAGAAGCTCTTTTCGGGAGATGTCGCGTACCTGAACGGCCTCCGGTTCGGAGACTTGCTGCGGGAGATCGGCCGCGTGCGGCTCGATCACGTCCCTAAGGATCCGGAGGAAGCGTTCGTCGCGCGCACGGAGAAGTTCATGCGCTCGCTCGAGTCCGAGGTGGATCGGAGAGCGAAGCAGGGAACGCTCGCGCAGGATGCGCGCCCGCTTCGGACGCTCGGCCTGCTGAGGACGCTTCTCCAGCTCCATTCCAGAAGGAAGGGCTGGCGCGCGACGCTCGTATCGTTCCTTCGGGGCGTGATCCGCTTCGAGCGCGACCGCGCTCACGGCCAGCCAGCCGCCCTCCAAGAGGCGGCATGAATGCGGCCTGCATTCTCTCGACCGGCAGCTTCCGCGGAAGCTGCCGGTTTTTCATATCTCTCGCCGACCCGCTATACTGGAACGATGGAATTCACGCTCTATGCAGACGGCGGCGCGCGCGGCAATCCCGGTCCGGCCGGTTCCGGCGCCGTCGTCTTCGATGCGGCAGGGAAGCGCATCGTCGAGGTCTCCGACTATATCGGCATCGCGACGAACAACGTCGCCGAATACGAAGCGGTGCTGCGCGGGCTCCGCGCGCTCAAGGACGCGTACCCTGAAGGATATTTCGCAGGTGTCGAGCTTCTCATCCGCATGGACAGCAAGCTCGTCATCGAGCAGCTGAAGGGCGCCTATAAGGTGAAGCATCCGAACCTGATCCCGCGCTTCCTTGAGGTGAAGAACGTGCTCGCGCGTTCCTTCCCGCACGTGTCCTTCGAGCATGTCCGCCGCGAGTTCAACAAGGATGCGGACGCGCTCGCGAACAAGGCGATGGATCGCGGTGCGTAGGACAGAAGGTTCCTTCAGGATTCTCCTATCGGTTCCTCAGCAATATCTGAGAACGGTCTCAACAGTATTTGAATAGCAAAGGTGCATGATAGAGGCCGATGCGCAGCATCGGCCTCTACACGTTCACGCTCTCGTACTGCGCGAGCGCGATAGCGCTCGCGCTCTTCGGTGCACGCGTAGGAATTGTGGTATTTATTGTGGTATTCCTCGCCGGAGCTCCATGCGCACGGCTTTACGCGCGCAAGCTGCATATTCCGATCCATACTGCGCGCGCATCGGTGCGTACTGTCTGTTTCACTGCCATCTGCGGCTTCGCACTCGCCGTGGCACGCATGGCACTCATCCCTGACGGCGCTCCTGCGGGTTTCGCAGGTCTCTTCGATGAGAAGACGTCGCTCGTCGGTACGGTCGTGGCGCTTCCGGACGAGCGTGAGACGAGTACGCGCATCACGGTCGAAGTTTCCGCTCACGCCGCCATCTCTGCAAGGGAAGAGACTATGCGTCTCATCGCATCCGTGCCGCGGTATCCGCCGGTCCGCGCGGGCGACATCGTGCTGGTCTCGGGGAAGCTCGAACGGCCGGAACCCTTCAGTACCGACGGAGGCCGCACGTTCGATTATCCAGGCTTCCTGCGAAAGGATGGCGTATACGGGCTGATACAGCCGGCGCAAGCGGAAACGGTCGGCCGAAGCCCGAACGCATGGCTGCGCTTCTTGCGCGCGCTCGGCACGGCAAAGCGGTTCATGACGCGTGCGCTCGCCGATGCGCTTCCGGAGCCTGAAAGCTCGCTTGCCGCAGGGCTGCTGCTCGGCGGGAAGCAGGGTCTCGGCGACGAGCTCATCGATGCGTTCACGCGCGCGGGCCTGCTGCAGATCGTCGTCCTCTCCGGGTATAACGTCATGGTCATCGCCGACGTGCTCATGCGCGCGCTCAGCGCGCTCCCGAAGCGGTACGCGTTCGCGGTCGCATCGGCGAGCATGGCATGCTTCGTGCTCATCGCCGGGGCCGGCTCTTCCGCGCTGCGCGCGGGGCTCATGGCATTCTTCGCGATGTCAGCGCGGACGTTCGGGAAACAGTACGACGTGTTGCGCGCAGTGTGCGCGTCGCTCCTCGTGCTCGGACTATGGAACCCGCTCATGCTCGCGTACGATCCTGGGTTCCAGTTCTCCTTCATCGCTACGCTCGGCCTCATCTTCCTCTCGCCGGCAATCGTTCCGCGTCTCGCGTTCCTCAGGAGCACGCTCGTCATAGACATGGCCGCGGCGACGCTCGCGGCCGAATGCGCGCTTCTCCCGTTCCTGCTCTGGCAGACGGGAAACCTGTCGCTCGTCTCGGTCGCCGCCAACATCGCCGTAACGCCAGCCATACCGTACGCGATGGGGCTGAGCGTGCTCGGCGCGGCTCTCGCGCTGCCGCTCGCCCACCTCTCCCCGGCGCTCGCCGCGCTCGCAGGGCTGCCCGCGTACCTCCCGCTCGCATATCTCATACAGATAGCGGCGCGTTCAGCGTCGCTTCCGTTCGCGGAGGCTGTCATCTCCGCATTCCCGTTCTGGATCGTCGCGGCGGCGTACGCCGCGCTCGCGTTCCTCCTGCTGCGTTCGCGCGCTAGACCGCTACGTCCAGGAAGCGGCGCTCGACCACGCCCCAGTTGACGTTATCGAGGAACGCCTCGACGTACGAGTTCTTCTCGGCGGGCATGTAGTCGACCATGTACGCGTGCTCCCACATGTCGATAGCAAGCAGCACGGCCAGGCCGGCGAGCTGTCCCAGGTGGTGCTCGTCGACCCATGCGGTATGAAGCGTACGGCCGCGCGGATCGAAGTACACGATGACCCAGCCCGAGCCGCGGGTCTTCGCGACCTCGTGGACGTGCGCGATGAGCGCATCCCAGCTCCCGTACTTCTCGGTCGCGGCATCCACCAGCGGCGCTTTCTCGTCATGCGCCTGAGCGCCGCCCTCGAGCTGCTCGAAGTAGTAGTCGTGCATGCGCATGCCGTCGAATTCGAAGCTGAAGCGACGGCGGAGCTCCTGCATCACGAACTCGTCCTCGGGCGTGCCGCTCTCGCGCAGCTTCGCGATCTTCTCCATGATGAGGTTCACGTGCTTCACGTAGCCTGCGTAGAGCTTGAGGTGCAGGTCGACCTGCTTCTGAGAGATGCCTTTGAGTTCAGGAAGGTCGAAGGTGCGTACAGGATAGGTCATACGAAAAATATGGATACCGGATATAGAATAAGTATACCGCCAGTCGGCGTACGCATGACATGAGCCTTTCACGATCAACCCTGCCGGCCCTATATGCCGCGCTCGCTGTTCTCGCCGTCCTGAATGCGGTCGTTTGGGTCCCTGTGTTCCATACGCCACCGCCGCGGCTGCGGGTTTCCGTTCTTGATATCGGCCAGGGCGACGCTATCCTAGTGACCGGGCCGACCGGCATGCAGATGCTCGTGGACGGCGGGCCCGACCGCTCCGTGCTGCGTCAGCTTCCGAAGGAGATGAGCCTTCTGGACCGCTCTCTCGACCTGGTCGTCGAGACGCATCCCGACAAAGACCACATCGCCGGACTTACAGATGTCTTCGACCGCTATCGCGTCTCGTACTTTCTCTCCCCAGATATCGAAGGCTCCACCGCGACCGCGCGCGGGCTCGAGCACGCCGTAAGCACGGAGCGAGGCGTTCGTGCCTTTATCGCGCGGCGCGGGATGCGGATCCACTTAGGCGGCGGCGCGTACGCCGACGTGCTCTATCCCGACCACGACGTTTCCCATGAAGAGACGAACGACGGTTCCATCGTCATGCACCTGGTGTATGGCGAGACCTCCTTCATGCTCACGGGCGATGCGCCCTCTGAAATCGAAGCGCGGCTCATCGCGCTCGACGGAACGGACGGTGAGCTTCCGAGCACAGTGCTCAAGGCCGGGCATCACGGCTCGAAATATTCTACGAGCAATGCGTGGCTCGCCGCGCTTGCCCCGCAGTTCGTCGCTATCTCGGCAGGCGAAGATAACCGCTACGGGCATCCGAACCCTGAGACTATCGCGCGCATCGAGGATGAGGGCGCGCAGATCCTGAGCACCATCGATAGCGGTACCATTCGTTTCGTGAGCGATGGCGCGGGAGTTACGGTCCGGTGATGCTGCTATACTTGCCGCATATGCTTGATCACATCGCATTCCGCGTCAGCGACATAGACGCCACCGTGCGTTTTTATACGGCAGCCCTCGCCCCGCTCGGATATGCGCTCGCCTTCGACCATTCGTTCGACGGCGTGCGGGTAGTCGGTTTCGGAAAGGAGGGAAAGATAGATACGTGGTTCTCGAACGCCACGCCGGTCGGCGGTCCCGCGCATGTCGCATGGAGTGCTGCATCGAAGGAAGCTGTCGATGCGTTCCATGCCGCAGGCCTTGAGGCAGGCGGGAAGGACAACGGCGCTCCGGGGCCGCGGCCTGAATATGGCGAAAGCTACTATGGCGCCTTCCTGCTCGATCCTGACGGCAACAATGCCGAAGCAGTGCTCAGGGCGTAGCGCGAACGGGAATAGGTACGAAGAAGCCGCCCGACGGATGCGGGAGGCTTCCGGCGGGCGGTCAGCCGCGTCGAGCGACAGCGGTGATAAGCTTCCATGCCAGGAATGGCAGGGAAGCGGAGATAAGGAAATAGGCGGCGTCTATACGGTCGAACCTATGCATCAGTCAGCATTCCTTTCCTGTTCCGTACCTGTATAAGACCGTACCACATATCGAAAAAGCGCGCAGGCGAGAATCGCCTGCGCGCTTTTTCCAACAGTCATGCTAGCGACGTGCCGCTACCCGTCGCTGCGAACCTCGTCTTCCTCGTGCACGCGGCTATGGCGCATCGCCTCGCGGGACGTGTCCGGCGCGCGGTAGTAGAGGACCGGGATGAGCACGAGCGTGAGCGTCATCGAGAAGGCAAGGCCGAACATGATGGTGAAGGCCAGCGGCCCCCACAGCGCGGACGCGAGCGAGAGCGGGACCATGCCGATGACGGTCGTTACCGTCGTCAGCACGATGGGGCGGAAACGTGTCGCCGATGCCTCCACGACCACGTCGATGAGGTCCTGGTCCGGATTCTCGCGGCCGATGCGCGCGATGGAATCCATCAGGATGATCGCGTGGTTGATGATGACGCCCGCTAGCGCGATGATGCCGAGCATGGAAGGGAAGGAGAGCGGCTGGCCGGTAAGCATGAGGCCGAACAGCACGCCGATGAGCG
>CAZYZM010000040.1:0-5262 GCA_964651935.1 uncultured Candidatus Saccharibacteria bacterium
TCCTCGTACCCTTGCGCGAGCTCGTGCGAAGAGAGCGCCGTGCCGCATACCGGACACCACGGCAGCACCTTGTAGTCCTTATAGAGACGGCTTCCCTCCTCAGTCTCCGTGTCGGCGATCTGCTTCAGCAGCGCCCACACCGATTCCATGTATGCCGGGTCGAAAGTGAAGTACGCCTGGTCGAGGTCGACCCAGTAGCCGATGCGCTCGGTGAACTGCCGCCATTCGTTCACGTACGTAAAGACGCTCGCGCGGCAGCGCGCGTTGAATTCTGCGATGCCGAATTCCTCGATGTCTTTCTTCCCTGAGAAGCCGAGCTGCTTCTCTACTTCGAGCTCGACCGGCAGGCCGTGCGTATCCCAGCCGGCGCGGCGCGGGACGCGGTACCCGCGCATCGTCTTGTAACGCGGGAACGCATCCTTGTACGCGCGGCTCTCCAGGTGGTGCACGCCGGGCCGGCCGTTGGCGGTCGGCGGGCCCTCATAGAATACGAACTCGCCCTTCGGTGCGTCCTTGGCGAGGGTCTTCTCGAAGATACGGTTCTCCTTCCAGAACCCGAGGATACGCTCCTCGCGCTCGGCTGCCGCCGAGCGCGCCGGCTTCTGCCCCTCGTCTTTCCCGTTCTTTTCGGAAGCGGCCATAATATAGCTATCCTAGCGTCTCTCCGGCCAAAAGAAAAACCCGGCGCGCATGGCGCGCCGGGCCGTCCTGTCTTGAAATGGTCATTGTCGCATCGCGACAGAGGGACGCGTCATCTGGCCGTTCCGGCGGCGGAAGCGCCGCGGCTGGCCGGAAGCTGCGGAGAGGCTCGGCGCGGGGAGCGCGGTCGCGGTCAGCAGGTCCGGGTTCGAGACGACGAGCTCGAGGTCCGCCTTCTCCGCGCAGTACCGGCGCACATGTTCCGGAATCACCGGCTCCTCGCCCGGACGGTCGCGCGAGGCGAGATAGATGGCCGCGTGGTCGGTCTTCCGATCGAACGGGACCGTCTTCTCGCGGGCCCAAGCGGCGGCGCGATCGAAGAATTCGCGTACGCTGGCCTCGTCATAGTCGTGGCCGCATTCGATCGCCCCGCACATGCACCGGCGCCAGGCGTGCCCGTTTGCATCCAGAGAAATCATCCCTCTCTCCTTGCCCTTATATGACTGCCCCCAATGAACAGCCTGTGAGCTACCATACCGCGCATGGCAGCCGGTCGCAACCGCGCTATCTACATCCGTTCCGGCGCAGGAATGCCCAGGAGCGCAAGGCCGTTCTGCATCGTCTGCGCGAACGCGCGCGTCAGCTTCTGCTTGTACGCCTCTTCCGGAGAGCCGAGCACCTGCTCGCTCGCATAGAAGGAATTCCAGCCGGCGGCAAGCTCGGTCAGGAACTGCGCCACATGGTGCGGCGCGCGTTCGCGTTCTGCGCGCGCGACCGCTTCAGGGAAATGGAGGATGAGCCGTTCGAGCGCATACGGCTCGGCAGGCTCTTCGTTCCCTCCGGTGCCGTCCGCATAGGAAAGGATCTTCTTCGCGCGCACGTACGCATACTGCAGGTAGGGGCCCGAATCCCCTTCGAGCGACAGCGACTTATCAAAGTCGAAGATGATGTCCGAGCCTGCCGACTGCCGCAGGATGGAGTACTTGATGGCGGCCAGCGCGACCTGCCCCGCGATGAGCGGGTCCTCATTGCGCGTAAGCGCCTGTTCCGTGACATCGCGTATCAGCGCCTCTGCCGTGATGACGTTTCCTTCGCGCGAGGACATCTTTCCCGTCGTGAGGCGCAGGAACCCGTGCGGGATATGCGTCGTCTTAGCCGCGAGCGCCGGCGCGATATCCTCGAGCGCGGCGAGCATGACCTTGAAGTGCCCTATCTGCTCCGCGGCCGTAAGCACGATGGACCGGTCTGACGGCCAGGCTTCTTCCTTCGCGAATGCGAGGCCGATATCCTTCGTCTCGTACGTGGGGGTGCCGCGGCTCGTGATGAAGACGAGCGTATGCAGGCCCTTCTCCTTCCCTTTCTTCTCACCCTCGTACACGACGGCGCCTTCGCTCTCGGTGAATACGGTACCGATATGCTCCTTCACGATGTCCATGCCGATGCCGGCGGTCTCGCTCTCGAAGAAGTAGTATTCGAACTTCGTGCCGAGGATGCGGTAGAGGCCTTCGAACGCGTCGAGCGACACGTCGCGGCCCTTCCGCCAGAGCTCCATGAGCGCTTCGTCCTTCTTCTCGTACAGCGCGGTATTGAGCGCGTCGATCTCCTTCCTTATCTCCTCGCTCTCTTCGTACGCGCGCGAGCCGTGCGCATACGCATCGCCGATCTCCTTCGCCGAGCCCGGGTCGGTAACGCCCTTCTTCCGGAGCGCCCAGATCGCCTTCGCCACGTGAGGGCCGACGTCTCCCTGGAAGCTCGCGCGCATGACTTCCGCACCGGAATATTCCGTAAGGCGCGCGACGGACTCGCCGATGACGTTGCTCATGAGATGGCCGATGTGCATCTCCTTGAACGGGTTCGGGTCGGTGTACTCGGCCATGACGCGCTGGCCGGCGTTCGCCGTGCCCCTGCCCCAGCCCTCCTTCCCTGCCGCTTCAATGAAGCGCGCGACGGCTTCGCGCGAGAGCGTGATATTGATGAAGCCCGGGCCGGCGATGCTCACCTCCCGCACATCCGCGCCGAGCGCGTTCTGCAGGTGCGGCACAAGCCCTTCTGCCAGTTCCTTCGGATTCTTCCCGAGCTGTTTCGAGGCGACGAGCGCCGCATTGGTAGCGTAATCGCCATGGGCCATATCGCCCGGCCGTTCCACGGCAAAGGAGACGCCCTCCGCGCCGAGCTGCGCGAGCGCCTCCTGTACCGCCTGGCGGATCCTCTCTTCCATATGGCGACTATACCAGAAAGCCGGCGCGAGGACTCGCGCACCCTAAAGCGTGCTCGGCAGGTGCTCGATGAAGTTGCGGATGCTGTAGAGCTCGCGAGATAGATTCTCATCCTCTTCGAACGGCGTGCCTTCGATGAGCGAGAAATCAAAGTCGCGTAGCTGCGCATGCGTGAAGGACTCGCGCGCGTCGAGCGTATCCGCCACGAGTTCGAGCTGCGTCATGATCGATTCGATACGCGCGTTCTCCAGGTCGTCGGCGCGATATCGGTTTAGTGCGGTCAGCACGTTGCGGATGCGCTCGTCCATCTGCGCGTACGTATCTTCCTTCGGCTTAGGCATATGAAAACAATATATGGAGGATATAAAGCGCCTATGAAAACGATTCGGGAATCGGATGCGCGCTCGCGAGCTCCTCGATACGCGCAGCGACCTGCGCGGTTGCGGCGTCGTCCTGCTTGGTGA
Organism: uncultured Candidatus Saccharibacteria bacterium; assembly: GCA_964651935.1. Classification (GTDB taxonomy): domain Bacteria; phylum Patescibacteriota; class Minisyncoccia; order Phycocordibacterales; family Phycocordibacteraceae; genus C7867-001. Next base: position 3,320 of record CAZYZM010000040.1, read on the forward strand.
GCACGTCGAGCATGAGGTTCGCGACTTCGCGGCACGCCTCTGCATCGAAACCGCGCGTGGTGAGCGCCGGCGTGCCGAAGCGGATGCCGGAGGGATCCATCGGGCCGCGCGCGTCGTCCGGAATAGCGTTCTTGTTGAGCGTGATGCCGGCGCGGTCGAGCAGTTCTTCCGCTTCCCTGCCGCTCATGCCGAAAGATGCCACCGTATCCGCGAGAACGAGATGGTTCTCGGTGCCGCCGGTGATCACCCGCACGTCGCTTTCGAGGAATACGTCCGCCATCGCCTGCGCGTTCTCTATGACGGCATGCGCGTAGGTCTTGAACGAGGGCGTGAGCGCTTCCTTGAAGGCGACCGCCTTCGCCGCTATCTGATGCATGTGCGGGCCGCCTTGAAGGCCCGGGAATACCGCCTTGTCTACCCTCTTTGCGAGCTCGCTTCCGCGTGCGGCGTCCTCGCCATTCACGAGAATCATCCCGCCGCGCGGCCCGCGCAGCGTCTTATGCGTCGTAGTCGTCATGAGGTCGAAGCCTGCCGCAAATGGATTCTCGAGCGCGCCTCCGGCGATGAGTCCGGCGATATGCGCGATGTCGGCGACCGCTATCGCGCTCACCTCATGCGCGATGTCGGCGATGCGCTTCCAGTCGAGCGTGCGCGGGTATGCCGAGAAGCCGGCGAGGATGACTTTTGGCTGGTGCTCCTTCGCGAGCGCTTCGAGCGCGTCATAGTCTATCTCCCCCGTCTCAGTGTCCTTCATGCCGTAGCGCACGAAATTGAAGACCTTTGCTATATAGGTAATCGGATGCCCGTGCGTGAGGTGCCCGCCATGGGAAAGATCCATGCCGAGAATGGTGCCGCCCGGCTCCATGAGCGCCATGTATGCCGCGATGTTCGCGTTCGCGCCGCCCAAGGGCTGCACGTTCGCATGCGCAGCGCCGAAGAGTTCTTTCGCGCGGGAGATAGCCAGCTGCTCGACGGCATCCGTGAACTCCTGGCCGCCGTAATAGCGGCTGCCCGGGTATCCTTCCGCGTACTTGTTCGTGAGCGTGCTCGCCATCGCCTCGCGTACGGCGCGCGACACGTAGTTTTCCGACGGGATGAGCTCAAGGCCTTCTGCCTGCCGCGTATCCTCGCCGGCTATGGCGGCGAAGGCTTCAGGATCCTCGCGCTCTATGAACGGATAGCCGAAGGCGTCATTCATACCCGCATCCTAGCGCAAAAAGAAGAACCCCGCGATGCTGCGCATCGCGGGGAACGTTGTCAGCCAAGAAGCGGCATCACTGCGTTAAGCACATCCGCATGAATGTCTTCTCGCGAGCGAATGCCGCCATTTTCATCCACGCAGTCGATGACGCGCCAATGCTCGTAGTAGCTTGCGAGCCAGTTCGCCATCGCATGACTGTTGTTCAGATAGTTCAGGTCGCGTTCGACCTGGTCGAGCTCGCCATCCTGCACCTCGTTGCTTTTCGCAGCGCGCTTCTGTGCGAGCAGCTTCAAACTCACTTCCACCGGTGCCTTGAGGTAGATCACGAGATCCGGTCTCGGATTCCCGAGAATCCTGTGCTCCGTGGTATCGAGCCATTCAAGATACGCGATGCGTTCTGCTTGGTCGGCAAGCTTGCCGCCCTGGTGAATCTGGTTCGATCCGGAATACCGGTCAGAGATAACTACTTTCCCGCTTTCAAGCGCGGCTCGAACGCGACCCGCCGACTCGAAACGATCGAGCGAGTACGGCAGCGAGCCGAGCCGCGGATCCACGGTCGAAAAATCGCCGCGCTTGCCGCTCATGAGCTCGGCAAGGAGCTGGCCGAAAACGTTTTCCTTGTACGCAGGAAATGCGACGGTGATGCAGTCACGGTCCATACCGCGAAGCGCCTCTGCGAGGAGCTGTGTCTGCGTCGCCTTCCCTGCCCCATCAATCCCTTCAATCGCGATGAATGCCATGG
>CAZYZM010000041.1:0-4859 GCA_964651935.1 uncultured Candidatus Saccharibacteria bacterium
GGGAAGGAGAGCGGCTGGCCGGTAAGCATGAGGCCGAACAGCACGCCGATGAGCGAGAGCGGGATGATGGAAAGCAGGTAGAAGGACAGGCGGAAGGAATTGAACTCGAGCACGAGGATGGCGAGCATGAGCGCCGCGCCGGCAAGGAGCGCGATACCCATCTCCGCGAAGGACTGGTTCACGTCCTCGGTCTCGCCGCCGACCTTCATGGTGATTCCCTCAGGAAGCTCCTCCTGCGCCATCAGCTGCTGGAACTGCTTGGTGATGGCGATAGCGTTCCCGCCCGGCGCGAGCGTGCCATCGAGGGTCACGATGCGGTTGCCGTCCTCATGCCGGATGGTCGTGTTCGCGGCTTCGTAGTCGATGGAGGCGATGCTCGAGAGCGGTACGGGACCCTGCGCGCCTTGGACGGTGAGCGCGCGGATGGCGTCGACGGTAACCGCGTTCGTCTGGCTCGGGTCGCCGTACGAAGGGTTCAGGTCGAGCTTCACGTACACCTCGATGTCGTCGGAAGCGGTATGGATGTCGGTCGCCTTCGCGCCATAGACGGCAGTGCGCAGCGTATCGGCGACGGCTGCGGGCGAGACGCCGGCAGCGACCGCCTTCGCCGCATCCAGGTGCACCACGAACTCCGCGCTGTCGTTCTTGGTCGACGCGTTCGTGTCGCCGACGCCCGGTATGTCGCGCAGCACCTGCTGCGCGCGGTCTACGGCTTCGGCGAGCTTCGCGCGGTCGTCTCCCGTGAAGGTGACGGAGAGCGCTGCGCCGGTAGGGGGCCCGCCGGTAGGCGCGGATACCTGCACCTGCGCGGTCTCGACCGCAGAGAGCCGCTCCTTCAGGTCGTTGATGACGGCGTCGGTCTCCTCCTGCTTCTCTTCGACGATGTTCACGGTGATGTTGGCGATGTTGCCGCCGCGCGAGCCGGCCGAGCCGCCGAACTCGCTGCCGCTTCCGACATCCGTCACGAAGGAGGAGATATCCGGATCCTCATACAGGATCTCCTCGACCTCGCGGACGGCCAGGTCGGTCGTGCGCAGGTTCGTGCCGTACGGTGTCGAGATATCGACATAGACGAAGTCAGAGTTCTCGGCAGGGAAGAAGACGACCTTCACGGCGCCGACGACGGGAAGGAGGATTGAAAGGACGAGGAGGCCGATCATCCCCCAGATGAAGCGCTTCTGCGCGCGAGAATCCTCGAGCATGGAGCGGAGGAAGCCCTCGTACCAGTGGCGCGCGCGGTCGTTGTAGTATTCCTGACGCTCCTTGAGCCGTCCGCCGCCGCCTTCCTTCACGAAGTACATCGCCGCGAGCGGAATGATGCCGAGCGCCACGAAGATGCTGGCGATGAGCACGAAGATGACCGTGAACGGGATCGAGCTGATGAACTGGCCGATGATGCCGGACAGGAAGAAGAGCGGCACGAAGACGGCGATAGTCGTGAAGGTGCCGGCGATGAGCGGCCACGCATATTCATGGATGGCCAGGAGCGCCGCCTGCCGCTTGTCGCCGAGGACGCCGAGCCGCGTATGTATAGCTTCCACGACGACGATGCCGGAATCCACCAGGATGCCGATGGCGAGGATGAGCGAGAACAGCGAGATGAAGTTGAGCGTATTCCCCGCCGCGGCGAGCCCGATGAAGGCGATGAGGAAGGACAGCGGGATAGATGCGGCCGCAACGAGCGACTCGCGCCAGCCGAGGGTGATGAAAAGGATGATCATCACGAGGACGATCGTCTCGAGGCCGACGCGCGTGAGCTCGGTAAGGTCGGTGCGGACCTCCTTCGCCGCATCGTAGGAGATGACGGTGTCTATGCCGGAAAGGGAGGTCTCCTTCAGCTCGTCAATCTTGTCGATCGCGCCGTTGGATACCGTGATGATGTTGCCGCCGCGGCTCTTGTATATGGCGAGGGTGAGGGCCGGTTCGGACGGAGCGCCCGCGACCGAGACGCGCGAGAAGGTGGAGGGGTCCTGGAGCCCGTCGACGACCTCCGCGACATCGCCGACGCGCAGCGCGACGCCCCCCGGCCCGCTGATAGCGATGCCGCGCACCTCTTCAGGGTCGGTAACCGCCGCTTCCAAGCGGACGCCGTACTGCACGCCGTCGACGGTGATGCTGCCCACGGGGGAGGCGAGCCCGGATGCGCGGATGGCGTTCGTCACGTCGTTCAGCGAGAGCCCGTACTGCTCGAGCTTCGTCTGCTTCACGATGACCTGCACCTGGCGGTTCTGGACGCCGGATACGGACACGCTCGATACGCCCGGCACGCGCTCGAGCTCGTCCTCGACGCCTTCGCCGAGCGCGGTCAGCTCGGCCGGCTCGAGATTGCCGGACAGCGACACGATGAGTATCGGCATGTCGGCGAAGTTGATGTCGCTGACCGTCGGATCTTCCGCATCGGCAGGAAGGTCGCCCTTCGTCTTCGCGACTTCGTCGCGCAGCGACTGTATCGACTTGTCGATATCGGCGGAGGCATCGAACTCTACCGTTACGCTCGAGATGCCGTCGCCGGAAGACGAGGTAACCTTCGAGACGTTCTCGATGCCGATGACGCGGTCCTCGACCTTGTCGGTCACGAGGCGTTCCACATCCTCCGCGGATGCGCCAGGAAGCACGGTCGTCACGATGCCGTACGGAATCTGCACCTCAGGCGAGGATTCCTTCGGGATGACGAGGACGGCGTAGATGCCGGCGAGGAAGAGCACGATCACCAGGAGTATGGTGAAGTGGTTCTTGTCTATGAAGAATTTCCAGAGTGAGCGCATGCGTAGAGGGTTACGGGAGGAGTGCTAAGAATCGGACGCTACCTTGACCTTCTGGCCTTCGGAGAGACCGCGCGCGTCGGTAACGATGCGCAGGTCGAGCGGAAGCGGGCTCGTAATCTGGATGCGGTCGCCGACGACCTCGCCGATCTCGACCGGCATCGGCTCGAGCGCGCCGTCCTCGCCGACGGTGAAGACGATGCGCTCGTCGGCGCGCAGCTTCACGGCCGCGAGCGGGAGGAGCACCGGACCGGACGAGGCCTCGGCATTAGGCTGCGCGGTTACCGCGGCAGCTGCCGGAAGGGTGATGCGTACGGACTGGCCGTTCACGAGGTCCGGGGCCTCGTCCACGGCGACGTGCACCTCTATCTGCTTGGTGGTCGGGTCGAGCGCCGGCGCGACGCTGGTGATGACGCCCTCATGGCCGCCTTCGACCGATACCTCCATGCCGGTCGAGAGCGCATCGCGCTGGTCTTCCGAGACGTACGCGACGATCTCGAGCGCGCCGTTGTTCGCGACGGTCGCCACATGGTCGAACGCGCTCACATACTGGCCGACCTTTATAGGGAGGAAGTTCACGGTGCCGCCGATGGTCGCGCGGATGCGCGTCTTCTCGTACGCGGCCTGCGCAGCGCGCAGCGTGCCGAGCGCGGACTTCACCGAGGCGTTCGCGCTCGCGAGCTGCGTCCCGCTTTCAGAATCAGGCGTTCCGGCGACAGACGCGGCGGTTTCCTTCGCCTCGTATGCCGTGCGCGCGGATGAGAGCGCCGCGAGCGTGGAATCTGTCGTCGCGCGCGCCTGCGCGAGCGCCGCGAGCTGTACGCTCGTCGCGCGCGAATCGCGCGCGTTCGCCGTTACGGAAAGCTCGACGAGGAAATCAGAGACTGCCTGCGCGTCCGCCGTCGCCTGGCGCAGCAGGGTGTCAGGATCAACAGAGTCAGCAGTCTCCAGCCGCACGCGCCACGCATCCATGCGGTCGTCGAGGTTCGCGCGCTTGCGCGGAAGGTCGATGCTTGAGCCGGGATTTATGAGAAGGCGCGGGCCGGTCGGCGTCGGCTGGCCGAAGAACTGGTCGACCTGGCTCTCGAGCGTCGTATCAAGGTCGGTGAATGCCTTCCGGTACGAATCGCGGGCAGACTTCTGCGCTTCGTCGAACGAAGACTGGGTGCCCTGCGACTGCCGGATCGTGATGGTGCGCGCCGCTACCGCGGCGTCGTATGCGCCTTCCGCCTGAAGCACGGATGCCGCCTGGCTCGCATTATCGAGTTCCGCGATGACGAAGCCGGCCGGAACGGTCGCGCCGATCCGCGTATGTACGCTCTCTACGGTGCCGCCGGCCTGCGCCAGGAGCTCCGCTTCGCTTACTGATTCCACTGTGCCTACGATGGAAGCGCCGCTGCCGTCCCCGGAAAGGGAGCCGACTGTGGCGAGGGTGACGGTACGCTCCTGTGCCGCGGTCTCAGGCGCGCCGCCGCCATGCGCCCAGGCGATGCCGCCGACGATCACTACGAAAAGAAGGGCCGCGATAGCCCATTGCTGCCAGGCGCGCCGGCCTCGGTACCATTTCCAAGTCTTAGTGCTTGCTGTTTTTGCGCCATTCCATGCGCGGGAGGGAGTGTTTTTGAAAGATATCATAACGCCGGATTATAACTTGAAATGAGGCAGCCTGTCAATTCAGCATACCTAGATGGCGGGCATATACGCGCATACGGAAACGGCCTGCTCTAGAGCAGGCCGTTCTTCAGGCAGACACCCTGTTTATTAGATGACTCCTGCCTTCTTAAGCGTCTTGTGCGCCCCGTTCTTCTTGAGGTGGCGCAGGCCTTCGGCAGAGATAGTGATCTTCACGGTCTCGCCGGTCTCAGGGACGAATATGCGGCGCTTCTGCAGGTTCGCCTTGCGACGCACCTTGCCCGTGGGGTTGAACTGGGTAGCGCGGGTACGGTTAGAGTACCGTCCGCCTACCTGGGTCGATTTGCCGGTTATCGCGCATTCGCGTGCCATAGTTCCCGCATGGTACCATAGCTGAACGCATATGCAACCAGGCCTCGAGACGCAGATCTTCTTTTTCGCCGTCCTGTTCCTGTCCGTCATCGT
>CAZYZM010000042.1:0-4858 GCA_964651935.1 uncultured Candidatus Saccharibacteria bacterium
ACATGCCGCTGCAGGTAGACGCGGTCTTCGGATATATCCATCAGAAGAACGGCTATGCGCCCACGGCTGAAGACCTCGAACTGGATTCCCCGTACAATACCTATAGGAACAGAGGGCTGCCGCCGACGCCGATCTCGAATCCTGGCGTGAACGCGCTGTATGCCGCGCTGCATCCGGCCGATACGGACGACCTGTACTACCTCACCGGCAAGGACGGCGAGATGCATTATGCCGCAGACTTTGAAGAGCATAAGAAGAACCGCGCGAAGTACCTGGATTAGCGGAATGCTATAGTGGCGCGATGAAAGGAGGGGGAAAGGATGGAAGGAGGGTGTTCGTCGGCCTTTCCGGCGGTGTCGACTCAAGCGTGGCGGCCGCGCTCCTGAAGGAGCGCGGCGCGAGCGTTACGGGCGTCTTCATAAAGGGCTGGTACCCGCCTGGGATGCCGTGCACATGGGCAGCGGACAGGCGCGACGCCATGCGCGTGGCCGCGCACCTGCGCATCCCGTTCCAGACGCTCGATGCGTCCGAAGAATACCGCCGCGGAGTCATCGACTATCTCCTGCGCGAGTACAAGGCGGGCAGGACGCCGAATCCCGACATCATGTGCAACCGCGAGGTGAAGTTCGGCGCCTTCTTCGCCCATGCGAAGAAGCATGGCGCTACCCGCATCGCTACCGGCCACTATGCGCGTGCTGAGCGCGCCGCAGACGGCGCGGCGAGGCTCCTGCGCGGCATCGACCCGCAGAAGGACCAGAGCTACTTCCTCTGGGCCGTGCCGAAGGACGCGCTCGCCGATACGCTCTTTCCGCTCGGCGCGATGCATAAGCCAGACGTGCGCGCGCTGGCAGCCAAGATGAAGCTCCCCACCGCGCGCAAGAAGGACAGCCAGGGCATCTGCTTCCTGGGCAATATCTCGGTCGAGGAGTTCCTGGCGCAGGAATTCGGCACAGAGCCGGGAAGGGCCGTAGACGAGGCAGGGAAGGAGGTCGGCACGCATCAGGGAGCCCTGCTTTCGACCTTGGGGCAGCGCGTGGCGCTCTCAGGCGAGGCGCCGGGCCCGTGGTATGTCATACGGAAGGATATCGCGGAGAACGTGCTCGTCGTCGCGCATGAGGCGCGCGCCGAAGCGCGTGAGGCGTTCATGCTCAGCGAGACGAACTGGCTTGCCGAGCCCGTGCCGGGAAGGGAGTACGCGGCGCAGTACCGATACCATGGCCCGAAAATAACCGGCACGCTGGAAATGGCGAACGCGGCCTTCAGGCCGCGCTCGCCGGTGCCCGAACCGGTCGCTCCAGGCCAATCGCTCGTCGTCTATGACGAGGAAGAATGCATCGGCGGTGGTATCATAGGCATGAAGCATGCCTGATATCGTCAAGACAGACGGGACCCTCGAGCGCTGGGACGGGACGAAGCTCGTGCGTTCCTTGCGGCGCGCGGGCGCGAGCGAAGCGAGCGCAGAGCGTATCCGCAAGACCATCGAGGCGACCATCGGCCCTGAGGAGGAGAGCTCGCAGATATACCGCCGTGCCTTCGCCATGCTCCGCCGCGAAGGCCGCGCCGCCGCGGCCCGCTACAGCCTGCGCCGCGCGCTCTTCGAATTCGGCCCCTCCGGACATCCCTTCGAGGACTTCGTCTCCGAGCTCTTCAAGAGCGAAGGGTGGAACGTGCTCTCGCGGCAGGTCCTCCAGGGGAAGTGCGTCACGCACGAGGTGGACGTGTATGCGGAGCGCAACGGCGAATACCTGGCCGCCGAGCTCAAATACCATAACGAGCCGCGCTACAAGACCGACGTGAAGGTGGCGCTCTACGTGAAGGCGCGCATGGACGACATCTGGGCGAACGCGTCCCGCGCGCAAGGGGACGCCCGTCGCGTCGACCATGGCTACCTCGTCACGAACACGAAGTTCACCTCGCAGGCTATCGACTACGGCACGTGCGCGGGCCTCACGCTCCTGGGCTGGAATTATCCGCACCACGGGAACCTGTACGACCGCATCGTGGCCGCAGGCCTGTACCCCATCACCGCGCTCACCTCGCTTCGCAAGGCCGAGAAACGCCTTCTCATCGAGAAGAACATCTCGACCACCGAGCTCCTGCGCCAGCATCGCGAGCTTCTGCGGGAGATCGGCGTCGCGCCCGAGCGCATCGGCAAGGTAGTCGCGGAGATAGAGACCCTGCGCGACACCAGCAAGGACGTCGTCCTGCATACCTCTTAGCAACCCTTTCAGATACTCGATCTTTCTATGGCCGAATTCAAACGATACAATCCGAACCGCTCGCCCGACTGGAACTACGGCGGCCCGAAGTGGCGCCTCTCGCGCTCGAAGATAGAGCTCTTCCACGAGTGCCCGCGCTGCTTCTATCTCGACAACAAGCTCGGTACCGCCCGCCCGCGCGGCCCGGCCTTCACGCTCAACATCGCCGTGGACGCGCTCCTCAAGAAGGAGTTCGACGCGCATCGCGCTGACGGGACGAAGCACCCGCTCAGCGAGAAATACGGAATCGATGCCGTGCCCTTCGCGCACAAGGACATCGATACCTGGCGCGAGAACTTCGAGGGCATCGAATGGCGCGACCCCGAGACCGGCTTCACCATCTCTGGCGCGGTGGACGACATCTGGAAGGGAAGCGACGGGAAGCTTATCGTCGTCGACTACAAGGCGACCTCCAAGGACGGCAGCATCGACACGCTCGACGATTCCTCCTGGAAGGATTCCTATGCGCGGCAGATGGGCGTATACCAGTGGCTGCTGCGCAAGAACGGCCACGACGTCTCGCCGACCGGCTACTTCGTCTATGCGAACGCGAAATCTGACAAGAAGGCCTTTGACGCGCAGCTCGAATTCGAGATCACGGTCGTGCCGTGCGAGGGCGAGACCGGATGGGTCGACGACATCCTGCCGAAGATAAAGGCAGCGCTCGATTCCGAAGAGATTCCCGCGCCGGGGAAGAGCTGCGACTACTGCGTATATCGCGAAGCTGCGGGGAAGAAGCTGCTCGCGCTCCATAGGAAGCAGAAGAAGGCGTGAGCCGGCTGATACGAATGGCGACCTATGGACGTACGCATCGAACCATCCTGGAAGAAGGCGCTTGAGGAGGAGTTCGGGAAGCCGTACTTCAAGGAGCTCACCGATTTCGTAAAGAAGGAATACGCCGAGAAGAAGGTGTATCCCGCGCCGAAGAACATCTTCCGCGCCTTCGACCTGACGCCGTTCGACAAAGTGAAGGTGGTGATACTCGGCCAGGACCCGTACCATGGCGCGCGGCAGGCCGTCGGCCTTTCGTTCGCGGTAGAGAAGGGAATAGCGCTGCCGCCGTCGCTGCGCAATATCTATAAGGAACTGGAAAGCGACCTGGGAAAGCCCGTGCCGCAAGCTTCGGGAGGGAACGGCGACCTTACGAGGTGGGCGGAGCAGGGCGTGCTGCTCTTGAACGCGACGCTGACGGTGCGGAGCGGCCAGCCTGGCTCGCACCAGGGCCGCGGCTGGGAAGCCTTCACCGATGCCGCCATACAGGCAATCTCGGATAAGCGAGAAAATCTCGTCTTCATCCTCTGGGGCAATTACGCCCGCCAGAAGGGCGCCATCATCGACCGCAGCAAGCATCTGGTCATAGAGAGCGCGCACCCATCGCCCTTCAGCGCCGCAAACGGCTTCTTCGGCAGCAAGCCGTTCAGCAAGGCCAACGAGTACCTTGAGGAGCACGACGAAAAGCCGATCGAATGGGTATAAAATTAATTACACAATAAATACCACAATTAATTGTGGTATTACTATATCCATATGCCTCTCTATACCTTTATCATCCTTACGAGCTGGGTCGTGTTCTTTTGCTATTGGTTCCTTTCGTCCTTCAGCGCGAAGCGGAACGCGCCGCAAAGCGGGCGCGGGCAGCTTGTGCGCGGATTCATGTTTCTGCTCGCCGCCATCATTGTATGGGGGATGGATACGCTCCATCTGCGCCTTTCTTTCGGCCCGTATGCGGAAGCATTCGCCTGGACCGGGGCGATTCTCACCGCACTCGGCATCGCATTTGCTGTATGGGCGCGCTACTATCTCGGCTATAACTGGGGCATGCCGATGTCGGTGAAGAAGGAACCGGAGCTCGTCACGAGCGGGCCGTACCGCTTCGTACGGCATCCGATATATACTGGCGTGCTGCTGGCCATATTCGGCTCGCTCATCACGGCAAGCCCGCTCTGGCTCGTTATCTTCGTCGTCGCGGCAGGATATTTCACATATAGTGCCAAACAGGAAGAGGCGCTCATGGCCGAGACGTTCCCTGACGCGTATCCCACATACAAGGCACGCACGAAGATGCTTATCCCGTTCATTTTCTAAGTCGCATCCGAGACCTATGAAGCAGATGATCTGGCTGGGGCTTGTCGTAGGTTCGGTGATAGGCGGATTCATTCCGAGCCTCTGGGGCGCGGAGGCCTTCTCGTTCTCCTCGATATTCCTCTCGGCCGTCGGCGCCGTCGCCGGCATCTGGCTGGCGTTCAAGCTGACGCACTAACGCGTCCGCTCCGCTACCACACCATCTCGCGCGCCGCAGGCGCGCGATAGAGGGCGTCGCCCTTGGCGACGCCGAACGCCTCGTAGAACGGCGTAAAGTTCGAGACCGGCCCGTTTATGCGGAAGATGCCGGGCGAGTGCGGATCGGTAAGCACCAGCATCTTCTCGACCTCCGGCCGCGCGTTCTCGCGCTCGAACACCGCGAAGGCGATGAAGAAACGCTGCGCCGGCGTGAGGCCCTCTATATCCTGCGCGCCCGTGCGCGCGAGCTGAAGCTGGTACGCGTCATAGGCGATGGAGAGCCCGCCGAGGTCGGCGATGTTCTCGCCGAGCGTGAGCTT
>CAZYZM010000043.1:0-4803 GCA_964651935.1 uncultured Candidatus Saccharibacteria bacterium
ACCATCCACACCTATGCCGGCTACGAGAACGCCGTCGAGCGCAACCTCAAGCAGCGCATCGAGTCGCTCGGTATGGAGAACAAGATATTCGAGGTCGTCGTCCCGACGGAGAAGAAGATCCGCGTGAAGGGCGGCAAGCGCGTCGTCGAGGAAGAGAAGATCTATCCGGGCTACATCCTCGTGCGCATGGTCGTGGACGAGGATTCCTGGTTCGTCGTGCGCAATACGCCGCGCGTGACCGGCTTCGTCGGTTCCGGCGTTACCCCCGTCCCTATGGATCAGGCGGAAGTGGACACGCTCATGAACCGCATGAGTGCCGACGCGCCGAAGCATCGCATCGATTTCATGAAGGACGACCCGATCGTCATCAATGACGGGCCGTTCAAGGACCTGGAAGGCAAGATCGGCGAGATCGACGAGGAGCGCGGCAAGGTGAAGGTCATGGTATCCATGTTCGGCCGCGAGACGCCGGTCGAGCTGGACTTCCTGCAGATCAGGAAGCTCTAACGTTGCCCGAATCCTCCTAATACGATACAGTCAGCTAACACAGAACCATGGCTAAACCAATCAAGAAAATCAAGCTCCAGATCCCTGGCGGGAAGGCGACTCCGGCGCCGCCTATCGGCACCGTGCTCGGCCCGGCCGGCATCAACATCGGCGACTTCGTGAACAAGTTCAACGAGGCCACGAAAGACAAGCCCGGCGTCATCATCCCGGTCGACATGACCGTCTATGACGACCGCACCTTCACCTTCGTGCTGAAGGTCTCTCCGATGTCGCGCCTCATCCTGAAGGCCGCAGGCATCGATAAGGGATCCGGCAAGACGCCGAGCAAGCGCGCTGGCACGCTCACGAAGGCCCAGGTCCGCGAGGTCGCGGAGACGAAGATGCCTGACCTCAACGCGGGCAGCATCGAGGCAGCCGAGCGCATGGTGGAAGGCACCGCGCGGAGCATGGGGATCGAGGTTAAGTAAGGATCTGGGATATACGGAGAACGGGCCGGCTGCGAAGCAGCCGGCCCGTTTCGTTACGGACGTTCGAGCGTCAGGAACGTAAGCCGCGGAGAAAAATCAGGCACGACCTCGTGCTCGATCACCTTCGTGAACTCGCTATAGTCTGGAAAGTACGTATCGCCGATCGGATCCTCGTCCACGAGCGTCAGGTAGAGGCGCGTTACCTTGCGAAGAGCCTTCGCATAGATCTCTCCTCCGCCGATGACGACGATCTCGTCTTCGGCGAAATGCTCCGCGCGCTCGAGGCCGGCGCATACGGAATAGCAAGCCTGAGCTCCAGGAAACTCCGCATGCATATCCCTGGTAATGACGAGATTCTCCCGCTGCGGGAGAGGGCGGAACTGCTCGGGAAGGGATTCCCACGTCTTCCTTCCCATAACGACGGGCTTCCCGCGCGTGATCGCCCGGAACCGCTTCATATCCGGCTTGAGCGGCGCGCTCCACGGCAGGTCATTTCCGCGGCCGATGACGCGATTGCGCTCGCCGAGCGCGGCGATAATGCTGATAAGCATAGAACTTCTCCCTTGGATCTGCCCCCATTGTCGTACGAGACGAAGGTTTGTGCAATCACGGGAATTTTAGTAGCCTGCACCCAGGTACAACGGTCTTTTGGAGAACGCATATGGCTACGCAGGAACTGTCCGGCTACCGGAAGGTAGCGCCGGACCCCGTCAGGCAGCGGGCGATGCGCATCATGCGCGGAACCCGTACCTACGGCGAGAAGCACTTCGACGATCTCGAAGAGCTCACCGAAGTCGTGCACTACCTTCGTTCCGTCGGCTGCGTGATCGTGCTCATCATGGGAACGTGGGACCTGTTCCACATCGGCCACGCCACCTACATCCTGAAGGGGAGGGAAGAAGCGAAGAAGCTCTACCCCGATGCCGAACAGATCATCGTGGTAGTCGGCGTCGACAGCGATGAGCTGACGCGCGAGCGGAAGGGTCCGAAGCGACCTGTCGTGGACGAGAGGGAGCGCAGCTCCATCATCGGACACCTCGAATCGGTGGATATCGTGACGCTCGAACGCGAGCTCGGCCACTTGCACCGTCATTTGCCGCACGATATCCGGATCATATCGACCACGACGGGCGACCTGGAAGCTGACGAAGAGACCACTCGCTATTGCGAGCATCTCGTCAACCTTCCGCCGCAATCTGAAACCAGTACGTCGGCGCGCGTCCGGCTGCTCTTCATCGAAGGGAGCCAGGAAGCGATTGATCGCTTCCGGACGCGCTTCGACGCGCTTCTCGGGGAGATGAGCGATGCATTCAAGGTCTGACAGCACGCTCATCGCGTACGTGGCGTCGCCGCACGACGGGTACCTCCAGCTCTTTCGGAAGTATGCGGACGGGAAGCTTCGTATCATGGGAGAGAGCCTCATCGGGGAATTTCCCTCGCTCGCGCGGCATCTGCCCGGCAATGCGCCGGCGGATGCTGCCCGGATGATCATGGCGCTCGGAATCTTCAGGAGCGTGTCGATCGTCGAGCGCGACGAGCTGGGCTGGTTCGCCGGAAGGCACGTGGTCATGCCCGACGAAGATGTCGCTCATGCGGTCGCCGAGCGGTACCTTGCTCACAGCGCGGTAACATTCGACGGCTCGTGGAAGCTCCGATGGGATTGGAAGAGCTCCCATCACCATAAGATTCCGGAAGACGAGATGCGTATCTCGGAAGCGGAACTCGACCGGGCGTTCATGAGCGCTGCCTTCGCGGCAGCCGAACGGAGTCCGGACTGGTGGCGGCAGGTGGGAGGCGTGCTTGCGCGCGACGGCGAGATGCTTCTCGCTGCGCATAACACGCACTGTCCCTCCGACCAGGCGGCGTACGTATGCGGCGACCCCCGGAGCAGTTTCGACGCCGGGGAGCGCATCGACGCGACGCTCGCGCTGCATGCGGAGATCGGCCTCATCACCGAGGCTGCCCGGCGGGGGATCTCGACGTACGGGTGCGATATGTACGTCACGACATTTCCTTGTCCGCCGTGCGCTAACGCCATCGCGAACTCCGGAATCAAGCGGCTCTTCTACCGCGACGGCTATTCGCTCATCGCGGGGGCGGATTCGCTTCGCGCGCGCGACGTCGAATTGGTCCGCGTATGAAAAAATCGACCCCTCGTCCTGAAGACGAGGGGCCTTTTTATGCTATTCGGACGGACCGAAGCCGAGCAGTCCGGTAATCGTTTCCGCACCGCTCGTTCGAGGATGGCCGACGACGATCTGCGCATGCAGATGCTTCACCGAAGCTCCCGTCTGTTCGGTACCTCCAGAACGCCAGAGAATCGACGCGCCGGTGAAGTTGTATTCGCGCGCGAGGCGGTCATATGCTCCGAAGAAATCGAGGCGGGCTTCAGGCGAAAGGTCTTCGATCCGCTCGACGTGTGAGGCGGCAATCAGCAAGAAGTGGAGCCGAGTTCCCTTATAGGGCCAGGCGTTCGTCGTGACAATCCAGTGGTCGGTTACCCAGAGAATCGGATCCGGGTGGACCTTCGGCAGATTTTCTGCGCAGAAAGGGCAATGCCCGTCTGCGAGTATCTTCTCCAAGACTCGCTTGTAGTTCCCGCGAGGAACCACGTCCGCATTGCCTATGTCAACGGTGTAACCGGTCATGGGCACCTCCTTTTCCTATACGAACGTACACGATTCAGCCGCAAAAAGAAAGCTGCCCCGCGAAGCGGGGCAGCGAAAGGTTGAATCATGGCCGGAACGGAATGCCCGGCATGCCCGGATGCGGATGGTAATCTTCGAGCGCGAAATCTTGAGGCGATGTCTGGAAGAAATCGTCCGCTTCGGCGGATAGCCGGAGCGTCGGAAGACGAAGCGGCTCACGTTCGACGAGTTCGCGCATCTTATCGATCTGGTCTTCGTAGATATGCGCGTCGCCGAACTGGTGAACGTACGTTCCCGGTTCGTATCCGGTCGCGCGCGCCACCATGAGCAGCATGCAGGCATACTGCGCCAGGTTCGACGGTACGCCGATAGGGAAGTCCGCCGAGCGCTGCCACATCGTGAGATGCAGTTTCCTCTCGATGACGCGGTACATCTGCCAGCCGTGGCAGGGAGCGACGATGACCTTGCGGTCAGGCCCGCTCGCCGTATAGAACGGGATCCACGGGGAGATGTAATGCGTACGCAGATGCGGGCGCTCCCGAATCTGGCGTATCAGCGCGGCGAACTGGTTGAAGGTCCCGCCGTTCGGCATCGGAAAATCATGGAACGCGGCACCGTAGGAACCGGGACCAAGATCATCCGGATTCATGCCGAACTCGCTGCCGCGGCCGTGATAGTCCTTCCAGTAGTCGCAGCCGGCTTCGATGAGGCCGTCTACGGTACGGACGCCGTTCGCGAAGGCGATGATCTCGGCGACCGGTTTGCGCCAGAAGTTCTTGATGCTGCGGTCGGTGATGATCGGCGCACCGTTCGAGAGGTCGAACACCATGGGCGCCAACGTGCCGAAGCAGGTCAGCGCGCCGACACCCTGCATGGTCTTGCCGACGAGTACGCCGGTATCAAGGATGGATCTCACCCGGTCGCGGTACTGCGAATCCGGCGTACGTTCCTCATACGGCCTATAGAAGTCGCCCATGACGGCTCCTTTCTTTCAAGAGTTTCAGTCCTCCCCCATCCTACGTATATGCGGACCCACGTCAACCGTAGCCGCATATCACGGCATTCCGGTACGGTTGCGTATTCCACGCACTGGGCATACTTTCAGACAGGATAGAATGGAGAAGTACCATGGCATTCATCGCGATTGAAGGGATTGATGGGGCAGGGAAGGCGACGCAGAC
>CAZYZM010000044.1:0-4790 GCA_964651935.1 uncultured Candidatus Saccharibacteria bacterium
TCCGCATCGAGGGCTCGACCGGCCTCTCGCAGGAAGACATCGACAAGATGAAGGCCGATGCCGAGGCGCACGCCGCGGAAGACGAGAAGCGCAAGGGAGTCGTCGAGGCCAAGAACCAGGCAGAGCAGATGATATACGCCGCCGAGAAGGCCGTGAAGGACGCGGGCGACAAGGCTCCGGCCGACGTGGTCACGGAAGTGAACGAGAAGGTGGAAGCCTTGAAGAAAGCGCGCGAGGGCGACGACCTCGACGCTATCAAGAACGCTTCCGATGCGCTCTCCGGCTCGCTCTCGAAGATAGGCGAAGCCATGATGAAGGCGCAGCAGGAGGCAGGCGCGCAGGGCGGCGAAGCACCAGGGCAGAGCGCCGACGGCGCAGCAGGCGAGCAGCCGGGCGGCGAGGCGAAGGACGCCGACTTCAGCGAGAAGCCTGAGAATACCGATTCATAGCTTTTCTAGCACTGTACGGGCGGCACGCATATGCGTGCCGCCCGTTCTCATTTTATTTGATACTGTCCTCAGCTATTCTTCAACATTTTGCACAGAAAAACTGATAGGCGTATAGTTACCCTGAAGCTATGGCAAAGAACTACTACGACACGCTCGGCATCGACAAGAAAGCGTCCCAGGACGACATAAAGAAGGCGTTCCGCAAGCTCGCGCAGAAGCATCATCCTGACAAGGGAGGCGACGAGGCGAAATTCAAGGAGATTACCGAAGCATACAGCGTGCTCGGCGACGAGAAGCGCCGTCGCGAGTACGACAACTACGGCCAGACCTTCGGCGGCGGGGCGCAGGGAGGCGGCAATCCGTTCGGCGGATTCGACTTCAGCGGCTTCGGCCAGGGAGGGGTCGAGTTCGACTTCTCCGACCTGTTCGGCGGGGGCTTCGCGGATATTTTCGGCGGGGGCGCTCCGCGCGCGCGCCGCGGCCGTGATATTTCCATAGACATAGAGGTGAGCTTCAAGGAAGCGGTGCTCGGCGGCCAGCGCGAGGTGCTCATCTCGAAGATAGGGAAGTGCGACGTCTGCAAGGGCGACGGCGCGAAGCCCGGCACCGAGATGAAGACCTGCGAGACCTGCAACGGTTCCGGCCGCGTACACGAGACGCGCAATTCTATGCTCGGCCAGTTCTCGAGCGTGCGCGCCTGCCCGACCTGCGAGGGTTCCGGGAAGATTCCCGCCGAAGCATGCGACAACTGCAAGGGCCGCGGCGTGCTCAAGCGCCAGGAAGAGATAAAGATAACCGTACCGAAAGGAATCGACGGCGGCGAGATGATCCGCATGCCCGGCATGGGCGAGGCCATAAAGAACGGCACGTCCGGCGACCTCTACGTGAAGGTGCACGTGAAGCCGGATCCGGTCTTCAAGAAGGACGGCCTCAACCTCGTGATGAACGCGCCGCTGAAGCTCACCGACGCGCTCCTCGGCACGACCCTGAACGTTACGACCATCGAAGGCAAGGCACTCGACGTGAAGGTGCCTCCCATGAGCGGCACCGAAGAGACGCTCCGCCTGCGCGGCAAGGGCGTCGCGACCGACCGCGGCACGGGCGACCTGCTCATCCGTCTCTCCGCCACGCTCCCGAAGAAGCTCTCCGGCAAGGCCAAGAAGGCCATCGAGGAGCTCAAGAGCGAAGGGTTCTAGAGGCGCCTGTACCCTAAGCAAGAGGAATACCACAATAAATACCACAATTAATTGTGGTATTTATTGTGGTATTCCTCCCATGAGCGGATAGCGCATAGTGCGCGCCTGCCGTGCGCTATACTGCAGGTAATGGACGCACTCACCGGCATCACGGACAGCGTGGGCACGCTCGCGACCCAGGGAGCTTCGGGCGTATGGGTCATCGCGGGCAACTTCCTCATCCTCGCCCTCCTCACGCTCGTGATGATCGGATTCTCGTACCGCTCGGGGCGGGGCGGCATCATCTCGCTCCTGATAGCCCTCTACGCAGGATATGCCATATATCTCGTCTTTCCGTATACCGACAGCATCGTAGCCGCCGGCGGCACGGCGCTCGTAAAGGCGCTCATCAGCATCGCGCTGTACGCGCTCGCCGTCTTCCTCCCCTTCCACTTCACCCAGCGGCTCGTGGGCACCGGCTTCGGCGTGCTTTCCTTCGTGCCCCGCTTCGTGCTCTCGTTCCTGGCGGCGGCATTCCTGCTCGCGCTCGCGTACCATGTCTTCCATGTGAGCAACATATACACCTTTCCAGGTCCCATCGACTCGCTGTTCGCGCCGGACGAGTATTTCTTCTGGTGGTTTATCGCGCCCCTGGGGGGCCTGCTTCTCTTCGTGCGCTGAGCCTCGCGCCCCGTGCTATAGTCGGCATATATGAATCTTGCAGATGACCTGAAGGCACGCGGCTTGGTAGAGCACACCTCTGCCGAGCTCGCCGACATCCTCAAGGAGCGGCGCACCGTATACCTGGGTGTAGACCCGACTGCCGACTCGATGCAGGCGGGAAACCTGGTCGTCGTGCTCCTCATGAAGCGGCTCGCGGACGCCGGCCATACGATCATCCTTCTAGTGGGCGGCGGCACCGGCATGATCGGCGACCCGAAAGAGAAGGGGGAGCGGCCGCTCTCGGACCCGAAGACCGTCGCGAAGAATAAGAAGGCGCTCAAGCGCCAGATGCAGGAGATACTCGGCCGCCGCATCACCGTAGTCGACAACGCGGACTGGCTGCTCAAGGTGAAGCTCGTGGACTTTCTGCGCGATATCGGCAAGCACTTCACCGTCAACGAGCTCGTGAAGCGCGACATCATACGGCGGCGCCTGGATACGCCGGACGAGAGCATCTCGTATACGGAATTCGCGTACTCGCTGCTGCAGGGATACGACTTCATGGTGCTGAACCAGAAGTACGGCGTCGACCTGCAGCTGGGCGCGAGCGACCAATGGACGAACATCCTTTCAGGGGTCGAGCTCATCCGCCGCAAACTGGGAAAGGAAGCCTTCGCGCTGACCTGCCCGCTGGTAACGGATGCGAACGGCAAGAAGTTCGGAAAATCGGAGGGGAACGCGGTCTGGCTCGATGCCGAGAAGACCTCGCCGTACGCCTTCTACCAGTTCTGGCTCAATCAGCCGGATTCGGTCGTGGGGAAGTACCTGAAGTTCTATACCTTCATGCCGGTGATGGAGATAGACATGCTCATGGAACTGCATGAACGCAATCCTGGGCGGCGCGAGGCGCAGAAGATGCTTGCGCGCCTGGTAACGGAGCTGGTGCACGGGAAGGAAGCGGCCGCGCGCAGCGCCGCCGTCTCGGAAGCGCTGTACGGGCAGCGCGCGCTCTCCGCGCTTACAGCGGAAGAACGCGCGGTCATCCTCAAGAGCGCGCCGTCCGCGCGGGTCGCGGCAGGCATGCCGGTCGCGGAAGCCCTCGTCGCGGCAGGGCTAGCGTCTTCGAAATCCGAAGCGCGGCGCCTCATCGAAGGGAAGGGCGTAACGCTCGGCGGAGAGCGCGTAGAAGCCGCGGACGCGGCGCTTTCTGCCGCGCAGTTCGACGGCTCGCTCGCGCTGCTTTCGCGCGGCAAGCAGGTCGCGGTGCTCTCGCTCGAGAGCGTGCAGTAGCAGGGCAGGGCCGCATAGCGGCCCTGCCCTGCTCGCTGGAAAAGCCGCAACGAAGCTGTTATACTCCTTCCTATTGCGTCGGTGGCGGAGTGGTCAATCGCAACAGACTGTAAATCTGTCGGGCATCGCCCTACGCTGGTTCGAATCCAGCCCGGCGCACAAAAGAGTCCATACTTGACGGAATGCGGGCCGCTGCGCGGCCCGCATTCCGCGTTTTGCACCGCTTCCCGCACGGCGCGCTTCCGTTACCACGCAGAACGTGATATACGTATGAATGGCCTGGGAGGCAGGCCGTTTCGTTGTTTACAGGGAAAAGGAGAATACTGATGCAGAGGCTTGAGATGCTTTCCGCTGGCACACCCGCCTTTACGGAAGCCGGCAAGAAGGCCTGGTGCGCGATGTGCGCCCGGCTCAAGGAGACGTGCGAGGAGCACTGGAACGCGTACCAGAACGTGGACTGTACCGGCCCGATCTCACGTGCCGACGTCCATCGCGAGTTCCGCCTCGCCCGGCGCCGCTATGAAAGCGCCGAAGCGGTCCTGAACGCGAGCGCCGTCATCGAGCCTGCGACCGACGCATCGGCCGTCAGGATCGGCACGGTCGTGACGATCCGTATCGAGGGCAAGGAGCCCCAGACCTTCGAGGTCGGCGACTACGGCTCGGACGACCCGAAGATGAGCCCGCCCGTCGTGAGCTACTCCTCGCGGCTTGTGCGCCCGCTCCTCGAGCATGCCGTCGGCGACGATGCAAGCATCGTCCTCGCGAACGGCACCATGAAGGACGTCGAGATCCTCGACATCCGCATGCCGCATGCGCCGGCGGCGATCCAGCTCGCCGCCTGACGCCCGCATCGGCTAGCCGATGCGTTCCCGCCCCTTGC
Source organism: uncultured Candidatus Saccharibacteria bacterium (assembly GCA_964651935.1). Classification (GTDB taxonomy): domain Bacteria; phylum Patescibacteriota; class Minisyncoccia; order Phycocordibacterales; family Phycocordibacteraceae; genus C7867-001. The sequence goes on from CAZYZM010000044.1 coordinate 4,458, forward strand.
CGCACACCGCGGCAAGGGGCTTTTCTTACCTGTATGCGCCGCCGTACCGTGCCGGCTGCGGGTATGCTATCGTTTTCGTATGAATCATCATCCGCGGCTCCACCCTCGTCTTCTTTCGGGCATCAAGCCCTCCGGCGAGGTGCACATCGGCAACTATTTCGGCGCGATGAAGCAGCAGGTCGAGCTCTTCCAGAGCGGCGCATACGACTGCTACATCATGGTCGCTGACTACCATGCGCTCAACCTCATCCAGGATGCCGACGAGATGCGGCAGCGCACGCTCGAACTCGCCGCCGCCTATATGGCCGTCGGCCTCGACCCGCAGAAGCTGAC
>CAZYZM010000045.1:0-4555 GCA_964651935.1 uncultured Candidatus Saccharibacteria bacterium
CTCCTGGCCATCCTCGGCTACTCGGTCAACGACACCATCGTCATCTTCGACCGCGTGCGCGAGCACCTGCACACCAACGAGCACGCGAAGCTGGTCGAGCCGTACGAGCAGACGGTCGGGAAGTCGGTCACGGAGACGCTCGGCCGCTCCATCAATACGTCGCTGACGGTCGCCCTCGCCCTCCTGGCGCTCATCTTCTTCGGAAGCGAAGAGACGGTAGACTTCGCGCTCGTGCTCCTCGTCGGCGTCATCGCGGGAACGTACTCGTCCATCCTCCTGGCCGCGCCGCTCCTCGTGCCGCTCGCCGAGCGCTTCGCGCAGAAGGGCAGCGCCTCGGGAAAGAAGAAGAAATAAGCCATGATCGTCGGCATCACCGGTACCATCGGGGCAGGAAAGGGTACCGTCGTCGACTATCTGGTGCGAGAGAAAGGGTTCGCGCACCGTTCGGTGCGCGATTTCCTTATGGCCGAGCTAGCGGCCCGCGGCCTGCCGCCTGACCGCGACCACTTGCGCGAGGTAGGGAACGAGCTGCGCGCCGCGCACGGGCCCTCCTACATCATCGAACAGCTCTGGCGGCAGGCCGGGGAAGCGGGCGGCGATACGCTCATAGAATCCGTCCGGTCGGTCGGGGAAGCCGATTTCCTCAAGAAACACGGCGCGCTGCTGCTTGCCGTGGACGCCGATCGCCGCCTGCGCTACGGACGCATCACGGCACGCGGCCTCTCGACCGACCATGTCGACTTCGCTACCTTCGTGCGCCAGGAAGACCTCGAGATGGCGTCGGATGACCCGGCGGGCCAGAACCTTGCCGCCGTCATGGCGATGGCCGACTGCCGCATCGAGAACGACGGCACGCTCGAGGAGCTGCAGGAGCGCGTCGAAGGGGTGCTGAAAGAACCACACAATTAATACCACAATTAATTGTGGTATTAATTCCGCGCTCCCAGTTCCTCGCCGGGCATTTGACAAATCGCCTATACTAGGTTACGCTTTCCTTGTCCTCGCCTGACGCTGTGGATTCCACAGCTATGGCGGGGTTTCGTTTGTTTCTTTGAAAAAAGGATACGCGTAATGCGAAAGAATGTGATAGGCGCGCTGCTCGCGGCAGGATCCCTGCTCGCGCTCAGCGGCGTCGCCCATGCGCAGTCTCGGGGAGGCCGTTCGGCGGCCAGCACCTGGAACGATTCCTGGGCGCCGCCGAGCGAGAACCAGCAGGCCATCGACCTCGCCATCGCCGAAGACCAGCTCCGCGCCCGTCGCGACGGCTTCGGTCCGGCGGTGTCGAACACCTATGTGAACGGCGACGTGAACAGCTATACGACCAACAACGGCCCGACTTCGAGCTCGACGGCGTATAACAGCGTCCAGTCGAGCTCGACCACGACGACCATGAAGGGCTCCGGCCTTTCGCTGACGGTCAGCACCGGCCAGACGATCGACGGCAACGTCGATCAGGATGCCGATGCCCGCATCGGCATCGGCTCGGTCACGAACACCGCATCGTCCTCGCAGCACGGGGGCGATAAGTGAAGGAGGGAGTGAAGGCGCTCGCAAGCGCAGCTTTCGCCCTCGCCTGCCTCGCGCTGCCGGCGCATGCGGCCGATCTCCGGAAGGATGCCAAGCTCACGCAAGGCCCTCCCATCCACGAGATCGAAAGCCCGTATGATCCGGCGCTCCGGTGCCTGGCGACCCAGCTCACCCCTGAGCAGAAGTCGGTCTCGTTCGCGCCCGGATACTTCACGGACCGGACGGGAAAGACGAATTATGTCTCTGATTCCGGGACGGGAAATTTCTCGACCCAGGGCCAGGAAGACATGATCATCACGAGCCTCTACGCCACCGGCGTGCAGGTTTCCGACATGGGCGCATCGTTCAAGAACGACGTCGACTGGATATTCGGCAAGCTCATGCTCGCCGGAGCCAGCGCGCCGCGCGTTTCCCTCATGTATCCGGATGTGATCATCAGCGGGGGCATCACCTCGTTCGATTTCCTTCCGGGCGGAGGGTTCGCCGGCAACGTCGCGGGCATCAAGCTCGGCCACCAGCAATCTCGTATTCTGGTAGCCATGGATGCCCGTGCCGTCCTCATGCCGGGAGCGAAGCTCTCCGGTCCGGGCGGCAAGGTGCTCGCCGTCGATCGGTCTGCGAAGCAGGTCGTGGGATACCAGGATGATGCCGGCGCAACCGGCTTCTTCGGCCCCAAGGATTCGCCGACGTTCATCTCGCTTGATTTCGGGCATCGCCCGAACGAAGCGATCCAGTTCGCCGAGCGCGTCATGGTCGACCGGTTCGTATTCAAGCTCGTCGCAGACGTCTTCAACGTGAGCGCCTGCGATCCCCAGCTCGAATACGGCGATACGGTCGCCAACCTGAAGTAAGCGTAGCGCCCTTGCGCTCCTGAAAAAGGTGTGTTAGGGTATCGAAGTTCGGGCCTGCAAGCCGAGCTGGCGATCTTCCTCAGGGAAGACCGTCGATTCTTTTTGCCAGTCCGTACACAGGGAGGCTCAATGCACCGGGAGCCCCTCTTTCTCAGCAAGGTGCATCATGAAAAAGGGAACTACGTTCATGAAGAAGCTCTTTTCGATCGTCGCCGTCGCCGCTCTGACGACCGCCGTTCCGGCGTTCGCGTCGACCCTCGACATCAACCTGTCGGGCACGAACGTGAATCAGCTGCAGGACGGCGCCGTCACGCAGGGCGCGCTCTCGGCGGCCGTCGCGGTGGGCAATGTCGGCAACTATTCCGACGTGACCTCGACCGCGGTCGACGGGGCCCAGATGGCGAACGTCGACCAGACGATCAGCCAGGTGGCGACCTACAACGTCAACGCGGTCAGCAACAACGTCAACCAGCACGTGAACGGCGCGGTGGGTCAGCTCAGCGCCTCGCTCGCGGGCTCGGGCAGCATCGCGGACCATTCGTCCGTGGCGTCGACCGCGGCCTCGCTCGGCCAGAACGCCGGCGTGACCGTGCGGATCAAGCAGTAATCGGGCAACCGACGATCGTTCTGATCAGTGATCAGAACCGGGGCGGCTTCCTAGGAAGCCGCCCCTTTTCATATCCGTCTGCCGGTTGACCTGAGCGGCCTGCGGCGTATAGTCAGGACAGAACAGGAGGGAACGATATGGCAAAGATATTCCCCGTATCCCTAGAGGGGTCATACGCGACGGTCGTCCGCCATCTTTCGCATCTGGACATACGGCAGCAGGCCGCGATCGACCGCGCGTTTCAGGGAGACTACCATCTCTCGGTCGCGCTCTTCCGTCGCTGCTTCCAAGAGATTCCGCGCGTGCCGCGCGGATGGCGTCCGCACGAGGACGTGCTCGCAGAGATGCGGCACGCGATGGAAGACAGCCTCAGCCGGTTCGTGCAGCGGATGGTGCTCTCGCTCCGCAAGAACCTGCACGGGACGCTCAAGAGCGCTACCGAGAGCGAAGCGGAAGGGCGGATCGACGAGCTCCTTCAGAACCACGCGAGAGATATCGAGCACATCGTGGAAACCTCGATGAAGCTGACCCATATGGGGCTCTTCACCGACCATATGCGTACGCACGGCATCACCGATGCGCGCCTCAAGCAATTGGAGGTCATGTTTACCGAAGCGCCTCCTTCCCTGAAATAGACGAGCTGAGCCTCGTCTATTTTTTATGAGATGACCGTGCCGGTGAACGCTTCGCCGGCGAGGTACTTGTCGAGTTCCTCGAGGCGCGCGCCGTTCATGACGGCGACTTCCATCTTGTGCTCATGGGCGAGCTTCGAGGCGACGGGGTCGAACGGGGAAGAGAGCCCCGGGTCCCATGAGTCGGGGATGAGCGCGCGGAACTCGCTCCAGCCGATGCGGTCGATGGGCTGCGCCGAAGGGTCGTGCCGCGGGTCGGCGGTATACACGCGGTCGATATTGGAAAGGTTCACGAGCCGCTTCGCGCCGAGCTGTATCGCCGCCTGCACCGCGCAGTAGTCGGTAGACCGCCCCGGACGCCATCCCGCGCCGATGATGACTGGGTCCTTGCCGCGCACGCCGCGCGTCGGATTCTTCACGATGCGGCCCTGCGCGTCTTCCTTGAAGAGCGCGCGCAGCAGATGCGCGTTGAGGCGCGTCGCGTGGATCCCGAGCCAGTCGACGTCCTCCGCATCAAGATCGCCGCGCACCGTCTCGGCCGCGCGCTGGTAATTCCGTGCGGTCATCCCGCCGCCCGCCACGATATAAAAAGAAAAGCCTCGCTCTACATGGGCGAGGACGGTATCACGGAACCGTTCGAGGAATGCCGTATCGATGGCGTCGGGAACGAGCAAAGAGCCGCCGACCGACACGACGATGTACGCGCGTTTTCTCTTCGCGTGAGGAAACTTCGGAGAAAATCTCATGCTGCAAAGCTTGACGGCTCCCTCTATCATACGCCCCTGGGCAGAGGGTGCAACTTGAAAACCAGGGGAAACGTGCCGCGGAAGAGGGTGCGCAGGCAGGGCCTCCCCGCGCCCGTTCCGAGAGGCTTGACGCGCCTCTTCCGCTCCTATACTATGGTGATACTGCCCCGAGCGGGGTGGTTTTCTTTGCTC
>CAZYZM010000046.1:0-4328 GCA_964651935.1 uncultured Candidatus Saccharibacteria bacterium
CAGCGAGGCGAGCACCACGGAAGATAACAGCCCGATGATGGCGATGACGACCAGGAGCTCGATGAGGGTGAAGGCGCGGGGCGCGGGAGGACGGGTCATTATTTTCATACTACCCTAGGTCGCCCCCCCCCCTCCCCGAAGCGGGGCGGGTGGATAAAAAGAATTCTAGAGTTAACTCTAGAATTCTTTTTTCGCACGCGGAGCGCGGCCTTACTTCCTGCTCGCGATGATCTCCTGCGCCACGTTGCTCGGCACCACCTCATAGTGGTCGAACTCCATGGTCATGGAACCGCGGCCTTCCGTCATGGAGCGGAGCGAGGTCGTGTAGCCGAACATTTCCGAAAGCGGCACCTTAGCGTGGATGGCCTTGTTCATGCCGCGATCCTCCATGCCTTCGACGGCGCCGCGCTTTCCGGAAAGGTTGCCGGTGATATCGCCCATGAACTGCTCAGGCACGACGACCTCGACCTTCATGATCGGCTCGAGGATGACCGGCTTCGCCTTCTGCGCAGCCTCCTGGAATGCCTGGGAAGCGGCGATCTTGAAGGCGATTTCGGAAGAGTCCACCTCGTGGTACGAACCGTCGTACAGGTCGACGGAAACGTCCACGACCGGGTAGCCGGCGAGGATGCCGCGCGAGAGCGTCTCGCGGATACCCTTCTCGACTGCCGGGATGTATTCCTGCGGGATGACGCCGCCCTTGATGTTGTTGATGAACTCGAAGTGGTCTTCGCGGGTGGTGTTCTTCGGGAGCTTCTCCATCTCTTCCTCCGTGATCGGCTCGAGGTGCTTGACCTTGATCTTCACGTGGCCGTACTGTCCCTTGCCGCCCGTCTGCTTGATGTACTTATTGTCGACATCCGCGGCACCCATGATGGTCTCGCGGTAGGCCACCTGCGGCTTGCCGACGTTCGCCTCGACGTTGAACTCGCGCTTCATGCGGTCGACGAGAATCTCGAGGTGGAGCTCGCCCATGCCCGAGATGATGGTCTCGGCGGTCTCTTCGTCCGAAGACACGCGGAAGGTCGGGTCCTCATCGGCGAGCTTGCGCAGCGCAAGGCCCATCTTCTCCTGGTCGGCCTTGGTCTTCGGTTCGATGCGCAGCGACACCACCGGTTCAGGGAAGACGATCTGCTCGAGCACGATAGGGTTGGCCTCGTCGCAGAGGGTATGCGAGGTCTTCGTATCCTTGAGGCCCACCATGGCGGCGATCTCTCCGGCGAATACCTGTTCCACCTCTTCGCGCTTGTCAGCCTGCAGGCGCACGATGCGGCCGACGCGCTCGCGCGTTCCGGTCGAGGAGTTGTATACGTACGAACCGGCGGTGACGGAACCCGCATAGACGCGGAAGAAGGTCAGCGCGCCCACGAACGGGTCGGTCTGGAGCTTGAAGGCGAGCGCGGTGAACGGCTCGTCATCGCTCGCGTGGCGCTCGATAGGCTCTTCGGTCTTCGGGTTGATGCCGGTAACCGGCGGGAGGTCGAGCGGGCTCGGAAGGTAGTCGACGACGGCGTCGAGCACGAGCTGCACGCCCTTGTTCTTGAGGGAGGAACCGGTGTAGACGGGGAAAATCTCGTTGGCGATGACCGCCTTGCGCATGAGCTCCTTGAGCTTCTCGAGCGGCGGCTCGTTGCCTTCCAGGTACGCGTTCATGGCTTCCTCGTCCTGCGTGACGATGCGCTCGATGAGATCCGCGCGCTGCGCTTCAGCCTCGGCGCGGTACTGCTCAGGAACTTCGCCCTCTTCCACGATCTCGCCCATAGGACCGGAGAAGGTGTACGCCTTCATGGAGAGAAGGTCGATGAGGCCCTCGAACTCGCTCTCAGCGCCCATCGGGAGCTGCGCGCGGATGGCCTTCGGAGAAAGGCGGTCGAGTATCGACTTGTACGAGTTCTCGAAGGAGGCGCCGGTACGGTCGAGCTTGTTGATGAAGCAGATGCGCGGCACCATGGCCTCGTCGGCATAGCGCCAGTTCGTCTCTGACTGCGGCTCCACGCCGGCCACGCCGTCGAATACGACGATCGCGCCGTCGAGAACGCGCAGCGAGCGCTTCACCTCTGCGGTGAAGTCGATGTGCCCCGGCGTATCGATGACGTTGAAGCGATATTTCTTAGAAAGATCCTTCTTGTCAGGTTCGCCCGTCTTCGACCAGAAGCAGGTGATGGCGGCGGCGGTGATGGTGATGCCGCGCTCGCGCTCCTGTTCCATCCAGTCGGTCGTAGCCTCTCCTTCATGCACCTCGCCGATCTTGTGCTGAGAGCCTGTATAGAAGAGGACGCGTTCGGACGTCGTCGTCTTGCCGGCGTCGACGTGGGCGACGATGCCGAAGTTGCGCACCTTTTCGAGTGGATAATCGCGTTTCATAGCGTGAATAAGTGGTGAATGCAAGAAGCACTCAAGGTAAATAAAGTAAAAAGCCCGCCGAAGCGTTGTCTATAGAATACGGTCTCGGAAGGCAAATAGCAAGAAACCCGCGGGCCGGTACGGTGTACGGGGCGCGGGTTCCTGGTGAGCTCACGGGCGAGCTCGCGCGAAAAAGAGAAAAAGTGCGAAGAACGCGATCATGGCGGTGAAGATAATGAACGTCTTCCACCCTGACCATGATGTATCTGATTCGCCGGCTGCATCCGGCGGAACGGACTTGCTGGCCATGATTTCCTCCCTGGCTGATGGCTCCTATTTCATTTAAGCATCATCTTCTCTTCATAAACCTTGTTTTCAACAGAAAATCAAGCCTGATCCGAGAACGGCTTCTCGAAATGCTGGTAATCTGGGTATTCCTTTCGCTCTCCGAGCCAGTTCCAGCCATGCTTCTTGAATCGCGCGGTAGCGCGAGACTCAGGAGTGAGCGTGCCAGGGGCATCTAGGCTGTATGCCGCGCGCGCAGGATAGACTTTTCCATCCCGCGCGTAGTAGGGGTTCTGCAGCGGGTTTATGTCTATTGCGAGGCCGTAGCTATGATTCGAGACACGGTCGGTCCCCATGATCTTCCGATAGTTGAAGGCCGAGGTATTGTTGGCCTCCATCGAAAGCGTGTCATCCCAGTGATAGGCGGCGACAGGGATGACTGAATGTATAGGGAACAGGTCGTCGCGCAGGTTCTCGAATATTTCCTGCACTTCGCGGGCAACACGTGCGTGCGTGACCAATTGGCCGATGCGCTCGCGACCGTCAAATGAGAGATACGGGACGTCAAAAAGCGCCAAGGTACGGCGTATGTCTTCAGGGACGGCTATCCCTGCAAGCGCATCTTCGAGAGAATCGAATCGGGTCTGGGGCGGCATAGCGGTTCAGTACTACTATACAAAAAGAAATGCCTGGCCGCGTAGCGGCCAGGCACAAAGGGTATCACTTCGAATTCTGCGGAAGCCGCCGCAGCACGGTCGGTCGGCCGTTTCCGTCCCGCAGCTGGTCGCTTACCACCTTCTGGAGCGGCTCGACCCTGACGCAGCGCGGAGCGGCGATGCTCGCGTGCACGCACTCCCGTTCGTTCACCATGATGACGACATGCCGGCCCTTGCCTTCCGTCCAGAACAGCAGGTCGCCCCGTTTAAGGCCGTACAGCCGCGAAGGAATGTCGAGCCGTTCGCCCAGGCCATGGCTTTTCGATTGCGGGATGCAGTCGCGCGGGATGACGATGCCGCATGCAGCGAGCGCCTGCTGAAGGAGTCCGGAACAATCGATGCGCGAACTCTTCCATCCCCAGCCGTACGGCATACCCACGAACATGAGCGCCACGGCGACGAAGTCCTTCTCATGCTCTCCGATCGGCATGAGCTGATCGAGGAATACCCATCCGTTCAAGTCAGGAATGCATGCCATGTCGCCTTCCGGCGACTTCTGGAGCGCCCCGACCTGCACGAGCGAGTTCATCGCGAGCACGGTCTGCGACCGGTCTTTGAAGGACGGCTCGGCATATACGGCAGCCTGCGGCACGCGGACGCGGTGCGTAGGCGCGCTATTGTACAGGCCGAGATCCTTGCGCGCGACGTATCCTTCGTAGCCGTCCAGGTCTGCACGCACGCGCGCAAAGCGCCCCTTCTGTCTCAAGATATCGACCGTACCGCCGTAGAGGCACTGCGTATCTACGCGCGCCTTCGCGCCCGTACCGTCGAGCAGGTCGGTCGCCGGAACGATGACCCGCCGCTTCACACCTTCTTGCAAGAGAATATTCATGAGGGCCTCCCTAATATCCGTAGCGGAGTGTACGCCTAAACGAAGACAAAAGAAAGCCGCGGCGCAGCCGCGGCTTTCTTCGCACAAAAGAGGCTCTTACCAGGCGAAGTGGGCGAAGGCCTTGTTGGCGTCGGCCATGCGGTGCATGTCGT
>CAZYZM010000047.1:0-3939 GCA_964651935.1 uncultured Candidatus Saccharibacteria bacterium
GTAGCCATTCGAAATGAAAACTCCCCCGAGGGAGTTAGCAAGACTATATAAGATGGGGAGAATAAATGCAACTAGTACCGGGTTCTTAGAGGAAAATCAGGAAAACCTTAGAAAAAACCGGCGGTGTCGCTATTGCCGGCCCGCTAAGGTGCAGGGATGCATACCATATATAGAACCACGTTCAGAACGGCCCTCTGCGCCCTGATCGCAGGAGTCCTCTTACTGGCCCCTTACGCTTCGGCTCGCGGCGATACTGACCCGCCGGATGCCGCCGCGACAGGTGCAGAGATCCAGGCGACGTTCACGCAGAACGGCACGACCGGCACCTGGCAGGCGCATGCGTCGGGTTCGTACGATTCCGGCGTGACTGTAAAAGAGCTGTATCTGTACGGCGAGGATGATGAAGGAACGATTGTCGCAGACCTCGCGCTCGGTTACGGAACCGCTATCGCGGAGCTTCCGGCAGACTTCCGTTTCTCCCTGGAGGTCCAGAAGCCCGACCCTAGCTGGGCGCATATCGGCTTGAAGATGCAGTTCACGGATGCGGACGGCATCTGGCACAGCGCATACAGCGAACCCTTCCCCGCTATCTGGGATCAGCCGGTGCTCATCGACCACCTTCAGGGCGGTTCCGTCGTCGAGCCGTCGAACTACGTTCCCGGCGACATCCCTGCAGGCGTCGGCATACCGCATGCGCTCCTGCACGGCCTGGCGAACGGCGTCTACTATGCGGTCGTCTTCTTCGACGGGATGGACGGATGCCCTTCGGACAAGTACGCGATAAGCGCCTTCATTCCTGGCGAGGTATGGGGCGCGGACATCCGCGGCCCGAACGCGCCGTACGCGCATTCGTACGCCTCGGCCGGCGGCGGCTGCATGCAGGAGTTCTATGTCGATTCGACGAAGGGCGATGAGTGGATGTGGGGAGCGCTCAGCAGCGGCTTGCATCCCGATGCGGACGCTGTCGCAGATTCTTCCGGCATCCCAGCCTTCGCCATATGCGGCACGGAAGCAGCCTGCGACAGGCTTACGGTGCGAACAGGCCTGCCTGAAGCGCCTACAGGACCCACAGCAACGTCTTCCGAGCCGGACCTGGTCTCGAGCGTGCTCTTCCTCCCGGGAATGAAGGGGAGCCGGCTGTACGAGAACAATCCGCTCTGCCTCATCCCCGGCGATTCGTGCGACATACCCATGTGGCTGCCGCTTGCCGACGCGGCGACGCCGGGCCTATATATGGGCGCAGCCGGAACGAGCAGGAAGAACCTCTACGTGCACGAAGGCGGTCTGCTGAGCGAGGCGTTCGGCCGCTCATTCTATGCGTCCTTCACGGACATGCTCGATCAGGCGCAGGAAGACGGCACCTTCGGCGAAGGCTGGTCATGGAAGCCCGTCGCATACGACTGGCGCATGTCGCTTCCCGACCTCGTGCATAACGGCGCGCAGGACGGCAACCGCATCTATTACGGGCAGCCGGCCGATATGCCGTACATAGAGAAATCGCTGCGTGCGCTCGCGTCCTCGTCCCCCACCGGGAAAGCGGTCATCGTCGCGCATAGCAACGGCGGACTCGTAGCGAAGGCGCTCATGCAGGAGCTCGGCGACGAAGAGACGGCGCGCCTGGTCGATTCCGTCATATTCGTGGGCGTGCCGCAATCCGGAGCGCCGCGCGCGCTCGGCGCGCTCCTGTTCGGCGATAGCGAAGGGATTCCGGGCATACGGAACTTCCCTGACATCCTCATGTCGGCATCGCATGCGCGGGAATTCGCGCGCGCGGCGCCCGTGGCATACCACCTTCTGCCGTCCGCGACGTATATGGAAGCGAAGAATCCTTCGTATCCGCTGATGACGTTCGATGACAGCCCTCTGTTCGCGGCCGCGCGCAGCCGTTACGGCGAGACCGTCGATACGGCTGCCGAACTCGACGACTATGCGCGCGGCGGGGACGGCCGTCCGATCATCCTCGACGAGCACGACCTGCAGACACCCGCGACTCTGGCAGGATACCTGCTCGATTATGCCAAGGCCGAGCATGCGGCACTCGACGTATGGGCGCCGCCGGAGGGCGTAAACGTATACGAGATAGGCGGCCACAGCACGCCGACCATCTCTGGCATCGACATGTACGAGGCGCCGACCGAGGAAGGCGATGCCCGCCCTGCATACCGCCCGCTCTTCACCTTCGACGGCGACGGTACCGTGCCGGTCATAAGCTCCCTCATGATGGATTCTGGAGACCAGGTGCACGCGCTCTGGGCCGACCTTGAGAGCATCCGCTCTTCCGAGCACGCATACGGACATGCCGACCTCATGGAAGCGCCTGCCATCCAGGAAACCGTGAAGAACATCCTGCGCGGTTCGTCCGAACTCCCGCCGCACATCTCAGCCGCTCTTCCGGAAGAGGGCGGCCATGACGCGATGCTCGCCTTCTTCCTGCACTCGCCTGCATCGCTTTCGGTCGCCGATCATCAGGGAAACCGCGACGAGGTGAATAGCGGCGCAGTCCTGCATGAAGACATCCCAGGAGGTGTCGCAGGTATGTTCGGCGACGTTTCCTATGTGCTCGTTCCGGCAGATGCGCCCTATGACGTAACGCTCGATGGGCAAGGTACGGGAACATTCACGCTCGACGTGCAGGAGCTCGGAGACGGGGGCGTAACAGCGTCAAGCACGTTCGCCGAGATGCCGGTCACAGAGCGGACCCTAGCATCGCTTTCCGTCGACGGGCATGTGGCGAGCACGTCTCCGCTCGCGATCGATGGGGATGGCGACGGTACTGTCGAAATCTATATCGGCCCGAAGCTGGGTGATGTCTCATTTCTTTCCGACCGCGTCGAGCCACCCATGCCCGCTGACCCTTTCGAACCGGCAGAGGACCCTGAAAGCAGCGACGAAGCCGGTGCCTCGTCGCCAGATGACACTCCTGAATCTTCCTCAGATAGCGAACCGGCAGGATCGCACAGGCATCACGCGCGAGCGCATGGCGATGCGGACGACGCGGCTGAGCGCGCGCCCCTGCCCCCGCAAGGGTTCAGCACCTCGACGATGCCGGTGAGTATAGAAAAAGAGGATGCGTCCGCAGCTGCAGAACCGCTCGAACAGGATGTGCCTGACATAGAGACGGGAACCGAGACGTCGACAACGACAATACTGGACGAAGCGCGACCCCTTATCGTAGAGACGGACCATATAGCCGAGGCGCGTGAATCGTTCATGCAGCGCCTTCTGCGCCTCATTCTGAAGTTCGCGCTGAAGCTGCGCCATCTCGCCTCTCCCCTTATTCCCTAGGGAGCCGCGGAATCCGCGCTTACGCCCCCACGAGGAGCTGGAAGAGCCATGAGACTAAGAGGCTGAAGGGTCCCGCGAGGAAATAGCTGAAGACCAGGAGGAAGATGATGAGCGTAAGGAATCCGCCCTGACGAACGCGGTCTTCGAATTCTCGGAACGCCATAGCGCTCTTCGCCGGCAGCAGCCCGCGCAGGAACGTGTACCCGTCGAGCGGCGGTATAGGTATGAGGTTCAGGAGGCCGAGCGAGAGGTTCACGAGCACGATAATCGACGAGAGGCCCGCGTAGGTATCGAGGCCGTGCGCGAAACCGTATCGTGCGAAAAGGGCGAAGACGATGGCGAGAAAGAAATTCGTCGCGACGCCCGAAACGGCGACGATAGCCTCGCCCCAACGCTGATTCTTGAGGTTATAGGGGTTGTACGGCACCGGCTTTGCCCATCCGAAGAGGAAATTGCTCGGCGAGAGCACGCAGATGAGCGGTACGATGATGGTACCGAAGAGGTCGATGTGCCGCAGCGGGTTCAGCGTCAGGCGCTTCGCCAGCTTTGCCGTCGGATCGCCGAGCATGAGCGCGGAATACCCGTGAGCCACTTCATGAACGATGACGGACAGGAACAGGACGGCGAAAAAGAAGATCTGCGTCTCGAGGCCTG
>CAZYZM010000048.1:0-3842 GCA_964651935.1 uncultured Candidatus Saccharibacteria bacterium
TGCGCGCCGATGATGCGCGGGAAGTGGTCAGGAAAGCGCGCGATGAGGTGCTCTGCGAAGCCGTGGAAGGTGTGGATGCGCACGCCGCGCGCGCGGCTGCCGATGATGCGGGCGAGGCGTTCGCGCATCTCGCGCGCGGCCGCTTCCGTGAACGTGAGCGCCAGGATGCCATCCGGCGGCGTATCGGTCTTCCGCAGTATGTTGGCGATGCGCAGCGTCAGCACCTGGGTCTTACCCGTGCCCGGCCCCGCGATGACGAAGACCGGCCCCTCGATGGCATCGACCGCACGCTTCTGCTCGTCGTTCAGCCGCGCGTACGCCTCTTCGAATGCCTGGTTCGGATTCATCATCCCAGTGTACCAGTTCAGGAAAATACCTTGATTTTTGAGAATGTATGGTATACCGTGATACGCAGATTGTCCGGAAGCGCCAGCTTCCCCACTCTTCCCCTTCTACAGAGGAGCAGCATATGACCTACCTTGACGGCGGCCCGGAACCCGGGTTCGCGCCTGACGACGGGACGGGGTTCGCCGATTCGCCGCTGCCGGCATTCTTGCGCCGGCCGCTCGCGGACGCGGCGAAAGAATCGCCGCGCGGCGCGCGGCATCGCGCGCCGGCGCAGGACCCGATCGGCGAGCGGCTGCGCCAGCCGAACCAGCGCCAGCAGCGGCGCATGCGCCGCATCCTTCGCCGCAAGGCGCGCTGAGTCCGAGGAGACGACCATGAGCACCGCAGCGCGCATCGCGTATGCCGGCGGCATCATCGCCGCCACGGCCATCTGTTCGGCGGTCAGCGTCGCCCTCATCAGGCGCTCGATCGACCGGGCGCTCGCCGACTTTGCCGAACTCGCGGAGACCAATGCCGCGGGCGCGGAAGAAGGCGGCCGGGTCATCCAGGAGGCATGACCCGCGCATCCTTGTCGCGACAGCCGCCGGAACCTAGGTTCCGGCGGCTTTTTGCATCTTCGGTTTACTCCGCTCCGCAGCGGTGGTATAACAGCCAACGGACCTGCTACCTGGCCTCATGTGCCGGCGCAGATAGCCATACTCGTAACCCGCCCATAAGGGAGAGCAAGTCATGTCGTGCGTTCTTTTTTCTGTTTCCGATCCACGGTTCCGACAGCCCGCGTCGCTCTATGACGGGCTCGAGGAAGAGACCGCGGCGACCCATCTCGCGCCGGCATTCTCGTTCGCAGGATCGCCGTTCTCGGGATTGCCGCATCCTGCCCTCTGCGATTGCAGCGACCGAGAGTCGCTGCTCCGCGACGGCTGGGAGCGGCTGGCCGCGTTCTGCGCGGAATTCGTTACCCCCGCGCTCGATGCCGGCAAGCGCGTCGTGACGGACGGCTTCGATCTCGACCTCTTGCTCTCGGTCGCCGCAGGCGCGTCCGAGGAAGAGCGCGAGGAGCTGGAGGCCTTTCACGACGCGCAGATAGGAGCGCAGCTGTATCCGCGCAGGCTCCTCCCGCAGTACTTTCTCTTTTCGGGAAATGCGCGGCAGGAGATCTGCGAGATGCAGGATGCGCATCCTGAGCTGCGCGCGCATGATGACGAGGCGCTCCATGAGCTCGTCGTCGCCATGAACGACCTGCGGGCCCGGTACTTCCTCGGCAGGCCGGACAAGGGCATGCGCCCGTTCTTCTTCGCGTATCCGCACGAAGGCAGCACGGTGCAGATGTGGAGCGTCCTGAACGCCCACTACGTGAAGCAGCTTGCTGCCGCAGCCTGAGAATCTCTGCAGCGGCCCGCCTCCGGCGGGCCGCTTTTCTTTATCCCTTCCTTCTGCTTCCTCTGCGTCATCATTGACATATATCCAATATATGTGATATAATCCACACCAGAGCATCCAGGTTCACAGCCACCTTCCGAACGGCTGCACAGGGAGTTGAAAGATGAAGAAGATTCACCCGTCCTCGTCCGAGGCCATCGTGCACAAGGCGCCCGTGCCGCCCATAAAGAATTGGGAAGCGGGCATCGAACGGCAGCGGCGGCAGGCCGAACGCCCGGCGCGCCATACGCGGCAGCCGCGTTCCGCATCGCCCGCCCAGCACATGCGCGGCGTGGCATGGGAGGGCGATGCGCGCTTCTCGGTCCCGGCCGGAAGCATCGTCGAGTCCGAGAACGGCCTGTCCCGCATCCGGGTCAGCCTCGCGCGCGACGCCGTGCTGACCATCGTCGGCGCGGACGGCATGCTCGCTGCGCTCGACCTCGCCGAGCCGCAGCTCGTCGCCGGCCGCCTGACGGTGAACCGGCATCCCAGCCAGCCCAAGCACGTGAAGAGCATCATGCTCACCGTCGGGCCGTGCATCTCGCCCCGCTTCGAGCTGCAGAGCTCGAAGCGGCAGGTCCGCGGCGCCGTATGGAGCAAGAAGCTCGACGGCAGCCGGCTCTCGATCGTGAGGGTGCCTGAGGAGCGCTGACAGGCCGCTGCTGCGCAGCGGCCCTGGGTCTCCCGACAACTTCAACAAGCGCCAGCCGGCAACGGCTGGCGCTTTCCTTATGCATCAGCGCCGGTATCGCTGCAGCTCCTTGCGGAGTTCCCGGTACGTCGGCATATGCTTCCCCACTTCCGCCCAGAACGCCGCCGAATGGTCATGGTGCTTCGTATGCGCGAGCTCATGCGCGACGACGTAGTCGAGGAGCGCCGGCGGGAGGTGCGCGAGATACAGGTTGAACGAGAGGTTCCCCTTCCCTGAACAGCTTCCCCAGCGCGTCTTCTGGTTGCGGATGGAGACCGTGCCATAGCGGTAGCCGCCGAGAGCCGCGAAATGCCGCAGCCGCCCGTGCACGAGGCTGCGCGTTTGGCGCGCGGCTTCGCGATACGCGCGCGTGCCGCGCCGCAGCTTCGGAAGCGCTATCGGTGTGCCGTATGCGGCCTCGAAGCGCGCGCGCCGGCGCATGAGCTTCGCGCGCGTCTCCTCTATCCACGCACGGCGCGCGCTCACGAACGCGCGCGCCCGCGCCTTGGCGAGGCGCCCGCGTACCGGGCCGCGGGGCACGGTAACGACGACGCGCCCGTTCTCGTCTACGGCGACGCGCATATGCCGCGCCCGCGCGCTTTCCCGCAGCTCGTATTCCGGTCCCGCCGTCTCAGCATCCTCCATGCGACCACACTATGATACCAGGCACGAAGAACGCCCGCGCACAGGTGCGCGGGCGTCTCATTCTCCCTTCTTCCCTGACCCGGGCTCTTGATCGGCCCTTCATGCGTCGCCCCGCGCCCATCTATCCGCCGTAACCGGGACGATGCTGCGGTCGGGCGTGAAGCAGGCGAGGAATATCTCCCTGAAGAGATTCCAGCTCCGTACCTCCTCGCATTCGTCCACCATGAGGCGAACGCACTCCCGGTACCCGTCAGAGCCGCGGTTGCAAGGGACCGCGCCGACGAGCACGCACAGCTTCGAGCCATGGCAGCGGCACGAAAGGTGCGCTGCCGTATGGACGATGTCGCGGGTCGCGTACTGGGCTTCGTACGATCCGTGCCCTCGCTTGGCCGTGTGCCTCAAGGCAGCTTCCACGCCAGGATACTGGATCAGGTCAAGATCATCCGTATGCAAAAGACCTCGTGCGAAGTTCCGCAAAAGCGGCGCGTATGTTCTGTCAGCGCCGGTTATGACCGTTGCTACAAGCATATCGTCCTCCTTTCCTCTCCTGATTCCAGTAAACACCCGCACGCGGGATATTTCCAGCCCCCAGAGAGGAAAACCCGCCATAGGCGGGTTTTCCTCTCTGGTGCGCGCCTTTTTCTTGCCGAGCCTAGTAGCTCTTGAGCCGGCGGCTCTTCTCGTGCGTGCGTATCTTCTCGAGCGCCTTCGCCTCGATCTGGCGGATGCGCTCGCGGGT
>CAZYZM010000049.1:0-3718 GCA_964651935.1 uncultured Candidatus Saccharibacteria bacterium
TCGCCCGGGTTCGCCTTGCGCAGCACGTCGGCTGCGTTCAGGTACTCGCGGCCGTAGATGATGCCCGCGCCCCACGGCGGCAGGTCTACATAGAGGCGCCCGCGGACGAGCTCGATAATGGTTCCTTCGACGACGTCGCCGGGCTTGGGGAGCGCCTTGATGGCCTCCGCGTACTTGGCCATCGGATGGCCGTCCTCGACGTGGACCGAAGAGATGGTGGACGGTACCGTCGGTTCGGCAGCCGTCGTAGCTTCTTCAAACATTACGTAAATGGCGGGGCGCCTTTCGCGGCAGGTACTGGCGGGCATTCGCGGAATCCGTCGGATGCCTGGTGCCAGGGATAGCCTGCGCGCTTCCTTATATATGCGCCCGCGCGATTGAGGAACCATACCACGCGCGGGCGGAAAGGGGAATATGGCGGGCGGGAAATGAAAAAGCCCGCATGCGGGCTTTGTCGAAGGAGCTTTTAGGTGGAAATGGGGAAGGGCTGCAGGGTGCAGGGAGAACGGGCGCATTTTCCTGATACGCCTGCTCCCCCTGCGTCTGGGCTCACATACTCCGAGGTGGGCAGTGAGAACCGGTGATGTTAGTGTCCGCCGCCCATAGCATTCTCCTCTGCTGAGAAAGGTCATCCGCATGCAGCGCAAGCACGTCGCGCGGCACCCCTAGAGCCTAGCATATATAGGCGGAAAGGCACGCCCCTCCTGGATGTGCCTGTGCACAAACCGTGGTAAAATGAAGGGACTATGGTAATCACGCACCACGGGGCGCAGTGCTTCAAGGTCTCCTTCGGAGACCTTACGCTCGTCTTCGACCCTGTATCTAAGGGCGGTACGCTCCCGCCCGTGCGCTTCGGCGCTGATATCGCGCTCGTGAGCCGGAATCACCCGAACATGAACGGTACCGACGAGGTCTCCTTCGGCGGCAAGGAGCCGTTCGTCATTTCCGGGCCAGGGGAATATGAGAAGGAGGGCGTTACCGTCCGCGGCTTCCTTACGAAGAGCGAGTACGGTCTCGGAAAGGGCCAGGAGCAGGCGATGAACACCATATACAGCGTCGAGCTCGAAGGCATGACGCTCGTGCACTTGGGCGCGCTCTCTGATACGACGCTTCCGGCGGATGCGAAGGAGGCTATCGACGAGATAGACGTGCTGTTCGTGCCGGTAGGGGGCGACGGCGTCCTCGACGCGGTCGCGGCGACCAAGCTCGAGACCATGCTCGAGCCGAAGGTTATCATCCCTATGCACTGGAGCGGCATCGGGGAGCCGAAGGTGCTCGACCAGTTCCTCAAGGAAGAGAGCGGCGAGGCCGAGAAGGTCGACAAGCTCACCCTCAAGAAGAAGGATCTCGCGGGGAAAGACGGTGCTATCATAGTAGTAACGCCGTAAGGCACGAAGCATATGAAGGATCTCGTCGCAAAGCTCAGGCAGAAGCCGGAACACGTGCGCCAGCGCATCGCCGTCGGCGCGAGCGCGGGAGTAACGGCGGTCATCGCCGTTACCTGGGCCGGCACGATGGCCGCGACCGGCACGTTCGCGATCGCGCCGTCCGGAAACGGTTCCCCCGCCGCGCAGCCGGATTCGTTCGCGCTTTCGGGCACGAACGCCGAGTCGAACTTCTCGCAGCTCATGGGCGCTGTCGGCGCGGCCGCAGGCGCGACGAGCTCGGAGCCGGCCCTCACGATCATCGACGGGGAGACTACCTCTTCGTTCGATACCGCACCCGCGACGAACCCGTCCGCGACCGTTATTCCTTTTTAATACTCAATGGCAAAGAAAACCGCACCGGCTCCTGAAGAGCGCCCTGTCGGGCAGACCATACTCGACCAGCCCATCACGGCCGAGATGCGTTCGTCGTACCTGGACTACGCGATGTCCGTCATCACGAGCCGCGCGCTGCCGGACGTGCGCGACGGCCTGAAGCCGGTGCATCGCCGCATCCTCTACGCCATGCGCCAGACCGGCCTTACGCCGACGGCCAAGTTCCGCAAGTCGGCGACCGTGGTCGGCGAGGTGCTCGGCTCCTATCACCCGCACGGCGACGCCTCCGTCTACGACGCGATGGTGAAGCTCGCGCAGGATTTCTCGACCCGCTACCCGCTCGTGCAGGGGCAGGGCAACTTCGGTTCCATCGACGGCGACCCCGCCGCAGCGTACCGCTATACCGAGGCGAAGATGTCGCGCGTCGCCGAAGAGCTGCTGCGCGATCTCGAGAAGGAGACGGTGGACTGGGCACCGAACTTCGACGGCAGCAAGCAGGAGCCGACCGTGCTTCCGTCGGCCGCGCCGAACCTTCTTCTGAACGGCGCGCTCGGCATCGCCGTGGGAATGGCGACGAACATCCCGCCGCATAACCTGCGGGAAGTGACGGAGGCGACCATGCACCTCATCGACCACGAGGACGCGACGACAGAAGACCTCCTTCAGTTCGTGAAAGGCCCTGACTTCCCGCTCGGCGGCATCGCCTTCAACCAGACGGACATCAGGCACGCGTACACGAACGGCAAGGGCGGCGTCGTCGTGCGCGGCGAGGCCGAGATCGTCGAGGACAAGAAGGGGACGAACATCGTCATCACGTCGATACCGTTCCGCGTGAACAAGGCCGACCTCATCACTCGCATCGCCGAACTCGTCCGCGACAAGAAGCTGGACGGCGTGAAGGACCTGCGCGACGAATCCACCTCCGACATCCGCATCGTCGTCGAGCTGAAGGGAACGGCGCATCCGCAGGCCGTCCTGAACTCGCTGTACAAGCATACCGAGCTCGAGAGCACCTTCCACTACAACATGCTGGCGCTCGTCGACGGCGTGCCGCAGACGCTCTCGCTCAAGGGCATGCTCGTCGAGTTCATCAAGCACCGCGAGCAGGTAGTGAAGCGGCGCACCGAGTACGAGCTGCGCAAGGCGGAAGAGCGCGAGCATATCCTGCTGGGCCTCTCGAAGGCGCTCGACCATATCGACGAGATCATCGCCATCATCAAGAAATCGAAGGACGTGCAGGACGCCTCGGCGAACCTCATCAAGAAGTTCAAGTTCTCGGAACGGCAGACGGCAGCCATCCTCGCGATGCGCCTGCAGACCCTTTCCGGCCTCGAGCGCAAGAAGATAGAGGACGAGCTCGCCGAGATACAGAAGCTCATCGCCAGGCTCAAGAAGATCCTCTCGTCCGCGAAGAACATCCGCGCCGTCGTGCGCGACGAGCTCTCGGAGCTCACCGAGAAGTACGGCGACGACCGCCGCACGAAGATCGTGAAGGGCGGCGTGAAGAACATTTCCGTAGAAGACCTCGTGCCCGACGAGGACAGCGTGCTCGTGCTCACGGCAGGCGGGTACGTGAAGCGCACGAATCCTGACGAGTACAAGGCGCAGAAGCGCGGCGGTATCGGCGTCATCGACATGTCCACCAAGGAAGAGGACGTCGTGACGCATTTCCTGAAGGCATCCGCGCACAGCGACCTGCTCTTCTTCACCGACAAGGGCAAGGCGTACCAGACGAAGATGTACGACATCCCTGAAGGGCGCCGCGCAACCAAAGGGAAATCCATCATGAACTTCCTCTCGCTCGCGGGCGACGAGAAGGTTACGAGCGTGCTGGCGACGCCGAAGGGCGCCGCGCGCGACGCGCTCTCGGTCTTCCTCGCGACCGAGCACGGCACCGTGAAGAAGGTGGAGGCGAAGGCCTTCGCCGACGTGCGCCGCTCCGGCATCATCGCCATCAA
>CAZYZM010000050.1:0-3704 GCA_964651935.1 uncultured Candidatus Saccharibacteria bacterium
CGGTCATCACGGTGCTCGCCATCGTCCTGCGCGCGCACCTCGTGCGCGTCATCCTGGGTTCCGGCGCCTTCAATTGGGAGGATACGCGCCTCACGGCGGCCATTCTCGCCGTGCTCATCCTCGGGCTCCTCGCGCAAGGGCTCATCCTCCTGTGCGCCCGCGCGTTCTATGCGGCGGGACGTTCCTGGAACCCGTTCTTCGTACAGCTCGGCGACGTCGGCGTGTCGGTGCTCTCGGCGTTCGCGCTCGTGCACGCCGCGCGCGCCTGGCCCATGCTCCGCTACTTCATGGAAGCATTGCTGCGCGTGTCCGACGTGCCGGGCTCGTCGGTGATCTTCATCGCGCTCGGCTATACGATCGGCCAGTTCGCCATGCTCGCGGTGGCGCTCCTCACGCTCGGGGTCGTGGCACGCGGGGTCGCCCGTTCGCTCGCCCGCCCGCTCTGCGAAGGTCTCGGCGCGGCGATCCTCGGCGGCGCGGCAGCCTACGGCGCGCTGGCCTTCATGGGGAGCATCGCCCCGCTCACGCGTCTCGGTACGGTATTTGCGGAAGGGTTGGCGGCTGGTATGGTAGGGCTATTCGTCGCCGCCTGCATGCTGTGGCTGCTCGAGAACCGGGAATTCCGCGACCTGATCGAATCGTTCCGGAAGCTCGCTTCCCATAAGCCGCTGCCGCCGTACAGCGCGGCCGACGATCTCTCGCCATGACCGATACGATACGCAACTTCTCGATAATCGCGCACATAGACCACGGAAAGTCGACCCTCGCGGACCGGCTTCTCGAGCGTACCGGCACCATCGAGGCGCGGAAGATGAAGGACCAGGTGCTCGACCGCATGGACCTCGAACGCGAGCGCGGCATCACCATCAAGATGCAGCCGGCACGCATGAAGTTCGCGGCGAAGGACGGGAAGACGTATACGCTGAACCTCATCGACACGCCGGGGCATATCGATTTCGCCTACGAGGTCTCGCGCGCGCTTTCCGCCGTAGAGGGCGTCATCCTTCTGGTGGATGCGACGCAGGGCGTGCAGGCCCAGACCCTGACGACGCTCCATATGGCGCAGGAGACGGGCTGCGTCGTGATTCCCGTGCTCTCGAAGATGGACGCGCCTGCGGCGCGCCCCGACGACGTCGCCCTCGAGCTCGCCGAACTCCTTTCAGTGGATCCTGAGTCGGTCCTGAAAGTATCCGGACGTACCGGGGAGGGCGTGGACGAGCTCCTGCAGGCCATCGTGGACCGCGTACCGGCTCCGCGCGCGGGGGGCGGCAGCCCGCGCGCGCTCATCTTCGATTTCTCATACTCGACGCACCGCGGCATCACCGTCTTCATGCGCGTGTTCGACGGCTCGTTCAAGAAGGGCGACGTGCTGCGCTTCGCGGCCGCAGGCGAGCGCTTCACGGCCCTCGAGACGGGCATATTCATGCCCGACGAGGTAGAGACCGCTTCGCTCTCTGCCGGGGAGATCGGCTACCTGGTAACCGGCGTGAAGAAGGCCGGCGTGGTGAACGTCGGCGATACGGTCATCGCGAACCAGGGCTCGACCGAGGGCCTTTCCGGCTTCGAGAAGCCGCGGCCGGTGGTATGGGCATCGGTCTATCCCGAGAGCCAGGATGACCTCGCAGAGCTGCGCCAGGCCCTCGAGCGGCTCCATCTTTCGGATTCCTCGCTTTCCTTCGAAGAGGAATCGTCCGGTATGCTCGGACGCGGTTTCCGCTGCGGCTTCCTCGGCATGCTTCACCTGGAGATAGTCACCGAGCGCCTCAAGCGGGAGTTCAGCCTGGAGCTCATCGTAACCATCCCGACCATCGCGTATGTCGTGACGGACAAGCAGGGCAAGCGCGAGACGATCTATACGCCGTCGAAGTTCCCCGCCTTCGGCGAGACCGCGGCCATCGAGGAGCCGTGGGTGAAGGTCGTCCTCATCACGCCGTCCGACGCGCTCTCGGGCATGATCCAGCTCTTCCATGACCATGAAGGCGATGTCCGCAGCACGGACGCGCTCGGGGACGGGCGCATAGAGCTTGCGGCCGAGATGCCGTTGCGCGAGCTCATGCGCGGCTTCTTCGACAAGGTGAAGAATGTCTCCTCAGGGTATGCGTCGCTCTCGTACGAATACCTCGACGACCGGCCGGCAGACGTCGTGAAGCTCGAGATATTCGTCGCCGAAGAGCCGGTACCCGCGTTCGCGCGCGTCGTATCCCGCCGCCGCGTCGTCGAGGAAGGGGAACGCATGGTCGAGAAGCTGCAGCAGATCCTGCCGCGCCAGATGTTCGTGGTCAAGATACAGGCGCATGCGCTCGGCCGCATCGTGGCGTCGCGCTCCATCTCTGCGCTGCGCAAGGACGTTACGGGCTATCTCTACGGCGGCGACATCACCCGCAAGATGAAGCTTCTCGAGAAGCAGAAGAAAGGGAAGAAGCGCCGCGGCGAGCATGCGAAGATGGATATCCCGCAGGACGTGTTCATGAAGATGGTGCAGGACAGCGACCGGTAAGGCGCGTCCTGCGCATGCGCGGGCTTGGTATACTGAAGGGCATGGCACGGCGCACGGCCCGCATGACGTTACGGCAGCTCGGCATCACCGCATTCCTCGCGGTGCTCATCGTATGGCTCTCGTTCCTGGTGGCCGGCATATATCGGAAGGAGCGCATCGCTCAGCAGGCCGTCGCCGACACGCGGGCGGAATTGGCCGCGCTGTCGGCCCGCCAGGCAAGCCTTTCCGGAACGGTCGACGACCTAGAGACGGAGCGAGGCCAGGAGGCCTCGCTCCGCGAGACGTACGGGGTTGCAAAGCCCGGCGAGGACGTTATCGTGGTAGTGCCGGACAAGGACCTTCCCCCGCCGCCCCAGCCGACGTTCTGGGACAAGGTGA
This sequence comes from uncultured Candidatus Saccharibacteria bacterium, assembly GCA_964651935.1. GTDB lineage: Bacteria > Patescibacteriota > Minisyncoccia > Phycocordibacterales > Phycocordibacteraceae > C7867-001. The sequence goes on from CAZYZM010000050.1 coordinate 2,876, forward strand.
AGGACTTCTTCGGCCTGTAGACGAGAGTCCAGGGCATATTCCTGCGGGATTCGTTTAATGGCAGGACGCGACCTTCCCAAGGTTGAGGCACGAGTTCGATTCTCGTATCCCGCACCGTAATTACTGGGCGCAGAGACGCCGTCCCGTTATCCCCTTCACGTGGGGAATATCCAAAAATGCTATACTGGGAATACTAATCAAAAGCACCATGGCCAAGAACATCACTATCTACAGCACGCCGACCTGCCACTTCTGCCACATGGCGAAGGACTGGTTTACGGATAACAACGTCGCCTTCACGGATTACGACGTCCAGACCGACCTCGAGAAGCGCGCCGAGATGGCGGAAAAGAGCGGCGGCATGGCAGTGCCGGTCTTCGACATCGACGGGGAAGTGATCGTCGGCTTCGACAAGGAGCGCATCGCCTCGCTGGTAGGGCTTCCTGCATAGCTTTTCGTGCGGCACGTGCGTTCAGAACCGCCGGCCCTGCAAGGGCCGGCGGTTCTGTGCTACCCTCCTCATATAGCCCTCGTAAGCAGTTCCTGCGGCCTGCTTGCGAGGGCTGCACTCGGCAACCGAGCAAGCCAGGGCGCCCGCTCGATGCCTCGTTTGCCCTCGTAGTTCAATGGATAGAACTCCGCACTCCTAACGCGGCAATCCAGGTCCGACTCCTGGCGAGGGCACCTAAGCGCAGAATCAGCCGTATTTACGCCATCCGTGCAGACGGTATACTGAAGGGATGGACAAGAAAGAATTCATCTTCCCAGGCATCGTCCTGGGCTTAGTGCTTATTATCGCGCTCGGCCTCATCTTCTCAGAGCGGCATGG
>CAZYZM010000051.1:0-3603 GCA_964651935.1 uncultured Candidatus Saccharibacteria bacterium
CTCGGGGTGGGCCTTCTCGACCTCGTCGAAGAGCACGACGGCGTACGGACGGTGGCGGATGCGTTCGGTGAGGCTTCCGGCCTCTTCATACCCCACATAGCCCGGAGGCGCGCCGATGAGCTTGGCGATGGAATGCTTTTCCATGAATTCCGACATGTCGACCCGCACGAGCGCCTCGCGGTCGTTGAACATGAACTCGGCGAGGCGGCGCGAGAGCTCGGTCTTGCCCACGCCCGTGGGGCCCAGGAAGAGGAACGAGCCGATAGGGCGATTGGGGTCGGCGATGCCCACGCGCGAACGCTTCACCGCATCGGACACGATCTTGATAGCGGCATCCTGGCCGATGACCGAGGCCTTCAGCTCAGCTTCCATACGCGCGAGCTTCGCGGCCTCCTCTTCGATCATCTTCGCGACCGGCACGCCCGTCCAGCGAGAGACGACGCCGGCGACCTCGTGCTCGGTCACTTCCTCGTGGAGGATGCGGCGCGACTTCTGCAGCGTCTTGAGCCGCTTGGTCTTGGCGGCGAGGTCCTTCTGGAGCATCGGTATCTTTCCGTAGTGGATCTCAGCGGCCGTCGCCAGGTCGCCCGTAGCTTCGGCGTTCTCTGCCGCGTTCTTCAGCTTCTCCAGCTCCTCCTTTATGGCGCGGATGCCCTGTATGACCTCGCGCTCGTTCTTCCACTTGAGCTCGAGCTCGGACGTCTTCTCGCGCAGGTCGGCTATCTCTTTATCGATATTCTTGATGCGCTCCTTTATCTCCTTCGCGTGCTCGCCTTCCTCGTCCTTCTTGAGCGCCTGGCGCTCTATCTCGAGGCGGCGGATGCGGCGGTCCGTATCTTCAAGGAGCGGCGGCTTGTTCTCAAGCGCGATGCGCAGGCCGGAAGCGGCCTCGTCGATGAGGTCGATGGCCTTGTCGGGAAGGTAGCGGTCGGTGATGTAGCGGGAGGATAGCTCGACCGCCGAGACGATGGCGCCGTCGGTGATACGCACGCCGTGGAAAAGCTCGTACTTGTCGCGCAGGCCGCGCAGGATGGCGACCGCGTCCTCTATGGACGGCTCGTTCACGAAGACCGGCTGGAAGCGGCGCGTCAGGGCGGCATCCTTCTCGATATGCTGCTGGTACTCCTTCAGGGTCGTCGCGCCGATGATGCGTATCTCGCCGCGCGCCATGGCCGGCTTGAGCATGTTCGCCGCATCCATCGAGCCCTCTGCTGAGCCGGCGCCCATGAGCGTATGCAGCTCGTCGACGAAGAGGATGACCTTCCCGCTCGCTTTCTCTACCTCCTTCATGACGGCCTTCATGCGCTCCTCGAACTCGCCGCGGTACTTCGTGCCGGCGATCATGAGGCCGAGGTCCAGCGACAGGAGCTCCTTGCTCTTGAGCGATTCGGGAACGTCGCCGACAGCGAGCCGCTGGGCGAGCCCTTCGGCGATAGCCGTCTTGCCCACGCCCGCCTCGCCGATGAGGACCGGATTGTTCTTCGTGCGGCGCGAGAGTATCTGTATGACGCGGTTTATCTCAGTGTCGCGGCCGATGACCGGATCGAGCGCGTTGTCGTGCGCGAGCTTCGTGAGGTTGCGCGTGTACTTGGCGAGCGCGCGGAAGCGCTTCGGCTCCCCCGCCTGCGTGTCCTTCGAGGTCTTGAGCTCGTGCAGGACGGCGAGCACGGTCTCCTCGTCTATCTTGAAGCGGCCGATGACATCCGCCGCCGGCCCCGGGTGCTCGAGGATGGCCACGAAGAGGTGCTCCGTGCCGATGTACGAGTCGTTCATGCGCGCAGCTATCTTGCCGGCCGACTCGAGCGCTTCGGCAAGCTCCGGCGTGAGGTAGAGATTGAAGGAAGGAGAAAGGATATTCGCCGTCTCAGGAGACTCGAGCGATTCGAGGAGCAGGTCCGAGAGCATCATCGTATCGACATCCATGCGGTCGAGTACGGAAAAGACGAGGCTCTCTTCCTGATGGACGAGGGCGGTGAGGAGATGAAGCGGGCTGACATGATTCTGCCCCCGCTCTATGGCGAGCTCATGAGCCTTCTTGATGGCTTCTTTCGCTTTTGCGGTGAAGTTCTTGAATGGTTCCATAAGAATACGTACGTTACCTCGATAAGTATGAAAACGTCATGACGGCTACGAGTCCTTTTCCGACCCCTGCAGGAGGGCCGTCACGGCATCCATGGGAATGAGCGCGCCCGGCTCGCCGCTTCCGATGCCGATGACGAGTCCTGAAAGGTCGACGGCGCCTGCGCCGACGGGGATTCCCTGCATATCGGTGAGGATTCCCGCATCGCCGACCTTGCTTATGATGCCGGTTATGACCGCGGAATCTTTCGTGAGCGCGACCACGCTCTGTCCCGGCTTGAGCTTGCTCATCGGCGCGGTACCCGCCTCAGGAACGGTCGGCAGCAGCGCATCGTCAGCGAAGCCGTAGATGACGAGATCGTCCGAGGATTTCGAGACGGATGCGCGCGCGGTCGACCCGTCGCTGAAGGCGATGAGGCTCTCCTTCGGAAGGCCGTTCACCTTCGCCGTAACGACGGCGCGCGAGTTCGGGAGGTACGTGCCATAGGCGATGGCAGGCGTCGAAGTCGAGTTCTTGTAGATGAGCGTTATGCGCGCGGCGGCATCGCCGACCGCTTCGGTCATGAGCTGCTCGGTCGTGGGCGCGGGCTTCTGCGTCGTCCCCGAAGCGATGGACTTGATGGGGTTCACCACCTGCACCGGCGTCGCGATGGTCTGGATGGTGCGCTCGACGACGCGGTCGACGCCCTGAGCGACCTGTATGGGCGCCTGGTCGAGGAGCGAGACCGTGAGCACGCCCGTGGCGATGGATACCACGAAATTCACCATCACCGTAAGCAGGAGGAGCTGCGCTTTCGAAAGGTCTTCTATGTCCATATATTCAGTATATCAATCAATCCTGCGCAAGGAAGGCCAGCGCGCTGGCCAGCGAGCGCGGAAGGCGGCGGAAGCTGGCAGCGGGCGTTTCCGGCCCCCAGGATACGCGGAGGGTCGACGCGGCGAGCGCGCGGTCGCCGGTGAGCGCATAGACCGTCTTCGACCCGTCTTCAGAATCGGTCTCGCAGGCGCTCGTGGTCGAGACGGCTATGCCGTCCGCATCGAGAAGCACCACGAGGTAGTCGGTATCGATGCCGGGAAGGGAAAGGTTCAGGATATGCGGCGCCTGCTGCTTCCCTTCGTGGACGGCCGCCTCGATGCCTGCGGCGGAAGCGGCGGCAACGAAGGAAGCGATGAGCTGCGCGCGCTTCGCGCGCGCAGCCTCCGTGAAGGCGGCGCATCCCTTCGCGCGCGCCTCGAGCGCCGCAACGAAGGCAGCGATAAGCGCGACCGGCTCCGTGCCCGGCCGGAGGCCGCCTTCCTGCCCGCCGCCCTGCATGAGCGGTTCGATTCCTCGTGGGTTCGCCACGATGAGCGCTCCTATTCCCCGCACGCCGCCTACTTTCTGCGCGTCGAGGGCAAGAAGGTCCGCGCCGAGGCGCGTGCGCTCGATAGGCTCTGCGAGCGGCAGCTGGCTCGCATCCACGTGCAGAAGCGCGCTGTTCCCGTACCCTGCCGCATCTATCGCGCCGCGCAGGCGGCGCGTGT
>CAZYZM010000052.1:0-3590 GCA_964651935.1 uncultured Candidatus Saccharibacteria bacterium
AGAACTTCGCGAATTCGCGCGCCTTCGCCGCATCCGTCGCCCCTTTCTGCCGCTTTATCTGCGACCATTTGCTGTGTCCTGACATGCTGCCACTATACCAAAGTCAGATGTGGTTCTAAAATCGGCTACCAATTAATACCACAACTAGCTGTGGTATTAATTGTGTGATTAATTCTAGAGGGTTACCCGGCGTGCGTTTCCAGGTACTCCTTTCCTTTCTGCGTGAGCATGCGGCCGCGCGGGGAGCGTTCGATGAAATTGAGCCGCAGGAGGTAGGGCTCGTAGACGTTCTCGACGGTATCGGCGTCCTCATGCAGCGCGCTCGCGAGCGCGCGGATGCCGGCCGGGCCGCCCTTGAAGGAATCGCGGAGCACGGAAAGATAGCGGCGGTCGTCCTTGGTGAGGCCGAGCTCGTCTATGCCGAAGAGGCGGCAGGCCTCGTCGCAGACCTCAGGGGTGAGATGCTTCTCGTGGACCTGGGCGTAGTCGCGGACGCGCTTCAGGAGGGCGTTGGCGACGCGCGGCGTGGCGCGGGAGCGTGCGGCGATCCGCTCGACGACCTCAGCAGGCGCGTCTACCCCCAGCACGCGCGCGGAGCGCGCGACGATGCTGCGCACATCGTCCTCGTTATAGAAGTCGAGCTGGTAGACGCCGCCGCCGAAGCGCGAACGCAGGGGGCCGGAAAGCTGTGCCACGCGCGTGGTGGCGCCCACGAGCGTGAAAGGGGGCAGCGCGAGCTCGACGGTGCGTGCGGACGGGCCTTTGCCCAGCACGATGTCGAGCGAGCCGTTCTCGAGGGCAGGATAGAGGAGCTCTTCGATCTTCCTCGAGAGCTGATGGATCTCGTCTATGAAAAGCACGGTGCCCGGCTCAAGGTTCGTGAGGATAGCCGCCAGGTCGCCGGCGCGCTCGATGGCGACGCCGGAGGTAGACTTGAGCGGCGCTTCGAGCGTATGCGCGACCAGGTGCGCGAGGGTCGTCTTGCCGACGCCTGGCGGCCCGTAGAAAAGGACGTGCTCGGGCATGTCGCCGCGCTTCTTCGCGGCTTCCAGAACCACCTGCACATTCGCTTTCACATGCCCCTGGCCTACGTATTCGTCCCATACGTCCGGGCGCAGGGCGCTGTCGAGCGCCTGGTCGCGCAAACGTACCGTAGATTCAGGGCTTTCGGAGGTACTTGACATAAAATGCTACTATGCTAGTATTATAGCACACCAGGGTTGGCCTGGCATGAACCTTCTCTCGCAAGAGAAGTTTTTCTTTTTCCGGCCGACCCGCTGTTCATTTCTCGTGCATACCACCCTCTAGGCAAAGCTTGACGGCTTCGGGCATCTCCCCAAGGACGTTCTGGTTCCGCACTCGATGCGGGCTGCTGGGATCATCCTCAGGCGCTTTGTCCACCTGCTCATTTATGAGGAGGAGTGCCTGGAGGGTAGTGTGTGTGAGACTCCTAAGCAAAAGGAGCGCCGCTTTAGCGGCGCTCCTTTTGCTTTCTATACGTCCGATCTTACGCGTCGGGCATATCTACGACGCGCAGCACCTCCTCGAGCGACGTCCGTCCATCGAGCGCCTTCAAGAGCCCGTCTTGTGCCATGGTGAGGAACCCTTGCCGCTCCGCATGCTTCGCTATCTCGCCGGAAGACGGGTTCTCGCGGAGGAAGGCGCCGAGCTCGTCATCCATGAATATCGCTTCGTACACGCCGGTGCGCCCCTTGTATCCGGTATCCTCGCTGCTCGCGTCCGCATGGGTCGTCCACACTTCGTCGAAGGATGCTGGGACGAGCGACGGATCGCTGCAGCTGGCGAATACCCGCTCGAAAAGCTTCTTCTCCTCGTCGGTAGCGGCACGCTTCTGCCTCGTCTCGGGATTGAGCGTGCGTACGAGGCGCTGGGCCATGACCACGCTCACCGCGGACGCGAATGATTTCGGGTCGATGCCCAGGTCGGCCAGGCGCGGAAAGGCGCCCGCAGCATCGTTGGTATGAAGGGTCGAGAAGACGAAATGCCCGGTGAGCGCGGCCTGTACCGCGACTTCCGCCACATCCTCGTCGCGGATCTCGCCCACCATGATGACGTCAGGATCCTGGCGGAGCACCGAGCGGAGACCGGAAGCGAAGGTATAGTCCTTGCCGCTTACCTGGGTCTGCACGATGCCGTCCAGGTGGTACTCGACCGGATCCTCGATGGTGATGATCTTTATCTCCGGCGTCTGTATCGCGCGCATGAAGGCATAGAGCGAGGTCGTCTTGCCCGAGCCGGTCGGGCCGGTGTTGAGCAGCATGCCGTTCGGGCGGCGTATCTCACCCTCGAGCCGCGCAAGAAGCTTCGGATGGATGCCGAGTTCCGTGAACGAGCGCTTCGTCGTCTCGGGATCCAGAAGGCGCATCACGAATGATTCGCCGTAGCTGCCCGGGATGACGGAGGCGCGTACCTCGTACTCTTTCTCGCCTTCGCGGATAGTGAAGCGGCCGTCCTGGGCGCGGTCCGTGATGTTGAGCTTCAGCTCGGAAAGCACCTTGAGGCGCGAATTAAGAAGGTGGTACGTGCGCGCATCGAAAAGGAAAGCGTCCGTGAGTACGCCGTCCAGACGGAAACGCATGCGTACGCCGTTCTCTTCAGGCTCGAAGTGCACGTCCGACGCGCGCATGTACACGGCCGCGTGCAGGACGGCTTCGAGGAGCGCGGATACCTTCGAGGGATCCTTGCTCGCCACGAGCTCCATAAGATGTGCGCGGAGCGCGGGAAGAGACGAGGCGCGCTCAGACTCCTGGGCGCGCGCCTCGTCGGAAACCGCGAAGACGCCCTCCTCGGTCTCTGACGCGTGCGAAAGGTCCGCGTACCGCTCGAACGCGCGGTCGAGGCTCTTCTGCGAGACGAGGAACTTCTCGACGGCATAGCCTTGGCCCGCGAGCGCCTTCTCGAAGCGGTCATACGCAGGAGCGGACGGGTCGCGCAACGCGACCGAAAGATGCTTCCCGTTCTTGTCGAAGACGACGGCATTCGCCGCGCGCGCGTCCTCTTCAGGAACCAGGCGCAGCGCGTCCATATTCACCGGCACGAAGGTGAGGTCGGTGTACGGCAGGCCGTACTTCTCAGAGAGGATGCGCACGAGGTCCTCTTCTTCTTCGGCGTGGATATGCGCCAGTTTCTCTTCTTCTCGCTTCCGGTCGAATTCCGCAGGCATATGAAAGGTATACGGGTATCATACCGTGCGTGCGCGAGAAGGGCTAAGAATGAGGGAGGGGAAGGGAAACGTGCCGGGCCATACTTGACAAATCCGACATTTATGTATATTCTATAGTGAGAAATCTGTCACCCTGAACTCAGAAGGGAATTCGAGATGAACAAGCTCCTGCTCGCCGTCATCGCGGCCGGTTCGGCCTTTGCCGGCACGGTCGCCCTTCCGGCACCTGCCGCAGCCCAGTCCGCCAACGACTGGATCCGCTACCAGGAACGCGTCGATCCGGGGTACGACCTCTATCGCACGCGCTCGCTGCGCTACGGGCGGTACGACATCTACGGGAATACCGGCGGGTGGTTCTACTACGACGAGAACGCCGTGCGCCGCAACACCTGGCGCCGGAACGGCA
>CAZYZM010000053.1:0-3496 GCA_964651935.1 uncultured Candidatus Saccharibacteria bacterium
AGGATGACGCGCACGAGGTGCGCGCGCAGGACGATGGCGAGCACCGTGATGACCGACGACCAGAAGACGATATGCCGCGCTGCCACCCCGACCGTCAGCGTGAAGGCGTCCTTCTTCTGCGCGCTCGCCTGCTCGGCCATCACCGGGAAGGCCGCCGTCGCGTACGAAGCTGCCACGAGCGAGAGCGGGACGGCCTCGAGGTTGCTCGCGAGCGTATAGACCGCCACGGCGCCTTCCCCTTCCCGCGACGCGAGCGCGATCAGGAGCAGGGTCGTGAGCGAGCCGATCGCGAGCGCCAACGAGCGCGGGAGCGACTGCCCGAAGAGCGTGCGCAGCTCCGTGAAGCGCGGAATGACGAGGCGCGGCGCGAGCCCTGCGCGGACGACGACCGGCACGTGGAGCGCGAGGTGAAGCGCCGCGCCGGCAAGCACGCCCAGCCCGATGCCGACGAGCCCGTAGCGCGGATAAAGAAAGACCGTTCCCGCGATGATGCCGAGGTTATAGAGCGCCGGCGAGAGCGCGAACAGCATGAAGCGGCGCTCCACCTGCGTCACGCTCGAAAGCACGCTCGAGAGGCCGAGCAGGATAGGCTGTGCCAGAAGCATGCGCGTGAGCAGGACGAACTCGCCCTGGTGCGCCGAGCGCATGAGCGAGGGGAACAGCGCGGCGAGGAATTGCGGCGTGAAGAGCGCGAGGACGGCGCAGAGCGCGCCGCCGAACAGCGCGAGGAAGGTCGCCGCCTGCGATACGAGGCGGCGCGCGTCCTCCTTCCCTTGCGCGGAAAGGCGGCTCGTTATCGCCGGTATGAGCACATATGCCGAGACCAGCGACACGACGAGCGCATAGACGAAATCAGGCACCTTGAACGCGGCGTAATAAAGGTCGAGCGTCTCGCCCGCGCCGAACATATGCGCGAAGATACGGTCGCGGATAAGGGCGAGCGCCTGGGAGGCGAGCGTCAGGCCGGCAAGAAGATACGCGGCCTGATGAAGGCCGCGTATCGGTGCCGTGAGGCGGGATAGGATGCGATGCACCATTCTCCTTATTTTACCCCATACGGGGCGTTTTGGATGCTCCTACTGCGTGAGCGCCGGAGAGGTCGTGCTTCCCTTCGTCTCCTTCACGCCGGACTGCGGGATGCCGAGCTGGCCCTGGCGCGACGGCGGGAACGGGTTCTTTCCGGCCTTGAGGGTCGCGATATCCTCGGCGACCGCCGTCGCGTTGTCTGCCGAGAGCGCCGCGATGGCATCGAGCTGCTTCAGCGCATCGCCGTACATGCCCTTGGTCGAGTACGCGACGGCGAGGAAGAAGCGGGCATTCGCGTACTGCTCGTTCTGGTCGACTGCCTGCGAGAGCGCCTGGATAGCGCCGTCCGTGTTTCCGGTCCCAAGACGCAGGATGCCGACCTGGAAGAGCACGTCCGGATCGTTCGGCGCGAAGTACGCGGCGGCTTCAGCAGCCTGGAGCGCCTCGTCCGCCTTGCCTTCCTGCACCTGGAGCTGCGAGAGAAGCAGGATGGCCTGCGTGTAGTCGCGCTTGAGGCCGATGGCGGTCGTGAGGTCCGTCTCTGCGGCCTCCATGTTGTTCTGCGCTATCTCGAGCTGCGCCAGGACGAACGGAAGCGTCGGATTCGTCGGGTTCAGGGCGACGGCCTTGTCGTACGCCTTCTTCGCGTTGTCGTACGCGCCTTCGATCTTGAGCGGCACGACGGTCTGATAGACGGTGCCGAGCGCCACCCAGTTACGGTAATCGTCCGGCGCGATCTGCGTGGCGAGCGTCGCCGCCTGGATGCCGGTCGAGAGGGCCGCCTGGAACTGCTGCTGCGCCTGCGACGGCGAGAGCTCGGTATCGTTCGCGACCGTCTGCATCTGCGCGATGCTCACGCTGGCCGCGAGCTGGTACGCCGCGGCCGACGGCGCGAAGAGGAGCGAACGGTTGATGTCGGCGGTCGCCGCATCAAGGTTCCCCGCATTCGCCTCTTGGACGGCCTCCGCGTATGCCACGCTGCCGAGGTACCGCTCTATCACCACGTACGCGGCGACGACGGCCGCCAGCAGGAGGAGCGTCAGGCCGAAGACGATGACGAAGCCGACGCGCGGGTTGCGGGCGAAGATGATGCCCCACTCGCGGCGGCTTCCTCCATACCGCAATGATGATGCGAAGAGTCCGGCCATGAAGAATCCTCCGAGCAGCACCACGGGGCCCGGATTCGACGCTATCGAGAGGATGAGCACGTAACTGGCGCCCACGAACGAGGCGACGGATACGAAGCGCGCGAACGGCTCTTCGGGCGCGCGGAACAGGAGCGAACGCACGCCGATGAAGAAGAACAGTCCGAGGAAGGCGAGCCATGCCAGCGCGCCCACGATACCGGTCGTTATTGCCGATGTCGGGACGAAGCCGATGCCCGACGAGAAGTCCACGTTCCAGAAGACCGTATCGTTGAGCGACTTGTCGCGGAACTTGAGCCACTGGGAACCGAACGTGCCCGGGCCGGAGCCGAAGAGCGGCGAGGACGCATACGTGTGCCCGGCGACATCGAAGGTAGACTGCCATGACGGGCGCACGTCCAGATAATCCGTGCCGAAGGCGCCCACGAGCGCCGTGCCGATAGTGCTTCCGCCGATAAGGAAGAACAGCGAGACCACGAGTACGGCGAGCGGCGCGGCGAGATTCTTCGTCTCGCTTCCGGACGCGTCATGCTCATGGGCCGGCTCTTCGCCGGTCGAGACTTCGGATACGCCGTCAAAGTCCTCGTCCGCGGCAGACGCGCTGCGGCGCATAATCGCCTCGATGAAGAGCCCGAGCGCGGTGAGAGCGACGAGCACCCAGATGAGGCTCGAATTCACCAGCGCGAGCACGATGAGCGCGAGCGCGCCGGCGATCCACACGAACCGCTTGATACGCGTGCTGAGCGAAAGGAAGCGGAGCGCCAGGAGCGATACGGTGATCGCCAGGCCCACCAGCATGCCGAGGTCAGAGAACGAGCCGACCAGGTTCGCCGTCGGCGCGTAGCGGTCGCTCGCGACCTGCCCCAGGATGAGGAAGACGACCTGCGCGATAAGCACGACCGCATAGGCGACCGCGCTCACCTTGAAGAAGGTGCGGTACTGCGCCGAGCGGCGGAACGTAAGCGCGGCCAGAGTCGCGAACGCGGCCAGGATGAGCATGAAGCCGAACGTGTCGGTCTCGAGCTGCGAACCAAAGACGCTCGCCTGTACCCCTGCGCCCGAGAAGAGCGCCGAGAGCAGGTATGCGGCCGGCACGAGCCAGAACGCGCCGACGAGCGTTATCGGAGGAACGATGATATTCCCGCGCGTGAGGCGCGCGAGGATGTATAGCGCGAGCGCGATAAGGCCGCCGATGGCGATGATCGAGACCTTGCTATACACGAACGGGATGACGGCTGACGGCATGAATGCCAGCGTCGCGACCGCTCCCGTGAGGGCAAGCGCCCACACGGCGAGCGTGTCGAAGGTTATGCGTCGCGGGTGAG
>CAZYZM010000054.1:0-3444 GCA_964651935.1 uncultured Candidatus Saccharibacteria bacterium
TGACCGCTATCTCCATGGCTTGGACTGGATCATCGTCGGCGGCGAGTCCGGCCCCAACGCCCGCCCCATGCACCCGAAGTGGGCGCGGTCGATACGCGACCAGTGCGCCGCGGCGGGGGTGCCGTTCTTCTTCAAGCAGTGGGGGGAGTGGGCGCCGCACGCCGTCCGACCGGGCGGAGATCTCGGCGGCGACGTTCGATCCGGCCGGGTGCGCATCGTGCATCCAAGCGGGCGCTCAGACGTCGACGTATCGATTGCCACGGGTGGCCGTAACACGGAGCAGGGCTCGCGCTACATGGCGGCCGTCGGCAAGTCCCGCGCCGGCCGCCTCCTCGACGGCCGCGAGCATTCCGAATGGCCTATTCAAGGAGGCCCCCAATGAGTGAGAGCACCACCGCCCTCCGTGCACTAGAGCGCACCACACCGAAGCGGGTTCCACTGTCACGAGCCAAAGGCTGGCGTCTGCCGGACGGCGCGGTGAAGGTCGATCGCACGACGAAGTTCGGTAACCCGTTCGTCGTGGGGCGGGATGGCACCCGCGCAGAATGCGTCGATCTCTACACGAAGATGCTGGCCGGTTATCTAGCCCTCGCATCCGGCCCATCGATCGAGGAACAGAAGGCTGCGCGCCGGCACGTATTAGAAAATCTCGAATACCTGCGAGGAAAGGATCTGGCGTGCTGGTGCAAAGGATCACCGTGTCACGCAGACGTTTTGCTGGAGCTTGCAAACAGATGACCGCCTTCGTTGAGCGCACATGGCAGGTCACTGCAGTAGCTGTCTGGGCTGTGAAACTATTGGAGGGGGCGAGAAATGACTGAACGCCTGCTGAAACTCCCAAGCACAGACGAGTACCTGACCGTGGCGGAGTGCCTGGCCATGCTCCCCGTCAAGGTATCCGAGAGAGAGTTCCGGCGACAGGTGATCGCCCGCGGTCTCTGCTATAAGCGCGGTCACCAGATCAAACTCGATCACGAACAGCTAAGAGCCTACATAGAGACACTGAAATGTCAGACCTCACCCTCCATAAACGTGGCAAAATCTGGCACGTCCGGGGGACGATCAAGATCCCCGGCCAGAAGATTGGGATCAGAGTTCGCGAGAGCACGGGCCATGCTCGACTGAGGGAGGCCGAGGACTATCGCGACAAGCTGCGCAAGGAAAAGCTTGAGCAGGCCGTCAATGGTCCGGCGACGACGGCGACGTTCGCCAGCGCCGTCATCATGTATGTCGAAAAGGGTGGAGAGAAGAGATTCCTGAAGCCACTCCTGGAGCGATTCGGTGAGATGCGGCTGCGAGACATTACGGCCGATAAGGTGTCGGCATTCGCCTTGGAGCGCTATTCCCACTTGGCGCCGGCCACAGTCAAGCGCACACTCTACACGCCGCTCAACGCGGTCGTCGGCAAGGCTTGCCGCGCGTTGGGCATTCCGGTCATTTCATTCGAGGCCCCAAAGGTTGAGCGCACAACAGTTGTGCATGCGCCACCTGAATGGTTCCCGACGTTCTTCAAGGCGGCTCACTTCCGCATCGCGGCCATGGTCCTGTTTCTGACGACGACTGGATCTCGCGTCGGGGAGGCTTGCCGGCTGAAGGTCGAGGACTGCCATTTGGAGAAGCTTCGCGTCCTGCTGCGGAAGACGAAGAACGGCAAGCCGCGCATGGTCCCGATCGACGATACCATTGCGAACGCGATCCGCGCGCTTATCGAGCTCGACAACCTGGAGGGCGGGGATACCGTCTTCGGCTATGCGGATCGCTGGAGTGTCAACCAGGCGATCGAGCGCGTGTGCGCCAAGGCCGGGATCACGTACTACTCCAGCCACAAGCTCGGCCGGCACGCCTTCGCGTCAAGGCTCCTGATGGCAGGCCGCACCATCAAGGAGTTGCAGGAGGCTGGCGGCTGGGACAGCTACTCAATAGTTGCAGAGACATACGGACATCTTGAGGAAAAGGCCATCGAGAGCATCGTTCGTGGTAAGGGGTCAGAGGTTGCGGCACTTCTCACTGACACACCGTTGACACACAGTAAAAACGGTCAGAACCGCAAGAACAAGAGAAACTCAGTAAAATCAAGGGCTAGAGTGGTGGGCGCGACAGGGATCGAACCTGTGACCCCTACCATGTCAAGAGTGGCTTATGATGCCGAAATCTGCGGCAAAGCTATGGAAAATAAAGGGAAAAACGACGATCCAGATGCTGGTACTTGCCGTGAACGCGACGCGAACGAGCAGGCAACCGATCTGGACCAGTGACACACGGCTGACACACTGATTTTCGCGTCAGACGTTGGATGCCGCTGCAACTTCTCACTAATAACGGCTTCTACAATATGGCCCTCACCTGGACCCACACCCGCACCATCTTTGTACGAGCTGGCTGTTCCCCCAATGCCACTGTTCCGCCTGAACACTGCTCAGTCCGGATCATCCGGAGTGCACATGATGTACCAGCGTCCTAAACTGGACCTCTCGATCGAGACGAGGAAGGATAGTCAATGAGATATTTCCTGACATCTGTTGGGGCTGTGTTAGCGTGTACAACTTCAGTTGCTGCCGCTGACTTCGGAGGGCCGTCTTATGATGGGTCGATCAAGGATGGCCCGACCGTAGCTACAGCTCCCATCTGGACGGGGCTCTATGTCGGCGGCCATGTGGGCTACGGTTGGGGTGAGTGGGACGTTGACCTGTCTCACTCCTCGGGCGCGATCCACTACAATGATCCGTTCGTACCTGCAAACAGGTCCTTGTCCTCCGATGATAACTGGATAGGTGGTCTGCAGGGCGGCTACAACCATCAGATCGGATCCATGATCGTCGGCGTGGAGAGCGATGTCTCCTGGACGGGCATGGAGGCCGATGGCCGGTTCACCACGCCTGCGCCCAATCACACCACGTGGGACATCGACACGAGCTTGGATGTCTTCGGCACCGTGCGGACTCGCGTTGGTGTTCTGGTCAGCCCGCAACTGCTGGTCTATGCCACTGGCGGCCTCGCTTGGGGGATCGTCGATGCCAAGCAAGCGACGAACTGGTTCCCACCGGCCAACCCGGATGTCGGAGGTCGCACGTCTGGAGATGAGGCGCACATCGGCTGGACGGCCGGCGGCGGGGCCGAGTGGCTTGTGGCGCCGAATTGGTCGATTCAGGGGCAGTACCTTTACGTGGATCTCGGCGAACAGGATTACGCGTTGAAGGGAACGACAAAGCCGGGTGGAACGGTTCCATATGTCGAGACCTTTTCGACCGACCTGACGTTCCACACCGTCCGCGTCGGCGTAAACTACAAGTTCGGCCACTAAAGGCAGCAGGGGTACAATAAGGAAAGAGGGCCGGGATCTTCCCCGGCCTTTTCTTATGCGTTCCTGCCTTTACCTACGCCCCTGCGATCTGGTGTAGCTATAGGGAGGGGTTAGTTGCGAGGCCGAGGTGATCCCGCTGCGGA
>CAZYZM010000055.1:0-3258 GCA_964651935.1 uncultured Candidatus Saccharibacteria bacterium
AAGGCCGTCGACATCGTCTTCGGCATCAAGCAGTCGGCCCTCTCGCGCCGCTCCTTCCTCTCGGCCGCATCCTTCGAGCAGACGACGAAGATTCTTATCGACGCCGCACTCAAGGGATCCGTCGACGGGCTCCGCGGCCTCAAGGAGAACGTCATCCTCGGCCGTCTCATCCCGGCCGGAACCGGCTTCGGCGAGAGCGCCAAGCACGCCGAGATCGAGAAGCTTCAGGGCGTGCGCCGCCAGCGCGAGCTCGAAGCGGCTCAGGCAGCCGAAGCGGCTGCTGAGGCGGAAGCCGAGAAGGCGGGCATCGTGGTCGATACGACGAAATAAAGGCTTCAGAAACACAGAACCGCCCCGGCAACGGGGCGGTTCTGCTGCATATCCGCGCATAGGAGCATTCGTCGGGGATGCGCGGTAGAATAGGGGAAATGGCTGATACCCGCGGAAGCGACACCGTGCAGCAGATAAAGGACCGGCTCTCCATAGTCGAGGTCATCCAGCCGTACGTGAAGCTGACGCGGGCAGGGAAGTACTGGCGCGGCCTCTCGCCGTTCTCGAAGGAGAAGACCCCCTCCTTCTATGTCTCGCCCGACCGCGGCTCCTACTACTGCTTCTCCACTTCCCAGGGCGGCGACCACTTCACGTTCGTCGAGAAGATGGAGGGCGTCGACTTCAAGGGCGCGCTCAAGATCCTCGCCGAGAAGGCGGGCGTCGAGGTGCAGAAGCTGCGGCCCGAAGACCGCATGCGCAGCGACCAGCGCGACCGCCTGCGCGAGGCGATGGCGAAGGCGGAGCAGCTCTTCGCGCAGAGCTTAACCGAAACCTCACCGGCCTTCGTGTATGCAAAGGAACGGGGCCTCGCGCCCGAGACGATACGTTCCTGGAACCTGGGACTCGCGACAGACGGCTGGCGCGGGCTCCTGGAAGCGCTTTCTGCACAGGGGTTCACGACGAAGGAGCTCACGGCGGCAGGACTCGTGAAAGAAGCGGACGGCAAGCCGGGCACCTGGTACGACCGTTTCCGCAACCGGCTGATGTTCCCGATACGCGACGCGGCCGGCCGCACGGTCGCCTTCACGGGCCGCGCGCTCGACAAGGACGACCAGGCGAAGTACCTCAACTCGCCCGAGACCGACCTCTTCAGGAAGAGCGAGATCCTGTTCGGCATGGACCGCGCGAAGGACGCCATCCGTGCGCGCGGCTTCGCCATCCTGGTGGAAGGGCAGTTCGACCTGCTCTTGCTGCATCAGGCGGGCTTCGCGAATACCATCGCCCTTTCCGGCACGGCGCTCTCTGCGACGCACCTCTCGCTCATCAAGCGGTATGCCGACAACCTGATGCTTGCGCTCGACGCCGACAGGGCGGGGCTCGCCGCCTCGGCCAAGAACGCGCATGCGGCGCTCTCGGCCGGCATGCGCGTGAAGGCGGTGCGGATGCCGGAAGGGAAGGACCCGGCAGACCTCGTCGCGGAGGACGGCGGGAAGGCCTTTGCCGAGCTCATCGCGCGCTCTCAGTCCATCGTGGAATTCTTCCTCTCCGTCCTCACCGCACAAGAATCGGACGATTTCAGGCTCATGCGCCGCGTCGAAGAGACCGTGCTGCCGCTGGTCGCCGCCGTGAAGAGCCCGCTTGAGCGCAACCGGTACATAGAGATCGTGGCGCGCGCCATCTCGTCGACGCCGGAAGCCGTGCGCGAGGCGATTCCGCGGCCCGAGCGCCCTGATGCGCGCGACGGCCGGGCGCGCGCCATGGATACAGGAGGTAAGGAGCGCGCGACGGAGCCGTCTTCCGTACCGTCAGGGCTCGAGGCGTATCGCACGCTCATCCTGGGCGCTATCCAGGCATACCCCGATTCTGGCCTTGCCGAACGGCTCAAAGCGGAGTATGCTCGGATTACTGGTACGGAAGCGGACGAGCAGCTTCTTTCCGGGCTCGGCGAGCGCGCATCCTTCGAAGCGGAGCGCGCCTTCGGCGAGAATCCTCCGGATGAGGCGGGAGCCGAGCTTTTGAACACGTTCGAGCGTATGATCCTGCGGGACGCGCTCAAAGACGCGACACGGCAGCTACGGGCGGCAGAATCAGCAGGGAAGGCAGAGCGCATACAGGAGCTGACGCTCCGGTGCAAAGGGCTTTCAGAACGCATCGCGGCACTTGCCTAGCCCGTATTTTCACAGACTCATTATCCGCGTTCTCTTATTCTTTTCCTATTCCTATGGCATCAAAGAAACCCACCAAGAGCGCAGCGAAGAAGCCGGCAGCCAAGAAGGCGCCGAAGAAGGTAGCGAAGAAGCCTACCAAGAAGCCGGCAGCGAAAAAGCAGGCGAAGGCCGCGACGAAGCGCGTTGCGAAGAAGCCGGCAGCCAAGAAGGCGCCGAAGAAGGCCGCGAGCAAGAACGCCCGCACGCGTGCCGTCGTGCGCAAGGCAGCGGCAGGCAGCAAGGCGAAGGCGCTGCATGACCGCGAAGACAAGGCCGAGCGCCTCATCCAGAAGGGCAAGGAACGCGGCTACATCACGTACTCTGAGATCCTGCGCGAGTTCCCGCATGTCGAGGAGGATGTCAGCTATCTCGACGAGCTCTACGAGCGCTTCACCGTCGCCGGCATCGACATTCTCGAAGGCGGCATGCTCGAGGACGGCGCCGACGAGTACCTCGCCGGACGCAACATCAAAGGGCGCGATTCAAGCGGCTATGATTCCATACAGATATACCTCCGCGAGATCGGCCAGTACCCGCTCCTCACCGGAAACGAGGAGAAAGAGCTCGCCAAGCGCATCGAGAACGGCGACGAGGAGGCGCGCAACATCCTCGCCCGCAGCAACCTCCGCCTCGTGGTGTCCATCGCCAAGAAGTACGTGGGCCGCTCGCCTGACCTGACGCTGCTCGACCTCATCCAGGAAGGGAACCTCGGCCTCTTCAAGGCCGTCGACAAGTTCGACTGGAAGAAGGGATACAAGTTTTCGACGTACGCGACCTGGTGGATCCGCCAGGCCATCACCCGCGCGCTGGCCGACCAGTCCCGCACCATCCGCATCCCCGTGCACATGGTCGAGACCATCGCCAAGTACAAGCAGGTGAGCCGCCGCCTCGCGCAGACGCTCGGGCGCGACCCGCAGCCCGAAGAGGTCGCCATCGAGATGGGCGTCGACGTAGAGAAGATCTATCAGATCGAGAAAATAAACCAGGATACGCTCTCGCTCGAGAACCCTATCGGCTCGGACGACGACGAGCGCTCGACGCTCGGCGACTTCATCGCCGA
>CAZYZM010000056.1:0-2924 GCA_964651935.1 uncultured Candidatus Saccharibacteria bacterium
CCGACGACCAGGAAGAGACCGACCGCTACTGGAACGCCATCGTCGGCAACGGCGGCCAGGAGAGCGACTGCGGATGGTGCAAGGACCGTTGGGGAGTGTCGTGGCAGATCACGCCGCGCACGCTCACCGAGGCGAATGCCGCGGGAGGCGCAGAAGCAGAACGCGCCTTTAAGGCCATGATGACCATGAAGAAGATCGACGTCGCCGCTATCGATGCCGCGCGTCAGGGTGCATAGCTGTCGTAAGAATATGAAGAAGCTGCGATTAGTTATCTTGGGTATAACCTCTGTGATATGCTCGAGGGCGCTGTTCGCGTTATTCGATGATCCGGAGGGCCCGAATCTGCTGATAGTTCTCGGAATGGCAGCGCTCCTGTATTCAGCATCGCTGCTGGCATATGTGCCCGGCCCTTCGTCTGCCGGCTCCAAGAGATTCGCGATAGCGATTCTCGTTCAGGTGCTGCTAGCTATCGGCCTCTACCTTCTTCTGAGCTAGAAGGGAACCAACCTTCCTTGCAAAAGAAGTAAGCGGCATCGGCGCATGCTAGACTGAAGCAACTGCATATGGAAACAGCGCCGTCAGACGCCCCGTTCCTCGCGCGTGCGCTCGAGGAGGCGCAGAAGGGATTCGACGAGCGGGGCGTGCCCGTCGGCTCCGTGCTGGTGCGCGGCGGAGAGGTGATTGGCGCCGGCCATAACCGGCGGGTCCAGCACGGCGACCCTATCGCCCACGGCGAGATGGACTGCCTGCGCGCGGCCGGCCGGCAGCGCGACTACTCTGACACGACACTCTATACGACGCTGAGCCCGTGCATGATGTGCAGCGGCACCATCGTGCAGTTCGGCATCCCGCGCGTCGTTATCGGCGAGAACGCGACGTTTGGCGGCAACGAGGAATTCCTGCGAAGCCGCGGCGTCGAGGTGCTCGTTCTCGATGATTCGCGCTGCCGCGAGCTCATGGAGCGGTTCATCCGAGAGTACCCTGAGGTCTGGAAC
This sequence comes from uncultured Candidatus Saccharibacteria bacterium, assembly GCA_964651935.1. GTDB lineage: Bacteria > Patescibacteriota > Minisyncoccia > Phycocordibacterales > Phycocordibacteraceae > C7867-001. The sequence continues at coordinate 996 of CAZYZM010000056.1, forward strand.
GAGGATATCGGGGAGATTTGAATGCAAGAAAAAGGGCGGGCAGCGTAGCTGCCCGCCCTTTTGAGTGCCTGCGTCGGCGCTCCTGTCTACGCGCGCATGCGCGCGTGCCCGTGCGCACCTCTGAACGGCCGGAAAAGGTGGTACCCCGTGCATCCAAAGATGCCGCCCAGTATCAGGAACTCTGCGAACTGGAGCGACGGCCCTTCAGGGATGCCGTTCCCGCCTGCCGCAAGCCAGGCGATGCCTGAAAGGGAGGCGAGCCCGGCGAGCGTGGAGACGAGCGGTACGAGCCAGCGCGTATCCCACGCCGTGCGTGCGAGCATGGTGAGGAATGCGACATCGAACGCTAGGTGCACCATGTCGAATCCGCTGTCCGGCCATGAGAATGCCCAACCGCTCACGCCGTATCCCGCCCACTCGATCGCCATGTGAAGGCATAGGAGGGCATACAGCAAGAGCCCGCTTCTGCTGTGCGCGTATATGGCGACGGCTAAGCCCAGCGTGAGCGCGAACAGGGAAGCGATGCTTGATTCCTGGAACTCGCCGGCGACATGCCAGAGCAGGAGCAGCAGGTATGCGCCGAGAAAGGCGCGGAGCGCGAGAGAACGTAAGGTCATAGAGGTTTCCTTTTCTTATCGTTACTAATCAGAGAAATGTCTCTGAAAAGGAATATACCTTTATCGCAAATTATTTGCAACTAACCTTGTGTATGCGACGCGCGGGCGCACTTCTTGCAGAGGCCGAAGAACTCGAGCGAGTAATCCGGAAGCGTCGAGAAATGCTTCGAGCGCTCGAGCGCCAGGTCTGCAAGATTCCTGGCGTGCGGCACTTCGAGATCCTCGACGCGTCCGCAGATGCGGCACACGGCATGATGATGATGCGCGCGGTCGGCAAGCTCGTAATGCGCGTGCTCGTGCTCGAGGTGCACCTGCAGGACGATGCCCGCTTTCTTGAAGGCTTCCAGGGTGCGGTACACCGTTACCTGGTCGGTGGCGATGGAAAGGCGCTTGCGTATCTGAAGCACGGAAAGCGGCGCGCGTTCGGCATCGAGCGCCGCGAGTATCTCCATGCGCGGAGCGGTCACGCGCAGCTTCGCTGCGCGCAGGGCGTCCTCGTATCGTGCCCGTGCGGTTGCGTTCATGGTAGTACCCTACGGCACCCAGGAAGCGATTGCAATCATGATGGATTGTCCGGATGCGCGTGCGCGTGCGCGCCGTCCGAGACGGCGTACGGACGCGCCGCCCGGCCGTAAAGGATGAGCGTCGCGAGCAGCGTCGTGAGCGGCACCGCGAGTATGAGGCCGATGCTCCCCATGAGGATGCGGATGATCTCGGTCGCGAACCGCTCGCTGTTCAGCACGTAGGCGATAGTCGTGTCGGCTTCCTTGAAGAGCAGCAGGATAGGGAGCGCGGCGCCGACATAGGCGATGGCGAGCGTGTTCACGAGGGCGCCGATGTGCTCGCGGCCGACCCGCATCCCGCGGCGGAATACCTGCGCGCGGGTATAGTGCGCGCCGGCGGCTACCAGTTCTTCGACCGTAACCGCCTGGCCGATGGCGATGTCGTAGAGCACGCCGAGCAGGCCGATCATGATCCCGCCGAACAGGAGCCCGACCATGTCGATGCGTCCGCCGGTACCCAGGTTGAGGTACGCGTTCTCTTCGGTCGTGAATCCTGAAAGATGCCCCGCGTGTATGGCCAGGTAGGTGCCTGCGCCGACAAGGATGACCGTGCCGACCATGCCGATCATCGCGATGGTGGTCGTCCGGTTGAAGCCGTGCGTAACGTACGAGCCGAGAATGATGATGAGCGATGCGACCCCTATGGAAACGAGGATAGGAGAGTGGCCGGTGTAGATGCTGGGAATGAGCAGGTAGAAGATAAGGACGAGGCTTCCGGCGAGGCTCGCCAGCGCGCGCAGGCCCTGCAT
>CAZYZM010000057.1:0-2562 GCA_964651935.1 uncultured Candidatus Saccharibacteria bacterium
ATGCTTTCCCATACGACCTTCGGCGCGTCCGGCATGCCGGCGGATTCCATGGAGGATTTCATGCCGGTCATCATCGACGGCCGCACGTACCAGACGATCGTCATAGAGCGCTTCGAGGGCCAGGTGCGCATGACGTACTACCTGCCGCGCGACGCCGACGTGCTGCGTTTCGACGCCTATGCCTACGGGGTCGCGGACTGGAACGACCCGTCGCTCAAGGCCCGTTCGCTACCGGCCGTATCTGCGCTCGAATCGCTCCTTTCCACGCTCAAGGAGACGCCGTAGCGGGGTGCCGGTAAGAGCGGTGCTAGAATAGCGTCATCATTACTTGTAACCGCATATACGCATATCTATGAACGAAGAAACCCGACAGACGATCCTCATGGCGAGCCGTCCGGTACGCATCGCGCTCAGCGTTGCGCTCGGCATGCTCGCCCTGTTCCTTTTCATCAAGACGCTCGACGTCATGGCCCGCTTCGGCGACGGCGAGAACCCGATGGTGAACACCATCACGGTTACCGGTACGGGCACCAGCACCACGACGCCGGATATCGCGCGCGTAACCTTCACCGTGCAGGAGCGCGCGAGCGACGTGAAGTCCGCGCAGGATGCGGCTACGGAGCGCGGCAACGACGCCATCGCGGCCATGAGCGGATTCGGCGTGGACGACGCGGACGTGAAGACGCTCTCGTACAACGTCTCGCCGCAGTATGAGTCCGCGTCCGGACCCTGCTACGGCGGCATCTGCGCGCCGAACGGCTCGAACCGGATAATCGGCTACCAGGTAACGCAGACCGTCCAGGTAACCGTCCGCGACCTGGATGCGGTCAACGATGTGCTCGCGAAGCTCGGCGACCTCGGCGTCCAGAACGTTTCCGGTCCCGACTTCGGCGTCGATGACGACGAGGGCGTGACGAACGAGGCGCGCGCCGAAGCTATCGAGAACGCGCGCGAGAAGGCAGAGGAGCTCGCCAAAGAGCTCGGCGTCTCGCTCGGCGACGTGGTCAGCTACTACGACCAGTCCGGCCCTATGCCGCGCGTCTCGTACGACAGCGCAGCCATGTCCGTGAGCGCCGCCGGCGCGCCGGCCCCGATGCTGCCGACCGGCACGGACGAGCGCACGGTAACGGTGAGCGTAACCTACGAGATCCGCTAGGCTTCTCGGAAGGATAGGCTCGGAAGGGCAAAGAAAAACCGCGCATCGGGGAAACCGATGCGCGGTTTTCCGATGCGCGGCATGCCGCGAGGCTACAGGTCGAGCGATTCGTCCCGCGCCCGCATCTCCTCGAGTATGCGGGAGAGATGGCCGAGGATCGCCTCGCGCTGCTTCGACCCGCCGAAGCTGAACGGCAGGAGCCTGCCGGCCATCCTGCAGACGGTCCAGTACTCGTCGAAAAAGAACTGGAGCGCGGATATGACATTCGCGGCCTCGTCCTCGCCGAACCAGGACATGAGCCGTTCGCGCGTGCCTGACGGGTCGGAAGGGCCGTTCGCCCGTTCGAATGCGAGTACGAGCTTCTGGATGCCGTTCTGGCGGCCTTCGTCCGGCGGCTCGCGGCGCGTTATCGACTGGATGATCTCGCGCAGGACCCGCTGCTCGGCGGATGTGCGGGGCTCGTCTCTGATGCTTGAAGCCATCGGTACCTCCTCGTCTGCGATATGGGAATCTGCCCTAACCATACGCTTCTGCCCGGAAATTTCCAGCAGGGCCTGGCCGGTCGGTCCGGACAGGGTATACTCGGTGCATGAGCATGCTCACGCGGTTCCGCATCATCGAGACGAGGGAGAAGAAGCTGGCGACCCGCTTCCTGGTAGAGCACGCGACGCCGGATTTCGATTTCTTCTTCATGATCTCGCTCTCGGTGATCGTGGCCTGCTTCGGGCTCATGGACGGCAGCGAGACCATCATCATCGGCAGCATGCTGATAGCGCCGATGCTGTACCCGGTGCTGAGCGTCTCGATGGGGCTGGCGACCGGCGACTTCGGGCTGCTGCGCCGCTCGCTCGGCACGCTCGCGAATGCCGCGGCGCTCTCGGTCCTCGTCTCGTTCGTGGCCGGGCTCTTCGGCGTAGGGAAGGCGGTGGCGGATACGCTCACTCCGGAGATACTCCTGCGCACCGAGCCGACGCTCATCTCGCTCGGCGTCGCGGTCGCCTCCGGCCTGGCCGTCTCGTATGCGCTCATGCGCCCGCGCCTCTCCGAGACGCTCGCCGGCATCGCGATATCGGTCTCGCTCATCCCGCCGCTGGCGGTCGTCGGCCTCGGCTTCGCCTGGCTGAACGTTCCGGTCGCCCTCGGCGCCCTTGCGGTCTTCCTCCTCAATATCGCCGGCATCGTCGCCACCGCGCTGATCGTCTTCTCGCTCATGGGCCTCAAGGGCATGGACAGGGAAGTGGACCATGCCATCCGCGACGAGGATGAGCGCCTGCGCAAGGAGGCGGCGAAGCTGGCTGAGGCAGACAAGGAGGATGCGCCGCCTGCGGCGGCGCTTTGACAGGTTCCCGACTTGTAGTATCATGGACGCACCGACCCCCGCAGGGGTTTTTTAATTGGGGCGCTAA
>CAZYZM010000058.1:0-2361 GCA_964651935.1 uncultured Candidatus Saccharibacteria bacterium
TAAGCTCGATGCTCTAACCAACTGAGCTAAGGGTGGGTACGGCCACTATACCGTCGGCGCGACTATTTGTCCCGCATCGTCATCGTCCTTCTTCTTCGGCTGGATGCCGTTCAGGACGAGGAGCTTCTCGAACTCGTCGCGCTCCATCGTCTCTACCTTCACGAGCTCTTCGGAGATGGAATCGAGCGCTTTGCGATGGTCGGTGAGCACCTGGCGCGCGCGTCCCTTCGCCTCCTCGATGATGCGCGTTACCTCTGCGTCTATCTTCGCGGCGATATCCTGCGAATACGATTCGTTGCGGTAGTTCTGGTCGGTCGCGAAAGCGACCGGGCCGAGCTTCTCGCTCATGCCGTAGCGGGAGACCATGTCGCGCGCGAGCGCGGTGATGACGGCCAGGTCGTTGGACGGCCCGGTCGTCACGTCGCCGAAGACGAGCTCCTCGGCGACGAAGCCGCCGAGCGTGCCGGCGATGTCGTCGAGGAACTCCTGGCGCGACTGCATCTTCTTGTCCTCGAACGGCAGCTTGAGGGTGTACCCTGCCGCGCGGCCGCGCGAGATGATGGATATCTTGTGCACCGGGTCGGCGTTCGGCAGCACGGAAGACACGAGCGCATGGCCGACCTCGTGGTACGCCGTGAGCCGCTTCTGCTTCGTGCTCAAAAGGTGCGACTTGCGCTCGGGGCCGAGAATGACCTTCTCGATGGAGCGGATGAGGTCGTACTGCGTGATCTCCGTGCGGTTCTCGCGCGCGGCGAGGATGGCGCCCTCGTTCATGAGACTGTACAGCTCTGCGCCCGAGAATCCTGGCGTACGCTCGGCGATCACGTCGAGGTCCACGTCGGGGCCGAGCGGCTTCTGGCGCGCGTGCACGTCGAGTATCTCGCGGCGATCCTTGCGGTCAGGAAGGTCGATGGTGACGCGGCGGTCGAAACGGCCTGGGCGCAGGAGCGCCGGATCGAGCACGTCCGGACGGTTCGTCGCCGCCATGACGATGACCTTCTCCGTCGGCTCGAAGCCGTCCATCTCGACGAGTATCTGGTTGAGCGTCTGCTCGCGCTCGTCGTTGCCGCCGCCCACGCCGGAGCCGCGCACGCGGCCCACGGCATCTATCTCGTCCACGAAGATGATGGCCGGCGAGGAACGCTTGGCGAGCTGGAAGAGGTCGCGCACGCGGCTGGCGCCCACGCCGACGAACATCTCAACGAACTCGGAACCGGATATAGAAAGGAAGGGTACGCCTGCCTCGCCGGCGACCGCGCGCGCGAGAAGCGTCTTTCCCGTGCCCGGCGCGCCCATGAGCATGATGCCCTTGGGGATGCGCGCGCCGATGTCGAGAAACTTCTTAGGATTCTTCAGGAAATCCACTATCTCGAGCAGCTCCTCTTTCGCCTCCTTGGCGCCCGCGACATCCGCGAACGTCACGCGCGTGGTCTGGTCTTCCGGGTCGGTCATGCGCGCCTTGCTCTGCCCGAAGGTGAAGGCCTGCATGCCCGCGCCGCGCACCTGGCGCAGCAGGAAGAGGAACAGGATGCCGAGCAGGAGTACCGGCAAAAGAATCGGCGCGAGCGTCGAGAACCAGAAGCGGAAGCCGGATTCGTTCGTGATGGTAACGCCTACTTTCGAGAGCTCCTCAGGCGAGACGCCGTACGCGCCTAGCGTCTCCGTGAGGCCCTGGCTCGGATCCTTCATCGCCTTCTTCTCGGTATCGTCGGCGTACGCGAGGGTGAGGCTGTCGCCGGCCACCGTGATGCTTTCCACCTTTCCGGCGCGTACGTCGTTGGCGACCTGGGTGAGCGAGATATCCTCGGCCTTCTGCGAGCGCGACACCACGAAGGAGTACGCGCTCATGAGAACGAGGAAGACGAGGATGGTGATCAGGAGATTCACGAAGAAGCCCGGACCGCCCGGCATGACGGACTTCATCTTTCCCGTATCTTTCCCTTTCTTCTCTTCGACCTTCTTACTATCCTTTTCTGAGGGTTGTGCCATAGTCGCTTGAGTATACGCCCATTTGTGCGATTCTGGAACGTATGGCGCTCATCACCTACAAGAAGGCGGGCCTCAAGTTCACGGCGGTAGAATCCTTTACCGCCGGCATCGAGCTTACCGGCGCGGAAGTAAAGGCTCTGCGGGCGAAGCAGGGCTCCTTAGAGGGCGCGCGCGTCCTCATACGCGGCGGCGAGGCCTTCATCGTCGGCCTTTCCATCCCCCCGTACCAGCAGGCAAACACGCCTGCCGGCTATGACCCTGAACGCCCGCGCAAGCTCCTGCTCAAGAAAGAGGAAATCGCGCATCTGGCAACTGAAGAAGCGAAGAAAGGGTTGACAGTAGTGCCATTTGAAGTGTATAATGCGGGCAGGT
>CAZYZM010000059.1:0-2321 GCA_964651935.1 uncultured Candidatus Saccharibacteria bacterium
AAGTCCTTACCGCAGGCTGTGTATGAGTCAAGCAAGAAACTAATAAAGACAAATAAGACGGAGGTCGGTATTCCTCAAGGAAGTCCTGTAAGTGGCTTGCTCGCAAATATTTACCTATCGGGATTTGATTCTGCGATTCGTGAGGCATTTCCGGATGCTTTATATAGACGCTATAGCGATGACATAGTTCTTGTCTGCTCAGCCGACATTGCCGACAAGGCACTTTCTACTCTAAAGAGTGAAATAGAGAAGTACTCTTTGGATATAAACGCTAAAAAGGCTTTCTTCGTTAAATTCGAGCGGCAAGCAGATGGGAGTGTGGTGTGTACAGATGTAAGAGACGGCGATAAGAATCCCGTAGGAAGGAGATATATCGATTATCTCGGATTCCAGTTTGATGGACACACAGTACTGCTTCGGGACAAAACACTACAAAGATCATATAAGAAAGCTGACAAGAAAATTCGTAAGCACCAGCTAAGACAAACTAGTGAGTACAGACATAAACCACATAAAGCAGGTCGTAAACAAATACGCGGATCGTACGTAAACACTGCCGCAACCGCAATGCAGGTTGTTGGCTCAAAAATTGGATCACAAAAGGAGAAATTTGAAAAATTTATACGGAAAAGCAAGCGCAACACTAAGAAAATGCAGTCATAATTTTTATTTGCTCCTCCCCGTGCGTTTAAGGCTTTCTTGGTGTAAACTAATGTTAAGTTAGCTTTATGCCAACGAATTCCGACAAAAACCTTTCAAAACTTCCTGACATCCTGACTTTGAAGCAGGCTTGCGAGGTATTGAATTGCCATCCGAACACCCTTCGTCAGTGGGATAATAAGGGCGTGTTAAAGGCGATGCGGTTTGGTGCCAGGAGGGATCGTCGGTATCGCAAGGAAGACATCATTGCTTTCTTGAACAAGAGCAACTAATCACTATGAACGAAGAAGAAACACGCAATCGCCACATAAGACCCTCAATTGTCAGTGCCGGCTGGGCTGATAATCAGATTCGGGAAGAGTACCCATATACGATGGGTCGTATTCATGTGAGTGGTCGTGTGGCAAAACGTGGTGAGCGAAAGAAGGTTGATTTTCTTCTTGAATATAGACAAAACTTGCCAATCGCTCTGATTGAAGCTAAATCAGCACACAAGGATCTTGGAGCTGGTATGCAACAAGCACTTGGATATGCTGAAGCGCTCGATATTCCTTTTGTCTTTTCGGCAAATGGCAAGGGGTTTCTTTTCCATGACCGCACAGGCCTTTCCAAGGTGACTGAGGTAGAACTTACTCCTGAAGCTTTTCCATCCCCCGAGGATCTTTATCAGCGATATCTTGCGTGGAAGGGTGAGAGTGCTGCTGTGCGTAGTGTTGTTGAAACCCCACTCTATTCTGATGACCCGAATAAGTCTCCTCGCTACTTCCAGCGAATCGCTATAGATCGTGCTGTTGAGGCAGTTGCACGAGGAGTGAAGCGCGCGCTTCTCGTTATGGCCACCGGAACTGGAAAGACGTACACAGCAGGTCAGATCATCTGGCGTCTGTGGAAGTCTGGAACAGCAAAGAGAATCCTTTTTCTTGCAGATAGAAACATTCTCGTTGATCAGGCAAAAATAAATGACCTAAAGCATTTTGGGGACGCGCTTACGAAAATCTCCAGACAGAATTTCAATGATGTTGGCTCATTGATGTCACATGAGATATTCCTCGGTCTTTATCAGGCCATGAGCGGGACCACTGAGGAAGAGAAACTGTTTAAGAAGCTCCCGAAGGATTTCTTTGATCTCATCATTATTGATGAGTGTCATCGTGGCAGCGCATCAGAGGACAGTCAGTGGCATGAGATTTTGGACTACTTCACTGGTGCGGCGCATCTCGGCCTTACTGCTACTCCAAAGGAAACTACGGACACTAGCACCACGCACTATTTCGGTGATGCGATTTATACATACTCACTCAAACAAGGAATCGACGACGGATTCTTGGCGCCGTACAAAGTGCTTCGTGTTTTGCTCGACAATGATATTACCGGCTGGAGGCCGTCTCCGGGGACACTCGATGATAATGGGAATCTCGTTGAGGACCGCGTCTACGAATTGAAAGATATCAACAAAGCTGTTGTGTTTCCTCAGCGCGAAAAATTGATAGCAGAAAAAATCATTGAGTATCTTGCTGCAGTCGAGGACCCGTACGCAAAGACAATTGTTTTCTGTCGAACCACTGCACACGCTGAGCGGATGCGCAGTGCGCTTGTGAATGTTGCAGGAGAGCGCTCTCGGGAGGATGTGCGTTATGTGATGCGAATCACCGGGGATGATG
>CAZYZM010000060.1:0-2073 GCA_964651935.1 uncultured Candidatus Saccharibacteria bacterium
AAGCGCGCGCATGAGGTGCTTGCGCACGACGAGCTCGGCGTAGTGGGCGAAGTTGCCGGCAGCAGGCGCGGCCGACGTGAGTTCCGCGATGTAGGCGCGCCCGCCGCAGCGCTCGAGGAGGCCCTTCGCCTGCAGGCGCTCGGAAAGGGAAAGGAGGTCTATGGGCTCGCCGCGGTCGGAGAGCTCGCGCATGCACTCGAAGATGGTGCGGTGCTTCTCGGCGTAGAAGGAATCCGCGCGGACCGTGTCGGAGATATCGTGTATCGCTTCCGGCTTCAGGAGGAGCGCGCCCAAGAGGCCGCGCTCCGACTCAAGGCTCTGCGGGGGTATGCGTACCGGATAGCCGTCCATTCCCTCCATTGTATCTAAAGCGCCGGCGAATTACACGCGGCAGAGGGCAGGGAAGCCCCTTGAGCTATTTCTTATGTATTTTCGGCCCATCGGGTCCGTCGTCCACAGCATATCCACGGTTCTCGATGTGGATACGCAGCTCGTCCGCGCGCGCGAAGTCGCGCGCGCGGCGCGCTTCCTCGCGCTCTTCTGCGAGCCGCTCTATCTCGGCCGGTACGCGCTCTTCGGTGTCGCGCACGTGCGGCGGCTCGGTGAGGGAGAGGCCGAGCACCGCTTCGGCGGTCTCGATGGCGCCCCATATCTTCCTGTACGAGAGCTCGTCGTCGCGCACGGTCTCCCAGAGGGCGGCGAGGACGCGCGGCGTGCCGAGGTCGTCGGCGGCCAGGGCGCGGATGCGCTCGCTGGCATCGCCGTATACGGCGATGCCTTTTGCCTCCTTCTTCGCCGTACGGCAGAGCTTCCACAGGCGGCCGAGCGCTTCCTGCGATGCGCCGAGCGCTTCCCACGAGAAGGAGAGCGTGCTGCGGTAGCTCGCCTGGAGGAAGAAGTAACGCAGCGCGAGCGGGTGGTAGCCGCGGTCGGTGAGGTCGGAAAGGTAGAGCGCGTTGCCGAGCGACTTGGATATCTTCTCGCCGCCCTGCGTGAGATGCGCCAGGTGCATCCAGTAGCGGGCGAGCGGCTTGCCGCTCGCGCTCTCTGATTGCGCGATCTCGTTGTTGTGGTGCACGGGAATATGCTCGATGCCGCCCGTATGCACGTCGATGGTCTCGCCCAAGAGCGCCTTTATCATCGCCGAGCACTCGAGGTGCCAGCCCGGGAAGCCGCGTCCCCACGGGCTGGGCCATTCCTGCTGCCTCATGACGCCTGCAGGCGAGAACTTCCAGAGCGCGAAGTCGGCGGGATGGCGCTTCTCCTTATTTTCCTTGATGCGGCCGTGGCCGGCGAGCGCGATGCGCTCGAGCGCGCTTCCTGCGTCGCCGTCCTTGATGAGTTCCTGCGGGATATTGCCGAGCTTCCCGTAGGCGGGGAAGGTACTGGTGTCGAAATAGATGCCGTCCTTGGTGCGGTACGTATGATTCTTCTTCTCGAGGGTCTCGACGAGCGCGACCTGCTCGGGAATGTAGTTCGTGGCGCGGGGGAAGAGGATATCGTCGGCGCGGACGCCCAGCGCGCGTATGTCCTCGAGGTAGCGGTTCGTGTAGCGCTCGGCGATATCCTGGGCGGACATGCCGCTCTCCCGCGCGCTCTTCTCCATGCGGTCCTCGCCCTGGTTCGCATCTCCCTCGTTGTCGCCGGTCAGGTGGCCGACATCCGTGATGTTGATGACCTGGCGCACGCGGAAGCCGTTCTGCCGGAGCACGCGCGCGAGGGTGTCGGAAAAGACGGCCGCGCGCAGATTTCCGATGTGCTGCCGGCTGTAGACGGTCGGCCCGCAGGAGTAGAGCGTTACGGTACCGAGCTTTAGAGGGATGAACGGCTGCTTCTCGCCGCCGAGCGTGTTGGTGAGGAAGACCTGCCCGCTGCGAAGCGCGCCGGACGACCGCGTGAATGGCCACATATGGCTATACGGTACCACACCGTGTGCTATGATGTGCGTATCATATGGAGGAAGATCTTGAGCGGCGGCACCTCTTCGACGAGGGGGAGGGCGGAGACGGCGCGCGCGGGGCCCGCCCCACCGGGGGGGCGCCCGGGGCGCGCAAAGGCGGCCGGCGCGACGCC
>CAZYZM010000061.1:0-2070 GCA_964651935.1 uncultured Candidatus Saccharibacteria bacterium
CGAGCGCGCCGCCGAGCTTGATGTCGACGCCGCGGCCGGCGAGGTTCGTCGCCACGGTCACGCGGCCCTTCTCGCCCGCCTGCGCGATGAGCTCGCCCTCGCGCTCGTGGTTCTTCGCGTTCAAGATCTCGTGCGGGATCTGGGCGTCGCGCAGGTAGTTGCTGACGACTTCGTTGTCCTCGATGGAGACCGTGCCGATGAGCACCGGCTGGCCCTTCTCATGCAGGCGCGCCACCTCGCGGGTGAGCGCGCGATACTTGCCGTCGTTGGTCTGGAAGATGACATCGTCATGGTCGATGCGGGCGATGGGCCGGTTCGTGGGGATGACGATGACGTCGAGGCCGTACACCGTGAAGAACTCTTCTTCGGAGGAGAGCGCGGTACCGGTCATGCCGGCGAGCGCATCGTACATGCGGAAGTAGTTCTGGAAGGTAACGCTCGCGTACGTGCGCGTCTCCTTCTGCACGGAGACGCCCTCCTTCGCCTCGATGGCCTGGTGCAGGCCCTCGCTCCAGCGGCGGCCCGGCTGCAGGCGGCCGGTGAACTCGTCGACGATGACGATCTCGCCGTCGCGCACGACGTACTCCTTGTCGCGGTTGAAGAGCGCCTTCGCGCGCACGGCGGTCTCGAGGTGATGGGCCAGCTTCATCCCGCCTTCGGTGTAGAGGTTGTCGATGTTCAGCGCGCGCTCGGCCTTCTCGATACCCGCATCGGTAAGCTGGATGGCGCGCTGCTTCTCGTCGACGGCATAATCCTCCTCCTTCCGGAACGTAGCGGCGATGGCGGCGAAGCGCTCGTAGAGCTGCTCGGCGTCGCCTGCCGGGCCGGAGATGATGAGCGGCGTACGCGCCTCATCTATAAGAATGGAGTCGATCTCGTCCACGATGGCGTACTGGTGGCCGCGCTGGACTATCTGCTCTGCGCTGTACGCGGTGTTGTCGCGCAGGTAGTCGAAGCCGAGCTCGTTGTTGGTGGCGTAGGTGATGTCTGCGGCGTATGCCTCTTTCTTGGTCGCGGGGCGCAGGAAGTCGTAGAAGACGCGGAAGGAGCCTTCCTCGTCGCGTTCCTCGTCTTCTCCTTCGCGCACGTGCGACGCGTCATACAGGTACGCGCCGCCGCTCGTGATGACGCCGACCGTAAGGCCGAGATACGCGTACACCTGCCCCATCCACGCGCCGTCGCGGCGCGCGAGATAATCGTTCACCGTCACCATGTGCACGCCTTTGCCGGACAGCGCGCGCAGCGTCGCCGGCAGCGTCGCGACGAGCGTCTTGCCTTCGCCGGTGCGCATCTCGGCGATGTTCCCGCGGGTGAGCGCGAGGCCGCCCATGAGCTGCACGTCATAGTGGAACTGGCCGAGCGTGCGCCGCGCCGCTTCGCGCACGAGTGCGAAGACCCGAGCGATGTCCTTGTCCGCGCTCGGCGCGCCGTCGGTACGCTCCCTCACCTCCTGGAGCATCGCCCGGAGCTCCTCCTGCGTCTTTCCCTCGAGCTCGGCAGCCTGCGCATTGGCGGCGTCTACGACGCCTCGCGCGCTCCGTATGAAGCCCGCAGACTGGTTCTTAGTGAATATCTTGCCGAGGAAATTAGCCATATAGGGCGTACTATAGCGCGATTCGGGCCGTTATTCTAGCGGAGGCCGGCGCTACCTATATATAGGTATGCCGAGGGAGGACAGCGGGCACGTACGGAAGGGTGCGGGAAAGCATGCAGAAAGGCCGCGCCTTCGGCGCGGCCTTTCTGTTCGCGAACTGCGGGTCGACTAGCGGCGGCGCTTTGCTGCCTTCTTCGTCGTCTTCTTCGCAGTCTTCTTCGCGGTCTTGCGCTTAGCGGTCTTCTTGACTGCCTTCTTCGCCGACTTCTTCGCGACGCGCTTCTTTGCAGGGCGCTTCGCTACTTTCTTCGTCGACTTCTTCGCAGTCTTCTTCTTTGCTGCCATAGGTCCGAGAATTAAAAGCTATGACTAATGTCGACCCACCCGCGCACAAAATATTTTTCGAAGGCGATGCGTGCGATGCAAAAAATATTTTGTGCGCGAAGTGTCCTGCATGTAGTATCGCGTGAAAATAA
>CAZYZM010000062.1:0-1745 GCA_964651935.1 uncultured Candidatus Saccharibacteria bacterium
TGCGTGCGGAGCTCCGCACAGCGCTTGCCGGCATCGACCGGCAAGCGCTCATGGACGAGCTGGCGCTCTTCTTCACCACCATGCACGAGATATGCATACACGGCGACGTTAAGCCGGCGAATATCATGGTTACGAAGGAAGGGCTTTTCTATGTCATCGATTTCGGCCAGTCCACGCTCACGAACGACATCGGCGATAAGGACCGCGATGCCTTCGAGGTATTGAAAAGCGACGACATCGAGAACGCGCAGCGTTCCGTGCGGCAGTTCCTGGATGCTCTTGAAGCGTAGCTAGGTTTCCTTGCGGTTCGTGAAGGCGGCAGAGAGGGTTTCCTTGTCGGCGTACTCGAGCTCGGAACCGGTGGCAAGGCCCCGGCCGAGGGTATAGAGGCGCATATGGCCGCGCAGCGGGTCCAGGAGCGCGCGCAGATGGTCGCTGGTGTGCTCGCCCTCGCTGGTAGCGGAAAGGGCGAGGATGATCTCTTCGAGACCGGCCTTGCTCCTGCGCTCTACCCGCTCGATGAGCTCGCGTTCGCGGATGGCGCCCTTTCCAGAAAGGGTCAGCACGCCGCCGAGCACGAAATAGCGGCCGCGGTACGAGCCGGAACGCTCCATGGCGAGCAGGTCCTGGTCGCGCTCGACGAGCATGAGCTGCGCGTCGTTGCGCGCAGGGTCGGCGCAATAGGGACAGAGGTCGCCCGCGCCGCTCCAGAAGCGGCGGCATTCGGCGCACTGCTTCACCGAGCCGCCGATGCTGCTGATGAGGTCGGCGAGGCGGCTGCGGTCGCCCGCGCTCGTAGCGAGGAGGTGATAGACGAAACGCTTTGCCTGGCGCGGCCCTATGCCGGGGAAGCGCTCGAAGGCGCGGGCGAGCTCGTCGACGCGGTCCATACTAGAATTCTCCGCCTAGGTCGCCGTAGCCGGACTTGTCGACCGGCATGTAGCTGGTGCGCTTGTCGTCGAAGTAGAGCTCGACGCGGCCGGTCGGGCCGTTGCGGTGCTTCTCGATCAGGATCTCGGCGATGTTCTTGCGGTCGCTGTCCTCCTTCGTGCGGTCCTCGCGGTGGATGAACATCACGACGTCGGCATCCTGCTCGATAGAGCCGGAATCGCGGAGGTCGGAAAGGCGCGGCTTGCCGCCGCGCTGCTCGACGGCGCGGGAAAGCTGAGAGAGGGCGAGCACCGGCACCTCGAGCTCGCGGGCGAGCGACTTGAGCGAGCGGGAGATTTCCGTAACCTGCTGCACCATGGAGTCGGACTGCTTGGTATTGGTCGGCGCCATGAGCTGGAGATAGTCGACCACGATGAGGCCGATGCCGCGCTCGCGCTTCAGGCGGCGGGCGACGGCGCGCATGGAAAGGATGTTGTTGCCCGGCTTGTCGTCTATATAGATGGGCGCCTTCGAGAGCGTCTCGAGCGCGTCGCGGATGCGCTCGAAGTCCTGCTCCTCGCGCACGTTGCCGGTGCGCAGCTTCCAGGAGTTCACATAGGATTCTGCCGAGAGCATGCGGTCGACGAGCTGCTCGGCGCTCATCTCGAGCGAGAAGATGCCGACGGGGATGTTGTGCCGCACGGCGGCGTTGCGCGCGATGTCGAGCGCGAGCGACGTCTTACCCACGGAAGGGCGCGCGGCGAGGATGACGAGGTCGGACTTGTGGAGGCCTGAAAGGAGGTTGTCGAGGTCGGGGTAACCGGTCGGCACGCCGCGGATGGCGTCGTCCTTGCCGGAGTTCGCCTCGATGCGCT
>CAZYZM010000063.1:0-1674 GCA_964651935.1 uncultured Candidatus Saccharibacteria bacterium
GCGATAGCCTGCGCGATCTGGTCGGCGACGCGGTGCCAGAGCGCCCATGCCGCATCGAGGAAGTCGTGGATGACCGGGATGTGGTGGTATCCGTACCAGGCGAAGAAGCAGAAGACGATGATGCCGAAGAGCTCGCCGAACGCGTTGGGGCGGTGGTGCGAGCCGTGCCACTGGTTGCGCCGCATCCATTGCTCGCGCTTGCGCGTTTCGCGCCGCTGCTCCTTCCGCCACTCGTTCCACTTCCTGTTCCACTCGGCGCGCTTCGTATCCAGCTTCGCGTACTCGACTTTCGCGCGCGAGATCAGCTCTTCCGCATTGAACGGTATGCCGCGCGCCGCGGCCTGCTCTTCCTGCGTGCGCGCGACCGGGATGAATGCCCAGGCGAGGAGGTACGCGAGGATGAAGCCGCCGCTCGTAAGCAGGGTGAGCAGGACGAAGATGATGCGCATCAGCACCACGTCGATATCGAAATAGACGGCCACGCCTTTCGCGATTCCGGCGATCATATCTCCTTCCCGAATACGGTACAGGCGCCGCGGGCCGCGGAGGGGTTCCGACTCGCCCGCATCCTGCCTCTCGCCGTCTACCGGCCCCATCTCGCTGATGACCGTCTCGACCTCGCTTTCCGTCACGACCGACTTGTGCGCGGAGAGGAAGCGTCCGAACTTGTCGGCGATCGCCTGTTCGAGGTCGGCCATGATTTCCGCCTGGTCCGGGTTTCCGGCAAGCTTCTCGCGCGCGAGCGCGAGATAGTTCGAAAGCTTCGCATATCCCGGCTCCTCGAGCTGGTAGGCGTTTCCGTTCAGGCTGATGCTCGTGACTTTGTTCATAGGTGAGTGCGCTCGCGCTTCGCGCCGAGCGATTTAAGCGTAATAATGAGCCTCTTCCAATACCGTTCCGCGTCGGTGAGCTCGCGGCGGCCCTTTTCGGTAAGAAGGTAGTATTTGCGGGGCGGGCCGTTCTCTGACTCGCGCCACTCGTACTCGAGCAGGCCGTCGCGGCGCAGCTTCGAGAGCAGGGGATAGAGCGTGCCGTCCTGGGTCTGGAATTCCGTAGAGGAAAGCGCGGCAAGGATATCCGCCGCATAGGATTCGTGCGCGCTGATGACATTCAGCACGGCGAATTCGAGCAGCCCTTTCCGAATCGAGGCGAATCGGTCGTTTTGTCCCATAAGTACCTTGCTTGATAAAGGTAGCATGGAAGTGAAATTACTGCAAGGCCGCCTCGAAGAGGCGGCCTTGGGTCATTTCTGTTCTGTGGAGGTGGGGGGAATTGGACCCCCGTCCGAATCTGCTCTTAAGGACGAATCTACGACGCGTAGCCCGCATTGACGCTTCGGCAGGAGCATAAGAATGCGAGCGAAAACGCTCCTGCCTGAGCCCGTAATCTAGGCGGGTCCGCTGGGCATCGGGCCGCCGATCCTGTAGAAGATTCCGCCTTGTCCTTCCGCTACAGGAACCGGAAAGGGAAGACGTCGTCTAGGCGACGCGAGCCGAAGCTCGAGCGTTACGCGTAGGCGAACGCGAAGTCAGACGCCTTGAAAGGCGAGAGGGTCTTCGCGCGTGCAACAGATTTGTTGGCACGTTTGGGTATGTACGTTTTTAGGTGGTCAGCACATCTCCACCGCGTCGCACGTATCTCAAGGTACAGACCGTCAAAGCCGGTCACCCCCAG
>CAZYZM010000064.1:0-1630 GCA_964651935.1 uncultured Candidatus Saccharibacteria bacterium
AGGAGCGGCGCGAGAGGGCCGACTGCTTGATGCCGAAGACGATGTCGACGGCCTTGGGCGCGATCTTGCCGTCAGACTCGAGCTCCTTCGCGAGCTCGGCGAGCTCCCACTGCTCGACGATATCCCCTACCGAGAGGTCGGACTCGCCGGCTTCGGTGATCTTCGCGCGGTTGAACATCTGGCGCACGATCACCTCGAGGTGCTTGCGGGAGACCGACGCGCCCTGGAGCTCGTAGATCTTCGACGCCTCGGCGATGATGTACTCCTGCACCGCGGTGCGGCCGGCGTACTCGAAGAGCTCTTCGAGGTCGGCGGAACCGTCCGTGAGGAACTGGCCCTTCACGACTGCCTGGCCCGCCGAGACGAGCACCTGGCGCGGGAAGGAGACGAGATACTCGGAATTGCTGCCGTCCTTCTTGCCCTGGCCCTTCTCAGGCGCGATGGCGATGACGCGGTCGCGGCCTTCCTCGCGGATCTCGGCGATCATGCCGTCGAACTTGGCGATAAGGGCAGGATTCTTAGGCGAGCGCTTCTCGAAGAGCTCTTCCACGCGCGGAAGGCCCTGCGTGATGTCGCCGCCCACGGATGCCGTACCGCCCGCATGGAAGGTACGCATCGTGAGCTGGGTGCCCGGCTCGCCGATAGCCTGCGCGGCGACGGTACCGACCGCCTCGCCCAGGTCTATGGGCTGCTGCGTCGTAAGGTCCATGCCGTAGCAGGTCGCGCAGATGCCGGTGCGGGTCTCGCAGGACATCGGAGAGAGCACGGAAACGCTCTCGACGGACTCGTCGGCGGCGATAGCGCGCGCCTCGTCGGCCGTGAGGTAGTGCTTCTTCTTGAAGGTCGTGCCGGCGGCGGTTACCTCGCTCGCGAGCGTACGGCCGCGGATGGCTTCCGCGAAGTCGATCGCGATGCCAGACGCGGAGACGCGCTGGATGGTGATGCCGCGCTTGGTGCCGCAGTCCTTCTCCGTGATGATGGAGTCCTGCGCCACGTCGAAGAGGCGGCGGGTCAGGTAGCCGGCGCGGGCGGTGCCGAGCGCGGTGTCGGTGAGGCCCTTGCGGGCGCCGTGCGAGGACATGAAGTACTCGACCGGGTTGAGGCCTTCGGCCATCGACGAGATGATCGGCACCTCGATGGTCGCGCCGGCCGTGTTCTGGATGAGGCCCTTCATGCCGGCCATCTGGGTGAGGTTGCCCATGGTACCGCGGGCGCCGGAGGTAACCATGTCATAGACCGAGCCGGTCGGGTCGAGATTCTCAGAGACGAGCTTCTCGACGTCGTTCTTGGCGCCGTGCCAGAGCTCGATGATCATGCGGCGCTTCTCGTCCTCGGAAAGGAGGCCGTCCTTGTACTCGTTCTCGATGTCCGCGACCTTCGCGGAGACCTCGTCGATGATCTTCTGCTTCGCCTCAGGGACGGAGACGTCGTCGACGCTCCAGGAGACGCCGGACTTCGTCGCGTACTCGAAGCCGAAGCGCTTCACCTTGTTCACGATGCCCGGGACCTTGTCGATGCCGTAACGGACGACGCAGTCGTCCATGATGCTCGAGAGCGCCTTCTTCGTGATCGGCACGTTCACGAACGGATAGTCGCTCGGAAGGACCGTGTTGAAGAGCAGGCGGCCGAC
>CAZYZM010000065.1:0-1492 GCA_964651935.1 uncultured Candidatus Saccharibacteria bacterium
TCTGCGCCTTTCCGCCGAGCGGCTGCTGGGTGATGAGGCTGTACGGGCCGATGGAACGCATGTGGATCTTGTCCTCCACCATGTGATGGAGCTTCAGGATGTACATGTAGCCGACCGAGACCGGCTGCGCGAACGCCTCGCCCGTGCGGCCGTCGAAGAGCTGCATCCGGCCGGAGCGGTCGAAGCCTGCGGCCTCGAGCTCGTCGCGAATCTCGTCCGGCGTCGCGCCGGCGAACGGCGGCACGATTGCCTGGTAGTTAAGCGTGTTCGCAGCAAGTCCGAGGTGCATCTCGAGGATCTGGCCGAGGTTCATACGGCTCGGAATGCCGAGCGGCGTGAGGATGATGTCGACCGGGTTGCCGTCAGCGTCGTACGGCATGTCCTCTGCCGGAAGCACGCGGGAGATGACGCCCTTGTTGCCGTGGCGTCCGGCGAGCTTGTCGCCCACCGAGACGTTGCGCACCTGCGCGACCGTGACGACGATCTTCTTGATGATGCCGCTCTCGAGCTGGTCGCCGCGCTCGCGGGAGAAGACGCGCACGCCGATGACGCGGCCGCGCTTCCCTCCTTCCATGCGGAGCGAGGTGTCCTTCACGTCCTTCGCCTTGTCGCCGAAGATGGAACGGAGGAGGCGCTCCTCAGGCGTGAGCTGCGTCTCGCCCTTCGGCGTTACCTTGCCCACGAGGATGTCGCCCGGACGCACTTCCGCGCCGATGCGGATGACGCCTTCCTCGTCGAGGTTCTTGAGGCGCATCTCGCCGACGTTCGGGATGTCGTGCGTGGTGATCTCGGCGCCGAGCTTGGTGTCGCGGACGGCGCACTCGAAATCCTCTATATGGATAGTGGTGAACTTGGAGTCCTGCACGAGGCGCTCTGAGACGATGATGGCGTCCTCGTAGTTCGCGCCGTTCCAGCTCATGAAGGCGACGCGGGCGTTCTGGCCGAGCGCCATCTGGCCCTGGTCGGAAGAAGAGCAGTCCGCGAGGACGTCGCCCTTCTTCACCTTGTCGCCCACGTTCACGGACGGGCGCTGGCTGAAGGCCGAGTTCTGGTTGGTCTGCGTGAGGCCCTGGAGCCTGTACTCCTGCTTCTTGCCGTTCTTGGTCTCGACGGTGATCAGGCGCGCATCGGCGAACGTGACGGTTCCGGCCTCTTCGGCGAGCACGAGGCGGCCGGTGTTCTTGGCAGCATGGCCCTCGATGCCGGTCGCGACGAGCGGCGCCTCAGGGATGAGGCACGGCGTCGCCTGCTTCTGCATGTTCGAACCCATGAGCGCGCGGTTGCCGTCGTCGTTGTTCACGAACGGGATCATGCTCGTTGCAGCGGAGAACATCTGGAAGGTGGAGACATCCATGAGGTCTATCTCGGTGCGGGAGACCACGGCCGGCTCGCCGTCGCGGCGCGCCTCGATCGTATCCGGCACGATCTTCCCTTTCGCGTCTACCGGCGTCGCGCCGTGCGCGATGGTGCGGCTCTCTTCCTCGAGCGCGTT
>CAZYZM010000066.1:0-1443 GCA_964651935.1 uncultured Candidatus Saccharibacteria bacterium
AGAAGGCGAAGCCGGTCATCCTCGAGCCGATCATGAAGGTCGAGGTCGTCGTGCCGGAGCAGTTCATGGGCGATATCACCGGCAACCTTTCCGGAAAGCGCGGCGCGGTCGAGGGCATGGAAGACCGCGGCATGAACAAGGCTATCCACGCCAAGGTGCCGCTCTCCGAGATGTTCGGCTACACGACCTCGCTCCGTTCCATGACGGAAGGACGCGGCTCCATGACCATGGAGTTCGACCACTACGAAGTGGTGCCGAGCAACGTGGCGCAGGAGATCATCGCGAGCAGGAAGTAGGGGTACATCCTGACGTGCAAAGAAAGAACTCTAGAGTTAACTCTAGAGTTCTTTCTTGTCCACCCACCCCGTTTCGGGGGGGGGGGGTCAGTTCGGGGTAGTATGGAAGGTAATGGCTCATCTCCGCTCCTCCCGCGCCGGCTTCACCCTCATCGAGCTCCTGGTCGTCATCGCGATCATCGGCCTGCTCTCGAGCGTGGTGCTCGCCTCGCTCAATTCCGCGCGACAGAAGGCGCAGTATACGGCAGTCGCGGCCGACCTGCAGGAGGCGTACACAGCGTTTTACGCGCTCTCACTTAGCAGAAGCTGCGGCTTTCCGCACGACCCCGGAGGGACGAGCGACGATTGTGAAGTCCCCGGCAATGCGCCGATCTCAACGCTCATAGCAAACCCCAGCTACGGCCTTTCAGAATATCTCCCGCAGGCACCGTCCTGGCCCTTCAGCAGCCAAGCATGGCGTCTGGATAACGACCGTGATACCCGCGGTCCGGGCCGGTGCGGTTCGACGTATAGCTCAGAAGGCGTAAATCTGTATATACAGAGCGGCGTTACTCAAGAACAGTACGAGGCGCTCGACAAGATACTGGACGGCGATGCCGACCCTTCGACGCTTGCAGCCCGCACGTGCGGCAAGATCCTCTATAGCGGGGCCGAAACCGGGCAGCTCGTGTACGTCCTCAGCAACACGCCATAAGGCATCCCGCAGAGAGTTGACGGCGGCCCTTGCACCAGGTACGTTATAGGTAACGCGAGAACGGCGCTCTTTTTATTCTTGATCTGCCCGCAGGGGCAGAAGGAGGGTCAAAAGGCGCTGCGCGGGTATTTCCGTTCGGCGCCTTTTATCGTTCCTTCGGAAACGGTACTGGGGGCGCTCGCGGGCACAATTATTCCTAGGTTACACGTAATCTTACAAACGTTATGGCTGAATTTGATCGCAGCAAGCCGCACATGAACGTAGGTACCATCGGTCACGTCGACCATGGTAAGACTACGCTCACGGCTTCCATCCTCAACGTCCTCAACCTCAACAAGGATGCAGGCTACTCTGCCCGCGCCGAGGCTATCGACGCGATTGACAAGGCGCCGGAAGAGAAGGCGCGCGGTATCACCATCTCGCTCCACCACTCGGAGTACGAGAACCCGAACC
>CAZYZM010000067.1:0-1380 GCA_964651935.1 uncultured Candidatus Saccharibacteria bacterium
CGCCAACATGATGGAGCGGATGGGGATCAATGCGTCCAACCCAAACCCGGAAGATACCGCAAGCCAGATGGCGTTCCGTGCCGGGACTATCGCCCCAAGCGCGTTACTGCCTGGAGCAAGGCTAGGCCAGACCGCTGCCTCTGCTGCTGGTGCCGCCATAGGCGAGCAACTTGGCGGACAGACTGGCGCGATGGTTGGCGCTCTTGCTCCTGCGGCCGGAAGCGCCGCTTATCAGGCGACTCGCGGACAGACGCTGGCGAATAGGCAACAGGCTAACGCAACGCGGGACGCAACACTTGAAGAGGCTCGCAAGGAAGGCTACCGATTCTCTCCTGCTGAGACGAACCCCACGACTACTAACCGGCTTCTGGAAGGTTGGGCAGGAAAACTGTCTACTCGCCAGATGGCGTCCGCTAAGAATGCGGAAGTCACGACAAACATCGCCAAACGGGCTGTTGGTCTTGGGCCGAATGAACCGTTGGACGAGATGAGCCTGTCCCGTATCCGGGATCAAGCCGGACAAGCGTATGAGGCAATCAAGAGCGTGCCGCAGCCATTCAAGGCTGACGCAAAACTCAAGTCGGACATCGACTCTCTGGATAGCGCCGTAGCGCGGGCTTCCAAGGAGTACCCGGACTTGGTGAAGAACCCGGGTATTGATGAACTGAAGGACGCGCTTGGCAGCAAAGACATCCACCAACCCGAGGCATTGGTTGAGCTGATAAAAGACCTGCGCTTCCAAGCCAAGCAGAACTACAAGGGCTCTTTCGGAGCCCAGAAGCCTGGGCAGCAGGTTGCGCTTGCTGACGCCCAGCGCAAGGCGGCGGACATCCTGGAGCGGTTCATAGAACGGTCTCTGTCTAAGACGGGGCAGGCCGATCTCATCAAGAACTTCCGTGAAGCGCGTACGACCATCGCCCGCACGCATGATGTCGAGTCCGCGCTAAACGAAGCATCCGGCACTGTAAACGCCCGCGTGTTTTCTGCGCTGTCGGATAAGGGCAGGCCCTTGGGTGGTGGGCTGGAAACCATCGCCCGGACCTTCAAGGCTTTCCCGCACGATTTGAAGACCCCGGAGAGCATCGGCAGCCAGCCGTTAATCAGCCCTCTGGATGTTGGCGCTGGATCGATGGTGGCAGGCGGAAACGTCCCTGCCCTAGTTGGTTTGATGCTTGGCCGACCTCTCGTGCGTTCAATGATTATGTCCGGCCCGTATCAGGCACTGGCGGGCAATCCCAACTACACCCCAATGCTCCAACCGGATAGCGGCTTGGCTGCGTTGTTACGCGGAAACCTCGCAGGAAATATGACGCAGTGAGAAGCCTATGGACGAACACGCTAAGAACGTACTTGATTGGACATCTGCGGTGGTGGCGGTCG
>CAZYZM010000068.1:0-1360 GCA_964651935.1 uncultured Candidatus Saccharibacteria bacterium
GGCTCAGGGCGGTGACCCAGGCCCTCGTTGGTGGAGGATTGTCTCCAAGAGGCTGTCAGCACTATATACAGGTGCGCGTAAAGGAGAGATGAACCGCGGAAACGCAGGATACAGAAAAACCGCCCACGGATGGGCGGTTTTTCTTGAGCGTTCGCTTAGACCATCTTCACGTCGATGGTAACACCGGACGGAAGGTTCAGGTTCGTCAGCGCCTCGATGACCTTCGGGTTGGGCGAAAGGATATCGATGAGGCGCTTGTGGATGCGCATCTCGAACTGCTCGCGGGCGTCCTTGTGGACGAACGTCGAGCGGTTCACGGTCCAGCGCTTGATCTCGGTCGGAAGCGGCACCGGGCCGACGATCTTGGCGTCGAAGCGGTTGGCCGTATCCATGATCTGCTTTACGGACAGGTCGAGGATCTTGTGCTCGTAGGCACGCACGCGGATGCGGAGCTTAGGCTCGGCAGCCGCTTCAGCAGATTTCGCTGCTTTCTTAGGTGCTGCCTTCTTTGCTGGGGTGGTAGCCATACGAGTTTGCTAATCGAGACCGGCCGCTTACGCGACGATCTTCGTTACCACGCCGGCGCCGACGGTGCGGCCGCCTTCGCGGACTGAGAAACGGGTGTTGTCCTCGAGCGCGATAGGTGCGGTGAGCTTGACCTTGAAGGTCACGGTGTCGCCCGGCATGACCATCTCCTTTCCTTCCGGAAGGGTAACCTCGCCGGTCACGTCCGTCGTGCGGACGTAGAACTGCGGCTTGTAGCCCGAGAAGAACGGCGTGTGGCGTCCGCCCTCGTCCTTGCCGAGAACGTATACCTCGGCCTCGAACTCGGTGTGCGGGGTCACGGAACCGACCTTCGCGAGCACCTGGCCGCGATGGACGTCCTCCTTCTTCGTGCCGCGCAGGAGGATACCGGCGTTGTCGCCAGCCTGACCCTCCTGGAGCTGCTTGTTGAACATCTCGATACCGGTGACGGTCGTCTTTACCGTAGGCTGGAGGCCGACGATCTCGATTTCCTCACCGACCTTCACGATGCCGCGCTCGATGCGGCCCGTAACCACGGTGCCGCGGCCCTCGATCGAGAAGATATCCTCGACCGGCATGAGGAACGGCTTGTCGAGCTCGCGCTCCGGAACCTCGAAGTAGCTGTCCATCGTGTCGGCGAGCTCCTTCACCTTGAGCGCCCATTCATCGTCCGCGCTCGTAGCTTCGAGAGCCTTGAGGCCGGAACCCTTGATGACCGGCGTGTTCGCGCCGTCGAAGCCCTGCTGGGTAAGGAGGTCGCGGATTTCCTCTTCGACGAGATCCACCATGTCCTTGTCGTCGACCATGTCTACCTTGTTGAGGAAGACGATCATCT
>CAZYZM010000069.1:0-1012 GCA_964651935.1 uncultured Candidatus Saccharibacteria bacterium
TCGAGATCAGGGCCGTCGTCAAGCCATCGCTCGATCGTCGCGCGCCGACAGAGTGTGGTTCGGCCGTGGTCGACATCGGGCCTCGGCGGCGCACCCTGAGCGCGCCAATACCGGATAGAGCATCCCCACCCCAAGCGTATTGCCGTTCGGCGCATGTTAGGTATTGCGCGTTTGGGCATACGTTGGTAGTTTCGGTGAGTCCCCAGAAGCACAGGAGCCAAGGATGGCTGCACCTTACGATCAGGACTTGCGTGATCGCGTATTGGGCGCGTACGACCGAGGGATGCAGACCAAACACATCGCGGAGGTATTCCAGGTCAGCCCGGCCTGGGCGAGGCGGGTCAAGCAGCGACGACGCGAGAGCGGCGAGACCACGCCACGCCCCATGGGCGGCGTGCGAGTCGTGAAGATCGACCTGGATCGGCTGCGTGAACTGGTGACCCAGCAGCCCGACGCCACGATCCGGGAACTGCACCAGCGGCTGGGTGCGGACTGCTGTGAGTCGGCGGTGGGGATGGCGCTGCAGCGTCTGGGGATGACTTTTAAAAAAAGACGATTCATGCGGCCGAGCAGGATCGACCCGACGTCGCCCAGCGACGCGAACAGTGGAAGGCCCAGCAGCCTGACGACGACTCGCGCCGGCTGATGTTTATCGATGAAACCTGGGCGAAAACGAACATGGTCCGGCTGCGGGGGCGGTCGCCGCGAGGTGAGCGACTGATCGACAAAACGCCGCACGGACATTGGAAGACCACGACGCTGGTCGCTGCGCTGGGGGTGGAGGGGATGGCGTGTTCGACGCTGGTGGACGGCGCGGTCAACGCTGACATCTTCGAAGCCTTTGTCGAGCAGGTGCTGGTGCCCCAGCTTCGCCGGGGCGATGTGGTGGTGATGGACAATCTCTCAAGCCACAAGCGTGCCCGCACCCGCCAATTGATCGAGGCCGCGGGCGCCGAATTGCGGTTCCTGCCGCCGTATAGCCCGGACCTGAACCCGATCGAGATGGTGTTCG
>CAZYZM010000070.1:0-1005 GCA_964651935.1 uncultured Candidatus Saccharibacteria bacterium
CGCTCGAACTCGCCGCCGCCTATATGGCCGTCGGCCTCGACCCGCAGAAGCTGACCCTCTTCAAGCAGTCGAGCGTGCCGGCGCACACCGAGCTTACCTGGATCTTCGACACGCTCACGACCATGCCGTACCTCATGCGCGCGCATGCGTTCAAGGATGCCGAGGCGAAGGACAAGGAAATCAGCGTCGGCACGTTCAATTACCCGATGCTCATGGCCGCCGACATCCTCCTTTATGAGGCCGCGATAGTTCCGGTAGGGCAGGACCAGAAGCAGCATATCGAGTACGCCCGCGACACTGCGGAGAAATTCAACCGCGTCTTCGGCGAGACCTTCCCGCTGCCCGAGCCGCACATCCTCGAGAGCGTCGCGACGGTGCCGGGCACCGACGGCCGCAAGATGAGCAAGAGCTACGGAAACACCATCCCGCTCTTCGCCGACCGCGCTACCATCGCCGACCGCGTCATGGGAATCGTTACCGACTCGAGCGCGGGACGCCCTGAGAACGTCTACGCCATCCACCGCCTTCTCAAGAGCGAGGCCGAACTGGACCCGCTCTATGCCGAGCACGAAGGGAAGTACAAGGCGCTGAAGGAAGCGCTCATCGAGGATCTCGACGCCTTCATCGCGCCGCTGCGCGCACGCTACGAAGAGCTCATGCAGGCGCCGGAAATGGTGCAGGAAGCGCTCGCACGCGGAGGGGAAGCGGCCGCGGCCGTCGCAAGCGAGAAGATGAGCCAGGTGAAAGCCGCTATCGGCGTCGCGTAGCAGCTTTACGCATCTCTTGAAATCAGGTATAATAGTGCCCAGACCATTCCGGTACGACGAAAGGAATCGCGATGCTCGAAGAAAAGCCTCACGACCATGAGGACGACCAGCCCTCGCCCCCTCCGGTCGAAAAGAGCCGGTCGGGCGAGGACTGGGATCCTGTATTCCACAGGCCCCGTTCGCTCGACGAGAGCCTCCATCCGGAGCACCACCTGCTCAAGTAGCAGCATACGGCCTG